>CALZKB010000197.1 GCA_945787575.1 Thermoanaerobaculia bacterium | reverse complement strand
ATGTCCTGGATATCCTCGACCGTTGCCGGCAGATCTTCGGAGTAAGCGTCCGCCATCGCCGCGATGACCTGATCGGTCGCCCGCTCGGCGAGCTCCGGGTCGTGGTTTCCCACCGCGGCGGTCGCCTTGTAGATAGCGACCCGGATCTTCTCGCGGTCGAAAGGGACGACCTCGCCGGTGCGCTTGACGATCGTCTTGATTGGAGTCGGCATGGCGGGACCTTACCGAACTTTCGTGAGGTTGGGGTCGCCGGGATCGTCGGTCGCCCTACTTGCCGGGGCGCCAGATCTCGCCTTCGAGGCGAGTCCGCCGATCGCTGGCCCGACCCAGCTTGCTGAGGGCGAGTCGACTCCGGTCCATCGCCATCGCCGAGACGAGTGCGTCGAAGGCGTCATCGGTCGCCTTCGCCGCGTTCCGGACTTTCCCTCGGACCCCCGGCAGATGCTCGGCGAGGAAGCGGGTGCGAGCCTCTTCCCGCGACTTGACGACGTCCCCCATGAAGAGCCGAGGCCAGATCTCGACGAGGCGCGGTAGGGCGGGCGGGTCGAACGGCCAGATCGAGAATCCCGCCGCCTTGAGTCGCCGGAGGGTCGGCATTCCGCGCAGACTGGCGATGCCGACGGCGCCGGCGCCGCCGATCTGAAAGACCGATTTCGGCCGCGAGCCGGACTCCCTGGCGACCGCCAGCTCGGTCGCCCTGAAGAGGGCATCGCCGACCGCCGGCTTGTTGCTTCCGCGCTTACCCCAAAACGGGAACGGGCAGCTCTCGATCCAACTCTCGCCGTGGGTTTCGACCTCCTTCCAGACCGGGTCGATCTGGCGTCGTCCCCGCTTGGAGAGGAACCCGGCCGGGAACGAGAAGGCGAAATCCAGGCCGACGACAAGGTCGGGGTCTCGCTCGGCTTCGACGATCAAGAGATCGCCGATCTCCTCGCGGTCACGTCCGTTCTCGAGACGGAGAACCTCGCCGCCGGCCGCCTCGCACAGCCACATCGTCCTCGCCGCCCCCCGGCGGGCACCGGACCAATCGACGGCGATGACACGAGCGGCTTCAGGCACGGTGGGCAGAGCGTAACAGTCCCGTTATGAGAGACTCCAGCAGCAGCAGGTCAAGCAGAAACACCGCGATCGCGGGGCGGCTCAGTCATGCCGGGCCATCGTTCGCTGGTGGCTCCGGTCGCGGTTGTGGGTGCGACCAGACCGTCCCTCACCCGGGCAGCGTCCGGATCACCCGTTCTTCGGCGATCTTCCAACGCCCGTCTTCCCAGACGAGGCGCAGGAGTTTGCGGACGCGGTCTCGGTAGGTGTCGGACCCGTAGGACTGGACGAAGGTGACGCGGCGCTCCATCGGTCCAGACTCCTCGACCTCGGCGAGCGTCACGTCGAGGCGGAGGTTAGACTGCCGGGCGATGCGCTCGGCTCTCAGGGCAGCCCACGACTCGCGAGTCCTCTCGCCCGACGGCTGAAAGCTCTCGGCATAGGCGTCGACGTAGTCGTCCACCCGCTGCTCTTCCCACGCCGCCACCCAGGCTCGGACCGCTTCGAGCGGGTCGCTCGTCTCGGGAGTGGCAGGTTTCGCAGGCGCGCTCGGCTCGCCGGCTCGTGCTTCGCCGCTCGCCGAGGCGGTCTCTGTGGTCGGTGCCGGGCGCTCGGGGGTCGAACCGTCGAGGGCGATCTGGTGCTGGAGCCGTTCGAGCCGCGGCTGCACGTAGTAGTGGTCGAAGGTGAGCACCATCAAACCACCGACCACCACCGATAGGGCCGCGACGCTGAACCAGTAAGCGAGCCGCGAGCCTCGGCGACCCAGCTCCGGACCGGCCTCCTTGCTGAACCGCTCGGTGGGCGGATCGACGATCGCGGCCTCGATCAGATCGAACGGCTTGTCGCCCTGCAGGTGCTGTTCATCGACGATCCGGCTCACTAGCTCCAGACTCTCGTGCCCGAGCTGAAGGAAGCTCACGCCCATGCCGGCGGGACCCTTCTCGGTGTCCGAGTCTTCCCGTGTCCAGATCACCTTGGCACGACCGCCGATCAGCGACGGCCCGTCGTCGAGCGAGATCTCGAAGTCGAAGTCGGAGCCCACCGGCAGCGGCGTCCTCGATTCGATGAACATGCCGCCGAGCGAGATGTTGGACGCGGCCTCACGGATGAAATCCTGAAACAGCGGGTACCGAATCGTGACGGGCTTCGAGAACGGTACTCGGGGGTATCGCTGAGTGGAAGACGTCTCGCTCATGATTGAATCGACGGTCGCTCGTCCCCAGTTCCGAAGCCGGCGGCAGGAGTGGACGAGCACCGCGAAAAATACCACACCGTCACGGCCGCCTCGGCCTGAAGCTCGAGCTCGAAGGCATGGACTCGCGGCGGTCGATGAATCGTCGCGGTTTCGGGCTGCTAGGGGAGCTCTTCCTCGCCGAAACCGAAGTAGTGTCCGACCTCATGCACGACCGTGTCCCGGATCTCTGCAAGGAGCTGTCGCCGCGTGTCGCACGCTTCGAGCAGCGGCCGGCGGTAGATGACGATCCGATCGGGAAGGCCGTCCCAGACCGCGCCGCGCTCGGTGAGAGGGGTCCCTTGGTAGAGGCCGAACAGCAGATCCTCGCCGGGGTCGAGCCCGACGCTCGAGTAGTCCTCGGCGCTCGGCTCGTCCTCTACGGTGATGACGACATTGTCGAGCTCGGCCCGCAACCCCTCGGGGATTGCGGCGAAGGCCTCCTCGACCGCCTGGTGGAACGCGTCGGTACCCATGCGGAGCATCGTGCGATCGTGCCACGATCGACGACCAACGCCTAGACTGACTGTCCGAGCGTCGCCCGACGTTCTACAAGCTCGACCGCCAAGACATCTTCTTCCTGAGCTCCCAGGCCAGCCGGCGGCTGCGGCTCGTAGAGGGCCTCGAGTGTTTGCGGCTCTCGACCCTGTGGTCGACCTCCCGGACTTCGTCTCAAAGGTCCTGATCTGGGACATCCGATTGACAGGACGAGGTCGTCCGCGTAGCCTTGCGCGCCCGGTATGCCGAGGGTTAGGAGGGCTTCGGCTTGCGCATTCATCTCGAACAGATTGAGGAGGAGCCGTTCCGCTGGGATCAGTCGGAATCGGCGCCCGAGGTGGTGCTCGAGCGGCCCGAGGTTCTCGGCATGTCGGACATCCATTGGTCCGGCTCGGTTTCCAGAGCGAGCTCGGGCTGGCGGCTGCTGGCTGGAATCGACTACGTTCAGACGCTCGCTTGCAGTCGTTGTATGAAACCTCGCGAGGAGAGAGTCGACACCGAGCTGGATCTCTATCTGGTCGTTAACTCACCGCAACCTCTGGGTGGCGAGGTGGAGCTGGATTCCTCCGATCTCGGGATGTTGGCGCTTGACGACGAGGTCCTCGAGACCGGTCCGATCCTTCACGAACAGCTGGAACTTAACATCCCGATGAGCACCCTCTGCAAGGACGATTGCGCAGGTCTGTGCCCGCACTGTGGCGCCGATCGTAACGACGAGCCCGATTGCTGCGCCGGTGACGAGATCGACCCGCGCTGGCAGGTACTCAAGGACCTCACCAAGAGCTAGGCGGCTGGCTTCGCGAGACCGCTCCGGCTCCGAATCAAAGGAAATCGACCATGGCCAACCCCAAGCGACGTCATTCGAAGGCCCGGCGCAATCGCCGGCGCGCTCACGACGCCCTCGATCGTCCGGCGGCCTCGCTCTGTCCCAATTGCGGAGAGACGAAGCTGCCGCATCGTGCGTGCCCCTCGTGTGGGCACTACCGCGGTCGTGAGGCGGTCGAAGTCGACGAGTCGATCTGACCCGACGGGCCTGCCCATGCTGATCGCCGTTGACGCAATGGGAGGCGACCATGCGCCGGCCGCAGTCGTGGCCGGCGCGCTGGCTGCAGCTCGAGAAGATGGCACGGAGCTCCTGCTGGTCGGTGATCCGGTGAAGATCAACAAGGAGATCGATGAAATCGGCGGTGCTCGAGACAGCGTCGAGATCGTTCCCGCGAGACAGGTCGTGACGATGTCCGACAGTCCGGTTACGGCGTTGCGCAGCAAGCGCAAGAGCTCGATCCGGCTGTGTGGGGACCTCGTCCAGGAAGGACGCGCAGCGGCGTTCGTGACGGCGGGCAATACCGGCGCGGCGATGATCGTGGCGAAGATGGTGATCGGCACGATCGACGGTGTCGACAGGCCGGCGCTCGCCGGGGTCTTTCCCAACCCGAAGGGGCGGACGGTCGTGCTCGACGTCGGCGCCAACGTCGATACCAAACCGGGACAGCTGCGGGAGTTTGCCGTGATGGGGCACTCCTACGCGCATGAGGTGCTGGGCGTGGAGTCGCCGCGGATCGGCCTGCTCTCGATCGGCGCCGAAAAGGGCAAGGGGGACGAGATCACCAAGCAGGTGTTCGACGTGCTGAAGACGACAGGACTCAACTTCGTCGGCAACGTCGAAGGGAGCGACGTTTTCGGCGGAACGGTCGATGTGATCGTATGCGACGGATTCGTCGGCAACGCCATCCTCAAGAGCGCTGAATCGCTGGTCGAGTTCATCGTGAGCACCCTCAAGGACGAGTTCGGATCGAGTCCGCGCACCCGCCTCGGTTTTGCCCTTTCGAAACCGGCTTTCCGGGCGCTCCAGCGGCGTACGGACTACGCCGAGTACGGTGCGGCTCCGCTGCTCGGCGTCCGCGGCGGCTGTTTTATCGCCCACGGGCGATCCAACCCGAGGGCGATCCGCAGCTCGATCCGCCGTGCGGTGGAGTTCTGCGCCGCCGACGTGGCAGGTAAGATCCGCGACAAAGTCGCGGAGCTGCACGCCCAGGAAGAGCTTCTGCTGAGCGTGAAAGGAAGGCGGTAGATATCCACATCATGAGAGCGCGAATCACGGGCACGGGAATGAGCGTGCCGGACGGGATCCTGAGCAACGCCGACCTCGAGAAGATCGTCGACACCACCGACGAGTGGATCGTCACCCGCACCGGGATCAAGGAGAGGCGAATGGCGGAGGAGGGCCAGTCGCTTTCCGACTTCGCCATTCCGGCGGCCGAGCGGGCGCTGGAGATGGCGGGCGTCGAAGGCGCGGACGTCGATCTCGTGATTTGCGCCACGATCTCCTCGGACCGACTCTTTCCGGCGACTTCGTGCATCATCCAGGACGCCATCGGAGCGAAAGACGCTCCCGCCTTCGACCTGTCGGCGGCCTGTACCGGCTTCATTTACGGCCTCAACATCGGCACTCAGTTCATCGAAGCCGGCCGCGCGCGCAACGTGCTCGTCGTCGGCGGTGAGATGCTCACCCAGATCGTCGACTGGAGCGATCGCGCGACCTGCGTGCTGTTCGGCGACGGGGCGGGTGCGGTGCTGCTACAGGCGACGGAGCAGAATCGGGGGGTTCTCGGCTACGCCATGCACGCCGACGGCGCCCTCGCCGATCTCATCGAACGACCGGGGGGCGGCAGTCGGTCGCCGATCTCGCACGCGATGATCGACGCCGGCCTGGCCAACATCCGGATGAGAGGGAACGAGACGTTCAAGAAGGCGGTTCGACGCCTGGCCGAGGTCAGCGTCGAGGCGCTCGCCGAATGCGAGCTCGGCCCGCGCGACGTCGACTGGTTCATTCCCCACCAAGCCAACAAACGGATCATCGATGCCGTCGGCCAGCGGCTGGCCGTCCCCGACGGGGCGACCTACGTCAACGTGGAGCGCTACGGCAACACTTCGGCGGCCTCGGTGCCGATCGCACTCGACGAGCTCAACCGCGCCGGCCGAGTCGAAGACGGGCAGATCGTACTGATGACCGCCTTCGGCTCTGGTCTCACCTGGGCATCGGCCGTCGTCAAGTGGTAAGTCGGGAATCGCCGGAGTTCCAGTCGGCGACAGGTTGAGGAGACGAGAGAGATGCCGCGTATCGCGTTCGTGTTCCCGGGCCAGGGTTCGCAGACTGTCGGCATGGGCCGAGCGTGGATCGATGAGTCACCGGCGGCCAGGGAGACTTTCGAAGCGGCGGACGCGGCGCTCGGCTTCGACCTCTAGGGACTGTGCTGGAGCGGACCCGTTCAGCTTACCGCCAACACCCAGCCGGCGATCCTCACGGCTTCGATCGCGGTCTACCTGGCGCTGGCCGATCGCGAGCTCGAGCCGGTGGTCATGGCGGGTCACAGCCTGGGTGAGTACAGCGCGCTGGTGGCGGGTGGAGTTCTGGACTTCTCGGACGCCGTGCGACTCGTGCGTCGGCGCGGCGAGCTGATGCAGGAGGCGGTGCCGGTCGGCGTCGGCGCCATGGCGGCGATTCTCGGACTCGATGCCGATTCGATTCGGGAACTCACCGAGCGGGCCGCTGGTGCCGAGGAGGCGTGCTCGGTGGCCAACTTGAACTCGCCGGTTCAGACGGTGATCGCCGGCCACGCCGGAGCGGTGGCACGGGCCGTGGAGCTTGCCAAAGAGGCGGGCGCGCGACGCGCCATACCGCTCGCCGTCTCGGCGCCTTTCCATTCGCCGTTGATGGCGCCGGCTCGCGAAGGGCTCCGGCCGTCTCTCGAGGCGTGCGCCTTTCGCGATCACACGGTTCCGGTGGTTACCAACATCGAGGCCCGCCCGGCGAGGACGGGAGAAGCGGCGTGCGACGCCCTGAGCCGCCAGATCGACGGCCCCGTTCGGTGGGTCGAGTCGATCGAGCACATGGTCGAAGCGATGGGCGTCGAAGCGTTCGTCGAGCTCGGCCCGGGCGCGGTGCTGACGGGCCTGATCAAGCGGATCGCTCGCGGGGTGACCGCGATCAACATCTCGGAGCCGGCAGATACGGCGAAGCTCGCCGAGCTCGACCGGCTCTGATCGGGGCGGGCCAGGAGCACAGGCGGGGACCAACCCAGGAGACGACGATGGATCTCTTCAGTCTGGAAGACAAGACGGCGCTGGTGACGGGTGCTTCGCGCGGTATCGGCGAAGCGATCGCTCGGCGCTACGCCGAACGGGGTGCGCGCTTGGTGCTTGCCGCGCGCTCGCTCGACAAGCTCGAGCGGCTGGCTGCGGAGCTCCGGGGCACCGGCACCGAGGCTTACCCACTCGAGCTCGATCTCAGCGACCACGAGAGCTTGCCCGAGAGGCTCAAGGAGCTGCCGCAGGGTTTCGCAGGGGTCGACATCCTGGTCAACAACGCCGGGATCACCCGCGACAACCTCCTGGCTCGGATGAAACAGGAGGAGTGGGAGGCGGTGCTCGCCACTAACTTGACGGGCGCCTTCGTTCTCACCAGGGCCCTGATCCGCGGCATGATGCGCAAGCGCTGGGGGCGGGTGATCTCGGTCTCTTCGGTTGTCGGCCTGATGGGCAATCCGGGGCAGGCCAATTACGCGGCGGCCAAGGCCGGTCTCATCGGCTTCTCGAAGTCGATTGCGAGGGAGCTCGCCACGTCAACGTGATCGCGCCCGGCTACGTCGCCACCTCGATGACCGAGAATCTGCCCGAAGCGTCGGCCGAGCAACTGAAGGCCAACATTCCCCTCGGCCGTCTGGGGAGCCCCGACGACGTGGCCGCCGCCGCCGTCTATCTGGCCTCCGAGGCCGCGAGTTACGTCACCGGGGAGGTCTTGAATGTCTCCGGCGGCCTCTATATCTGAGCGGCGCGCGATCCGATCCGCATGACAATCCGCAATCGCTTGTGCTAAAAATTCGGCCGCGGCAGTTCCTGTCGTGTTTTCGACCCCCAAGGAGGGATCCCAACCATGTCAGTTGCCGATTCAGTCAAGACCATCATCGCCGACCAGCTCGGCGTCGAAAAGGATGAAGCCACCCCGGAAGCCAGCTTCACCGAGGATCTCGGTGCCGACTCGCTCGACATCGTCGAGTTGGTGATGGCGTTCGAGGAGGAGTTCGAGATCGAGATTCCGGACGAGGACGCCGAGAAGATCAGCACCGTCCAGGACGCGATCGGGTACATCGAAAAGGCCAAGGCGTAGGCGAGGAAGTCTCTCCTCGGAGAGTGAAGTCATGACCGAGCGTCGCGTCGTCGTGACCGGAGTGGGGCTGGTGTCCCCGCTCGCTATTGGCACCGACGCCACCTGGCGAGCGCTGTTGGCCGGCGAGAGTGGCGTCGGCCCCGTCACGCGCTTCGATGCGTCCGGATTTCCCAGCCGGATCGCCGCCGAGGTCAACGGCTTCGATCCGGCCGATTACATCAGCGATCGCAAAGAGATCAAGAAGGGCGACACCTTCGTTCACTATGCGATCGCCGCCGCCGACATGGCGATGATCGAGGCGGGTCTCGAGGTTACCGAGAAGAACGCCGACCGAGTCGGCGTCATCATCGGCGCCGGCATCGGAGGCCTGCCTCTGATCGAGGCGACCCACAAGACGGTGTTGGAACGCGGCCCGAGCCGGATCTCGCCGTTCTTCATCCCCGGCCTGATCGTCAACATGCCGGCGGGCCAGGTCTCGATCCGGTTTGGAGCGAGGGGGCCGAACTCAGCCCCATGCACCGCCTGTACGACCGGCGTCCACGCCGTCGGCGACGCTTTCCGGCAGATTCAGTACGGCAAGGCCGACGCGATGATCGCCGGGGGCGCCGAGTCGGTGATCACTCCGCTGGCGTTGGGCGGCTTCGCCGCCATGAAGGCGCTTTCGACGCGCAACGAAGAGCCGGAAAGAGCGTCTCGCCCGTGGGACCGCGATCGGGATGGCTTCGTCATCGGTGAAGGCGCCGGCATCTTGGTGCTCGAAGAGCTGGGCCAGGCGCTCGATCGCGGCGCCGACATCTACGCCGAGGTCGCCGGCTACGGAATGAGCGCCGACGCCTACCACATCTCGGCTCCACACCCCGACGGGCTGGGGGCCGCTGCGGTCATGAGCAACGCCCTTTCCGATGCCGGGATCGAACCGGACGAGGTCGACTACATCAACGCGCACGGGACCGCGACTCCGCTCGGCGATATCGGTGAGGTCAAGGCGATCAAGAGGGTCTTCGACTCGCACGCATATGAGCTCGCCGTGTCCTCCACGAAGTCCTCCACCGGGCATCTACTCGGTGCCGCCGGCGGCCTCGAGGCCGGTCTCCTGGCGCTGGCTGTAAAGCACCAGACCTTGCCCGCGACGATCAACCTCGACCACCCGGGAGAGGAGTGCGATCTGGATTTCGTGCCCCACCAGGCCCGGTCGTGCGAGCTGCGGGTGGCGCTCACCAACTCGTTCGGCTTTGGCGGCACCAACGGCGCGCTGCTGATGCGGCGCTGGGAAGGCTAGCGCGCACCGCTGCCACCGGCGATGACCACCCAGCCGCCGGCTGTATCGGTTGTCGTGCCGACCTACCGGGAAGCCGGAAGCCTGCCGCTCTTGACGCAACGCCTGGCGGCGGTTCGCGAGAGCTCGTTGCCGGAGCTCGAACTGCTGGTGATGGACGACGATAGCCGCGACGGCAGCCTCGAGTGGGCCAGAGCGAGCGCGCCGGAGTGGCTCGATTTCATCGTTCGGACGGAAAGGCGCGGCCTCGCGCCGGCGGTCGTCGATGGCATCGCCCGAGCCCGTCAACCCCTGATCGTGGTCATGGATGCCGATCTCAGCCATCCGCCCGAGAGGGTTCCCGATTTGGTCGCGGCGCTCACCGACGATATCGACTTCGTCATCGGATCACGCTACGTCGAGGGGGGGAGGACCGACGAGGACTGGGGAGCTCTGCGCGCCTTCAACAGCTGGGTCGCGACGGTGCTCGCGCGGCCATTGACGAGCGCGCGCGACCCGATGGCCGGTTTCCTGGCGTTCCGACGGAGCCTGCTGGACGAAGCCGGCCCGATCGACCCGATCGGTTTCAAGATCGGACTCGAGTTGATCGTCAAGTGCGGCGTCCGTGAGATTCGGGAGGTGCCGATCCGATTCAGCGATCGGCACGCCGGTGAGAGCAAGCTCAATCTGGGCGAGCAGGTGAACTACCTGCGTCACCTGGCGCGGCTCTATCGCTACCGTCTTGGCGCGGGACGCCGTCGTCTGTCGGAATGAGTCTGCGGGTAGCGTCGCACCCGGCTCGGCCGACTACGACCTCGACATTGCGCGACTGAGACGCCTTGCCGCTGAAGGCGACGCGGCCGATCTCCTCCCATTCAAAAGGCAGCCTGCCGGAAGTGAGCCACCATTTCATGCCCCGCCAGTTGTACCTGGCATCGGGCGTGTCCTCGGGGCGAACGTCGAAGGCGAAGAAGGAGACATCGGCAGGCACCTCCTCGAGGCTGTTCGGCCAGGGAAGCTCTGGCACGAAGAGCTCGTAGTGGTAGAGGAAGCGCGAGTCGATCGGACCGAAGCTGATCAATCGGTCGGGAGTCGGGATCTCCGCCCGGAGGGCGTGGACGTCGGGTGCGACGTCGATCCGAATCGCACGGAACCCCGCGAGCCAGACCGAGGTGTGAAGCATGCCGAAGACTGCAGCCAGGGTGAACACCAGGTGCCGAAAGCTCTGGTCGTCGTGATGGGCGAGCGCCCGTCGGGTAACGAGGACCGCGACGATCGCCAAGATGGCGGAGGCGAGTGTCCAGCCCAATGGCTGTCGCAGCGCCGGCGCGAGATCGAAGAGAGAACCGGCCACCAGACCGGCGGCGAGAACGACCGCCAACCCGCCGGTGGCCCAGGTCATGGCGCGCCGCACGCGGTAGGCGAGGGAGCCGCGCCCGGCGTTGGAGAGCCCGTCGATGATCATCCCCACGAGCACCGCGGCGATCGGGTAGAGCGGCATGTAGTAGCGGCCCTTGGCGCCCGCCGAAAACCAGACTGTGGGGTAGCTGACCGCCAGGGCCGTGACGATGAACACGAACTGTGGATGATTGTCGACGAGGTGGGTGCGAAGCTCGCGATCCAACAGCGCGATCCCGAGAAGAGACCACGCGGCGAGGCAGCCGATGGTCTCGAACGGGTAGGTCGCCAGATTCCCGATCAGCCCCGAGAAGCCGAGTCGCGGCCCGATGACCCCAAACCAGGTCTCCACGACGCTCTGCCGGTCGGTCGCGAGGTAGTAGGGAATCTGCCAGGCACCGACGATCGCGACGAAAGTCGCGAGCCCCAGCCATTGCCCCCAGCCGACGAGCCAGCGCCACTGACGTCGAAGAACGAGGAAGACGAAGGTGATGGCAACGAAATAGACGGGTGCCTGCAGTCCTTTGACCAGCGCTCCGAGTGCCGCCAGCGCGTAGCCGGGAACCCACGCCTGGACGGGCGGTCGTCCGCGGCTGTAGGCGAGGTGCCAGACCAGGAGCGAGCCAGCGACGAAGCAGGTGAAGACCGCCTCGGACTCGCCGAGTCGCCCGAGCTGCATCACCTGGGCGAAGGTGGCGAACGCGCCGGCCGCCGCGATCGCCGTCAGCCGGGAGTCGACCTCGACGCAGACCCAGTAGACGAGCAGCGTCGTCAGCAGAACGGCGACGACGCTCGGCAGGCGGATGGCGACGACGTCCGCCGAGCCGCGCAGCAGCGTGCCAGCGGCGATCAGCCAGTTGGTCATCGGCGGCCGGTCGGGGAAGACCAAGCCCTGCTGTTTCAAGACCACCCAGTCGCCAGTCTCGATCATGTTGACCGCTCCGCGCGCGCGTCTCCCCTCCTCACCCATCACCGGCAGCTCGGTGAGGCGCAAGAAGTAGATGCCGATGACGAGCAGAGAGAGCAGCGCGAGGTCGAGGGCGATCGCTCGTCGCCCGGTTCGCGCCGTCGGCGCCAGCAGCCGCTCCAGGGTCGGTGGCTTGAGCAAGCGTCTGGCCTACTAGCCCTTGGGTGGAGGGGCGGCGACGCCGAGCAAGAGCTCCGCGGCCAGCTTGCGGTCGAAGAACTCGGTCATCCGCTCGTAGAAATGTCGCGCGTCGGCGTCGCCGAAACGATGCTTCTGACGGGGATAGATCGCCTGCTCGAACGGCTTGCCGGCCTCGATGAGAGCGGCCGACATGGCGAACGTGTTCTGGGGGTGAACGTTGTCGTCGGCGGTGCCGTGAACGATCAACAAGCTGTCTTCGAGGCCGTCGGCGGCGTCGACCGCCGAGGCGGTCGCGTACCCATCCGGATTGTCCTGCGGCCTGTCCATGTAACGCTCGGTCCAGATGGCGTCGTAGAGCTTCCAGTCGGCCACCGGTGCACCCGCGACGCCGGCCTTCCAGACTCCGGGTGCGTGAGTCAGCGCATAGAGGGTGTTGTAGCCTCCGCCAGACCATCCCCAGATCCCTATCCGCGAGGAGTCGACCCAGGGCAGCTTCGCGAGGTAGTCGACACCGGCCATCTGGGCCTCGACGTTGCCGGGTCCAAACGAGCGGTGCGCCTTGTCCTCCCCGTGCTTGCCGAAGAAGGTGGAGGCGCCGTTCTCGATGCTGAAGACGACGTAGCCGCGGTCGGCCATCATCTTGTGCCAGAGGCCCCGCTCGCGACTGCCCCAAGCATCGCGCACGACCTGAGAGGCGGGGCAGCCGTAGTGGTACATGATCACCGGGTAGTGGCGGGCGGGATCGAAGTCGGCGGGCTTGAGCAGCGCGGCGGGGAGCGAAATGCCGTTTGGACCGGGAACGGTCAGGAACTCCCAGCTGGGTAGCGCGGCGGCATCGTAGAGGTCCGGCTCGGCGAAGGGCAGGCGGCCGACTTCAACGCCTTCGCGGTTGCGAATCGCGATCTTCCTGGGCGTGTCGACGTCGCTCCAGGTGTGAACCCAGCGTCCGCCGTCGCTGGCGTTGGCGGTGTGGTGGCCGTCCGCCGCGGTCAGGGCGATCGGGGGGCTGCCGTCGAGCGCCTGCCGGTAGATCCGGCGATGGAGGGCACCGAGAGTCTGGGTCGAGTAACCGTCGAACAGAACCCAGCCCGCCTCGCCATCGAACGCCCTGACGGCTCCCACCGCCAACCCTTCAGGGGTGAGGCGGCTCACCTCGGAGCCGTCCGGTCCGTGAACATAGAGCGCCCGGAAGCCACTCTTTTCCGAGCTCCAGAGAAAGCCGCCGTCGGGAAGCCAGCGGAAATCGTCGTGGAGGTTGATCCAGGTCGGCCACTCTTCGCTCATCCATGGCCTGCAGCCGCCGGTCACCGGGCTGCAGGAGAGAAGATCCAGCCGATTCTGGTCCCGGTTGAGCTGGATGATGACCAGCCGGTCGCCGTTGGGGGACCAGATCACCCGGGCGAAGTAGTGATCCACCGGCGGCGCGGTGGCCATCCACTGGGTGACGCCGGTCTCGAGATCGAGGACGCCGATGCGAACCACCGGCAACGCTTCGCCGGCCTTCGGGTAGCGTTGCTCTTCGACCTCTGGATAGGTGGGAAGAAAGTCGACCAGCGGGTAGCTGGGCACCGAGCTCTCGTCGAACTGATAGTAGGCGATTCGGTCGCCGACCGGCGACCACCAGAAGCCGGTCGAATCGCGACCCCAGAGCTCCTCCCAGTAGACCCAATCGGTGATGCCGTTCAACAGGTCGGGAGCAGCGCCGCCGGAGGTGAGGGCGCGTTCCTCGCCGGTTGCGAGATCGACCAGGCGGAGGTCTTCGTGGCGGACGAACGCGACCCGGTCTCCATCGGGCGAGAACTTGGCGTCCTCTTCGTCACCCGTTTCGGTCAGCGCCCCGGTGTGGCCGTCGGCCAGACGGAGGATGTGCGCCGTGCCGTCCGCGTCGATCAACATCCGGCTCCCGTCCGGCGACCAGCGGTGATCGGAAACCTCGAGCTCTTCGGACCTGATCATCACCTTCGACTCGCCGGAGGCGACTTCCATCACCCACAACGCTTCCCCCGACCCGTCATCCCAGACATAGCTGAGCCGTTCGCCGTCCTTCGACCAGGTGATCTGTTGCGGCACCTTGCCTCCGGCGCCCTCGGCAAACAGGGTGTCGAAGTCGAGCTCGCCGGCACCGGCCGACGTCGCCCCGAGCATCACGGTGACGGTGAGCGCCGCGCACGAAATCCCTCGTCTCATCCCTTCGGCTCTCCTTTCAATCCACGAGACCTTGCATGCGATCGGACGGCTCCGCGCCCAAATACCTTCGTTCGGCCTGCCCCGTAGCCGGCGGACCTGTGCCCGCGGGTCCCCCGGCTACAGGAGGGCTGAGGTGGAGCGAGGATCAGCAGGCTTCGGACGCGGTTTCGTTTCCGCGTCCCGATGTGTCTAACTAGGACATGGAGAGCGCAACGGCCGTGCAACCCGAACCTCCTCAGGCGCCACCGGCACCGAGCCCCGAACGAACCGAAGCTCTGTGGCCGGCGGCCGCCAACGGAGACCGCGAAGCGGCGAACGAGCTGGCAGCGTGCACCTACCGGCAAGTCGTTATCGCCCTCGTCAAACTGAGCGGGGATCCGGAGCTCGCTCGCGACCTGACGCAGGAGACCTATCGCAAAGCCTGGGCCGCCCTACCGCGTTTCCGCGGCGGCAGCGCCATCGCGAGCTGGCTCTATCGCATCGCCTACACCACCTACCTCAACCACGTCCGCCGGCCCGCCCTGATGGAGCCGCTGGACGAGTTGCAGGCCGAGCGCCTCTCCGACACCGAGCCCCAACCCGATGACACGTTACGCCGCAGCGAGGACGAGGCCCGCGTTCGCCGCGCCCTCCTGACCCTGCCCGACGAGCTCGCCTTCGCCGTCTCCGCCCGCTATTGGGGCGAAGTTCCGGTGCGCGAGATCGCGCGGGTTCAGCAGGTCAGTGAGGTCGCGGTCCGCAAGCGGCTGAAGCGCGCCTTGGGCCTTATCGCCGCGGCCTTGGAGGATCTATCGTGAGCCAGGCAGACGAGCGTCGTTTGCAGAAAGTCGAAGAGCGCCTCGAGCACTTCAAAGCGCCCGAACCGCCAGAGGGTCTGCTCGAGGCCATTAAGGACGAGATCGAAGGGCGGCTGATGCCCGCTGGGCGCTCGAGAGACCGAGCGGTTCCCTGGCGAATGTTGGCGGCCTCGCTCGCCGTCGTCACCGTCGGTGGGGTCTTCGGCTACCGGATGCTGGTCGA
>CALZKB010000196.1 GCA_945787575.1 Thermoanaerobaculia bacterium | reverse complement strand
CTCGTTCACCCTCAACGGGGAACCTCGACACGCGATGATCGCGCCCGGTGAGAGTCTCCTCGAGACCCTTCGCACCCGGTGCGGCGTGATCTCCCCCAAGGACGGCTGCCAACCGCAGGGTCAGTGCGGCTGTTGTCTCGCGCTGGTCGATGGCGTCGCGAAGACGACCTGCGCGGTTGCGGGCGAAAAGGCCGACGGCAAGGAGATCGTGACTCTCGAGGGGCTACCGGACGAGGAGCGAGAGCTCATCGCGAGGAGCTTCGTGACGGTGGCGGGCCTGCAGTGCGGTTTCTGCATTCCGGGCATCGCCCTGCGGGCCAAGAGTCTGCTCGACAAGAATCCGAATCCGACCCGCGACCAGATCGCCGTCAACCTCGCCGGACACCTGTGCCGCTGTACGGGCTACGTCAAGATCCTCGACGCGATCGAGCTGTTGGCCAAGGCTCGCCGCGGCGAGGTGACGCCGGAGCCGTGCGACGATGGCCGGGTGGGCGCTTCACTGGCGCGCTACACGGGAGGGGAGCTCACCCTGGGGGATCGCCCCTACGTCGACGACATGGAGCGTCCCGGCATGCTGCACGGAGCGGTCGTGCTCTCGCCCCACGCTCGGGCGCGCGTCATCCGCATCGATACGGCCAAGGCCGAGGCGGTTCCCGGCGTCGCCGCGGTGGCGACGGCGAACGATGTTCCCGGCGAGCGCTGGTACGGTCTGGTCTACAACGATTGGCCGGGCTTCGTCGCCGAAGGCGAAGAGGCTCGCTGCGTCGGTGACGTGCTGGCCGCGGTCGCGGCCGAAGACGAAGCGACGGCTCGCAAGGCGGCCGCACTGGTGGAGGTTGAGTACGAGGTGCTGCAACCGGTCCTCGATCCGGAGGATGCGGTGCGGGAGGGAGCGCCGCAGGTCAACCCCAAACACGAGAACCTGCTCTCCTCTACGACAGTGTCGCTCGGAGACGCGGAGGCCGCGCTGGCGGCGAGCGCTCACGTGGTCAGCGGAACCTGGACCACACAGCGGATCGAACACCTCTACCTCGAGCCCGAAAGCGCCGTCGTCGAGCCGGCTCCGGACGGCGGTCTGAGCCTCTACAGCCAGGGCCAAGGCGTCTTCGACGATCGTCGGCAGGTCGCCCGGTTTCTAGGGGTCGAGGAGGATGAGATCTACGTCGAGCTCATACCCAACGGCGGCGCCTTCGGCGGCAAGGAGGACATGTCGATTCAGGCGCAGACGGCACTGTTGTGCCGCATGACCGGCCGTCCGGTCAAACTCACCCTGACCCGCGAAGAGTCGATTCGCCTCCATCCCAAGCGCCACCCGATCACGATGCACTACACCGTCGGCTGCGACGAAGAGGGGCATCTAACGGCGGTGAAGGCCCGCATGCTCGGCGACAGCGGGGCTTACGCTTCAGTCGGATCGAAGGTCCTGGAGCGCGCCGCCGGTCACGCCTGCGGGCCCTACAAAGTACCCAACGTCGACGTCTCCTCCCGGGCCGCCTACACCAATAACCCGCCCTGCGGGGCGATGCGGGGATTCGGCGCCAACCAGTCGAGCTTCGCCATCGAGGGCTGCATCGATCTGCTGGCGGAGAAAGCCGGTCTCGATGGTTGGGAGATGCGCTGGCGCAACGTCGTGGCCGTCGGCGACACGTTCTCCACCGGTCAGGTCTTCGAGAAATCCGTCGGTATCAAAGAGACGCTCGAGGCGGTCAAAGAGAGCTACTACGCGGCCAAGAACGCCGGCCGCGCGGTGGGCATAGGATGCGGCATCAAGAACAGCGGCATCGGCAACGGAGCCAAGGAGTGGGGCAAGGCGCGGTTGGTGGTCGAGGAAGACGGGACCGTCTCGCTCTACAACGGCTACACCGAGATGGGCCAAGGCATGCTGACCATTCTCGTGCAGTGCGCCGTCGAGGTGACCGGCCTCGATCACGCGATCTTCCGCCCCAAGGTGGACTCGACCTTCGCGCTCGGCTGCGGCCAGACGACGGGATCTCGCGCTACTCTGCTCGGCGGCAACGCGGTCAAGCTGGCTGCGGAAAAGCTGAAGGCGGATCTCGACGAAGGCCTGGCGCTCGCGGCGCTCGCGGGCCGAGTGTACGCCGGCGACCTGCTGATCGAGGACACCACGGCACCCGGTCAGAAGACCGACAAGATCAAGACCCACACCGCGTACGGCTTCGCCACCCAGGTCTGCATCCTGGACGACCAAGGACGGATGGAGCGAGTCATCGCCGCACACGACGTCGGCCGTGCGATCAACCCGGCGCTGTGCGAGGGCCAGATCGAGGGCTCGGTGCACATGGGGCTGGGCTACGCCCTGACCGAAGAGCTGCCCTGCCCCGACGGCATGCCGGCGACCTTCAAGCTGCGCGAGATCGGGGTGATCCGGGCCCGCGAGATGCCCGAGGTCGAGGTCATCCTGGTCGAGGACCACGAGCCCGAGGGACCCTTCGGCGCCAAGGGAGTCGGCGAGATCGGTCTGGTGCCGACGGCCGGGGCGGTCGCCGGAGCGCTGGCCGCCTTCGACGGCATCCGGCGCTACACCCTGCCGATGAAGGATTCACCCGCCGCCCGCGCGACGGGCGTGGGGCGGATTCGCAGCCTGGGTCAGTAGTCGTCCGACCCCCTGGCTAGTCGCTGGTCGTAGTCCTGAGCTCGATCGATATCCAAGAGGACGTGATCGCGGTCCATCTCGACGGTCGCCACCAGATCGGCGTTGCGCTCGATGAACTGTCGGCAGGCGAAGTTTCCTCGACGCTCGAGAAGCTCGTCGCAGCGGCTTCTTTCGAGCACGATGGGGTTACCTCGCTGCCCGGCATGGGTGGGAACGACGACCGCCTTGCTCCCTCGCCGGCCGAACGCGCTGCGGATGGTCTCGATGTCGCCGCGTTCGATCGCCGGCTGGTCGGCGAGACAGATCATCACCCCATCGCTCTTCCGGGTGAGGGCGCCGAGACCCGCCCGCACGGAGGTCATCTGCCCGTCGGCGTAGGCCGGGTTGTGGACGGTCGTCAACCCCAGCCCTTCGAGCGCGGCGATCACGCGTTCCCGGTCGTGGCCGACGACGACGACGAGCTCGACGAAGTCGCAGGCCGCCAGCGTCTCCGCGGACCGTCGCACGAGGGGAACTCCGCCGATGGGCAGCAAGAGCTTGTTGCGACCACCCATTCGCCGCGACTCGCCCGCCGCCAGGACGATCGCCGAGAGCCTAGGCAGGGCGGTGGACTCTCTTGCGCGGCCCGCGCTAGCGACGCCCGACGGCGAGCGGCTGATTACGGCCCCCCACAGCAGCCGCCGCCTTCGGCGGCCTCCGTCTCGCTTTCGGAGGGCTCGGCGACCGCGATCTTGCTCCCGCGCTCCTCCTCGTCGAGCACCGCCGCCGGCGCTTCGTCGCGGCGGAGCTCGAGAATCTGGGCGAGGATGCTGAGCGCGATCTCATGGGGCTCTCGGGCAGGGAGATCGAGACCCGCCGGGGCGTGGATCTTCTCGAGTGCTTCCTCATCGACGCCTCGCTCCCCGAGGATTCCGCGCAATGCGGCGTACCGCCGAGGACTCGTCACCAGCCCCAAGTAGGTAGGCGCCAGAGCAAGGGCCTTCGCGATCGCCTCCTCGTCAAACATGCCGTGGCTGGCGACGACCGCGAAGGTCGACTCCGGCGCGACCGGCGGTATCTCGTCGAGACTGGCGACGACCTCGGCGGACGTCGCTTCGAAGGGCGGGCGGTCCGACAGATCGACTACCGTGACGCGATATCTCATCACCTCGGCGAGCTCCGCGAGAGCGTGGGCCACCGGAGAGTTGCCGAAGACCAGCAGGTGTGGCCTGGCCACATGCGGCTCGACGTAGATCTCCATGGTGCCACCACTGAAGCACGGCATGGGCACGAAGGTCAAACCGCTTCGGCTCGCCGGCAGCACGGGCTCCGGCGAGAGGTGGACCAGACGACTCTGACCGTCGGCCAGCGCTGCGACTGCTTCCTTGCGCACGGTGGGCTCGGCGCAGCTTCCCCCGACCCAGCCGAACACCCGGCCGTCCTGCGTGATGACGGCCTTGTTCCCCGGCTTGGCCGAGGTCGGGCTCTCGGCCCTGACCACCGTGGCGACGACGAAGGCCTCGCCCGCCTCGCTGAGCTCGTGAGCCATCTTGAAGACATCTACCGACATCGCCGACCTCCTCGGAATGTTCTCTAGTCCGTCACCCCGTTGTCGCGTAGCGCCTGCCACACTTTCTGCGGCGTGATGGGAATGTCGAGGTGCCGCACCCCCAGGTGCCACAGCGCGTCGACCACGGCGTTGGCGATCGCCGGTGGCGCTCCGACCGTCGGCGACTCGCCGACACCCTTGGCGCCCAGCGGGTGGTGGGGAGACGGGGTGATCGTCTTGCCCAGCTCCCACTTCGGTGATTCGACTGCGGTGGGAAGGAGGTAATCGGCCAGGGTGCCGGAGAGGTTCTGGCCGTTCTCGTCGTAGACGATCTCTTCGAAGAGAGCGGGGGCGAGACCCATGGTCAGGCCGCCCTCGATCTGGCCTTCGACGATCATCGGATTGATGATGTTGCCGCAATCGTCGACGGCAACGAAGCGCCGGACGTGTACCTCGCCCGTACCCTTGTCGATGTCGACCACGCAGATGTAGCTACCGAAGGGAAACGTCAGGTTGGGAGGATCGTAGTAGTCGGTTGCCTCCAGACCCGCTTCCATCCCAGGCGGATGATCGGTGTACGCCGCGAAGGCGATCTCCTGAATCGTCTTCGCTTGCTCGGGGGAGCCCTTGACCTGCCACTTGTCGACGTCCCACTCGAGGTCGTCTTCGCCGACTTCGAGCAGGTAGGCGGCGATCTTGCGAGCCTTCGCCTTGATCTTCCGAGCGGCCATCGCGCCGGCGGCCCCGGCGGTGGGCGTCGAACGGCTGGCGTAGGTGCCGAGACCGTAGGGCGCCGTGTCGGTGTCGCCTTCCTCGACTTGAACGTCGGCCGCCGGCAGGCCGAGCTCTTCGGCCACGATCTGGGCGTAGGTCGTCTCGTGCCCCTGCCCTTGCGACTTGGTGCCGAAGCGGGCGAGCGCCTTTCCCGTCGGGTGGATCCTTATCTCCGCCGAGTCGAACATCTTGATCCCGAGGATGTCGAAATCGCGCGACGGGCCGGCCCCCACGACTTCCGTGAAGCTCGAGATGCCGATCCCCATCAGCTCCCCTCGTTCGCGCTTCTCCGCCTGCTCCCGGCGCAGAGCGCCGTAGTCGATCATCTTCATCGCCTTACGCAGTGCCGCCTCGTAGTTGCCGCTGTCGTACTCCCAGCCGGTCGGCGACTTGTATGGAAACTGCTCGGGCTTGATGAAGTTCTTGAGCCGAAACTCCGCGGGATCCTCGCCCACCTCGTGCGCCATCAGATCGGTCATCCGCTCGATCATGTGAACGGCTTCGGTCACCCGGAAAGAGCAGCGGTAGGCGACGCCCCCGGGCGGTTTGGTCGTGTAGACGCCGTCGACCTCGACGTGGGCCGCCTTCATGTCGTACGAGCCCGTGCAGATGCTGTAGAGACCGGCGGGGAACTTCGACGGATTCGCCGCCGCGTCGGCCGCCCCGCAGTCCGAGAGGGTCTTCACTCTCAGGCCCGTGATCCGCCCCTCGGAGTCGGCGGCCATCTCGGCCTGCATGTGGTAGTCGCGGGCGAAGCTGTCCGCCTGCAGGTTCTCGCTCCGGTCCTCGATCCACTTCACCGGCTTGCCGGTCACGAGGCTGGCGACGGCGCAGCAGACGTACCCGGGGTAGACCGGGACCTTGCCTCCGAAACCGCCGCCGATGTCCGGCGAGATGATCTGAATCTTGTGCTCCGGCAGACCGCTGACCAACGCGAACACCGTGCGGTGGGCATGCGGCGCCTGCGACGTCATGTAGATCTGCATGTGCTCGGTGGCCTTGTTGTAGTTGGCCACCATGCCGCAGGTCTCGATCGAGGCGACGTGGATGCGGGGGAGATAGATGGAGGCTTCGACGCGATGGGCGGCGGCATCGAAGACAGCGTCCGTCGCCGCCTTGTCGCCCGCTTCCCAGTGCCAGATGTGATTCGTCTTCGTCTCCTTGTCTTCGCGGACGATGACCTTGTCTTCCAGGGCCTCGAACGGATCGACGACAGCGGGCAGCGGCTCGTAGTCGACGAACACCTTCTCGACGGCATCGGCCGCCGTGTAGCGATCCGTGGCGATGACGGCGCAGATCTCCTGCGCGTAGTAAACCACCTTCTCAGTCGGCAGCACCATCTGGGTGTCCGACATCAGGGTCGGCATCCAGTGCAGGTTGCCGGCCGCCTCGAGGTCCTTGCCGGTGATCACCGCCAGCACGCCTTCGGTCGCGAGCGCCTCGCTGGCGTCGATGTCGAGGATCTTGGCGTGGGCGTGCGGGCTGCGCACGAGATCCATGTAGACCATCCCCGGTAGTTTGACGTCATCGACGTAGTTGCCCTTGCCCTGGATGAACCTCGGGTCCTCCTTGCGCTTCATTCGATGGCCCATGCCACAGACTTTCGAAGGGGTCGTGATCCGCACCTCGTCGCCGGTGGGGACGTTCTCCGAGCTGCCTTCCGGCGCCGGCGTGTGCTGTTCGAAACGGTCGTCAAGGTGGGTCATTGGGTCGCCTCCTCGGTCCCGGCGTCGTCGCCGGCCTGGAGCTTGGCCGACGCGTATTCGATCGCCTCGACGATCTTGTTGTACCCGGTGCAACGACACAGATTCCCAGACACTCCCCTGCGGATCTCCTCCTCCGTGGGTTTCGGGTTTCTCGTCAAGAGCTCCTTGGCGCTCATGATCATGCCGGGTGTGCAAAAGCCGCACTGGAGGCCGTGCTTCTCCCAGAATCCCTCCTGCAGGGGATGAAGGGTTCCGTCCTGAGCCAGACCCTCGATCGTCTCGATCTCCCCGCCGTCGGCCTGAACGGCGAACGCCGTGCAGCTCTTTACGGAGCGGCCGTTGAGGATCACCGTGCAGGCTCCGCAGCTGGTGGTGTCGCAGCCGATATGGGTGCCGGTCAAGCTCAGCTCCTCGCGAATGAAGTGGACGAGCAGCAGCCGCGCGTCGACCTCTCGCGACACCGACTGCCCGTTGACCGTGACCGTGATCGTGTGACGGCTCATGCGCCGCCTCCTTTCGCACGCTGCGCCGCCTTGTGCACCGCGCGTTTGGTGAGAACGCGCGTGACGTCGCGTTTGTAGTCGATCGATCCACGAAGGTCCGCCGATGGATCGCACTGCGCCGCGGCCGCCTGACCCGCCGCCTCGAGAGCGTCCTCGGAGACCTCTTGCCCGAGGAGGAGCGCTTCGGCGCCGGTGGCGCGCATCGGAACCGGACTGACGTTGGTCAGACCGATCCGGATCGCCGTGCAGCGCTCGCCGTCGAGGGACAGCTGCGCTGCGACGGCGGAGACCGCGTAGTCGCCGACCTTGCGCTCGAGCTTGACGTAGGCGCCGCCGGCGCCCTCCCCGGGAGTGGGAATCCGAATCTCGGTGAGGATCTCGTCCGCCGCCAACGCG
>CALZKB010000195.1 GCA_945787575.1 Thermoanaerobaculia bacterium | reverse complement strand
GGTCTTCTCGTTATCCCTGCAGCCGATTTCGAAGTGAACGATCGGGACTCCCATGTTGGTCTCCTTTCCAGTCCTCGGGGGCGTCGTCAACGGACGTATTGCGTGGGTACTGTTTTGCAGCTGTAGGCTCGTTTGTTCAGGGGGATCGCCCGGGGGTGAACCGCCCGCCCGTGACGTTACCGAGCACCTTGGGGATCAGGTTTTTCATCATATAGCCCCAACCAACGCGCATCATGTTGCGCTGGAGCCAGCCGATGTTCTCCGCGCCGGAGTGCTCGAGGACCTCCTTGAGGTGCACCTCCTTGAGGTGCCAGGGGAATACTGAGCCCCGAATACTGAGCCCGAACCCTCGCGGACACACCGAGCGCTTCGATCATGGTGCGCGACGTGGCCCCTCCGCCGCCACCCACCCCTCAAGGGGGAAGACCCATGGCAGCGCTTGCGTTTTCGAGCGGGCCGTTCCCCTCGGGGTCACCATTCGTCTGGAGTACTTTGCGAGGGCGGCGTATTCGGTTGCGGAGCGCGAGTCAGCGCTGAGTCAACGCGGGAACCGAGCTCACTACCGCGTCAGGGTAGACCGGAGGCGGGGCGTCAATGGGGAGCGGTCTCGTGCACTTCCAGCCCCGCGATGGGACTCGGTCCGCATCTCGCCTGAGGTTGACATCCGTTCCTATTTTTCCTACATTCATGAAAGTAGAGATAGGAGCTTCATTGTGGCAAAGGGCGAGCGACTGGGAGAATTCGAGGAGCTAATCCTGCTTTGCGTTTGCACGCTTGGTGAGGAAGCCTACGCTGTTCGCATCCAAGCGCGTCTCGAAGAGGTTGCGGAACGATCGACAGCGCTCGGAGGCATCTATGCGGCGCTCGACCGCATGGAGCGCAAGCGATTCGTTCGGTCGTGGCTCGGAGAGCCAGCGGCCGTGCGCGGTGGTCGCCGCAAACGCTTCTACGCAGCGACTCAACGAGGTATCGCGGCTCTCAACCACCTGCGGGACGCGCGCGCTCATCTTTGGAGTCAATTCGACTCCACTGTGGCCGGAGCTGGATCGTGACCCCCGCTCTCCGTCTCGCGCTGCAACTGGTCCGTCGCGCCTGCTACCGTGCTCACCGGGAGGAAATCGAGGGGGATCTTCTCGAGCTTCACGCCCTGTGCAGCCTGCGTCGGGGTGTCTTCCGCGCCGAACGAGAAGTGCTGTGGGAAGCACTTCGCTCCATTGTTGGCCGCCCGTCCCACCGTCTCCAGCGGCGGATGCGCCTTCTCGCCCTCGTCTTCGCCGCCGGCGGAGTAGGCGTCGGGTACCTCATGCTGGTCATCGGCTGGGAGGAGCCGGGCGATGTGGGTTGGGCGATCGTGGTTGTGGTGACAGCTCTCGAGCTGCTGCTCTGGTTTCTCTTGCTCCTCGGGGATCGAGGCCGTGTCGAGCAAAGCCACTGAGTCGGTCGGCACTGACTTCGGCGTGGGCTACACGGTTGCCCTCTTCGTCTTCGCCGTGCTCGCCGGCATAGTCGCGTGGATTGAAATCGGCCTGATCGACGAGCTGGTGGCCGAGAGCGAGACCTTTTGGGCCACCGTGCTCCGGATCGACCAGGTCGCGGCTCTGCTGCTGTCACCCTTGAGCCTGTTGACCGCCGTTGCGCGTTCGAGGCGCTGGCTGGTCGGACACCTCCTGACCCGCGTCGTGAGCATCGCCCTGGCAATCGTCGTCCCGATCGGTACGGCACTCTTCGTTTACTGGCTCGTGTGGGTGCGCAAACGAGAAGCTCCTCTTCGCACGACGTGATGAGCAAATCGCGGAATGACGACGCGTGGTGGCCAGACGGTTGGTCCCAGTGGACGAAGTGAGCGCGCCGCATCCTCGCAAGATGAGTATCGTGTCACCGTGAAGAGCAAGAGCTGGCTCAAGCGACTGGGCGTGGCGCGGTGCTTGGGGCTCGGCTCATCAGCCTTGTCACTTGGCTAGCTCTAGATGTTGCCGAGATGAGTGGCCCGATGCACTAGGCG
Organism: Thermoanaerobaculia bacterium; assembly: GCA_945787575.1. Lineage (GTDB taxonomy): Bacteria > Acidobacteriota > Thermoanaerobaculia > Multivoradales > JAHEKO01 > CALZKB01. The sequence goes on along the minus strand of CALZKB010000195.1, from coordinate 6,645 downwards.
ACCCGGTCAGGCTGGGCGACGAGGCCCCTTCGCCGCCACCCATCCCTCCAGGCCGAAGATCCACGCTTGCGTTTTCGAGCGGGCCGTTCCCCTTCGCGCTACCAGCCTTGTCTTCCCTACAATCAGCAAGTTACAGATCTCTCACTGCCTTGTGAGCCGTGTCTAGCTTCGTCGACTGGTCTAGGTTTGGTCTAAGCTCTCCTTTCCGTTCCAGTCTGCGGCACGGCCTGCTTAGCGGTAAGGCAGAGTGAGTCGAAAGATGACCACCAAGTCGATGCAGATGTCCACTGGCTGGTCCTCGAGTCTCGCCGGCGTGAACAACCAGCCTTTGACCGTCTCCATCGCGGCACGGTCCAGCCCCATCGGAAGAGACTTCACAACCTTGAGGGGGGTTGTCGTTCCGTTCCTGTCAATGATCGATCGAACGATGACGACACCCTGGATTTCTGCTTTGCGCGCGGCGTCGGTGTAGGTTGGCGTCACATTGAGGATCTTCTCCGGCCTGGTGAAGGTTGAGCCGGGTGGCGGCTTCTCCCGTCCGACGAGCGGTACGGATCCGCGGTGGTGTGCCTCGTCGCAGCGAGTCTCGGCTCTCCTGACGAGGGAGCATCCAGAGAAGATCGGAAAAAGGTGGGAAATAGCGATTGCGATGAAGATCCTCTTCGTCGGTGCCATTGCGTTCTCCCGGTAACTCAGGAGTCTCGCTCGCGCTGCCGTACCTCTGCAACCAGATCGCGAGGCGTTTCGGCGTTGAGGGTGGTTCCAAGCAAGAAAGGGATGCGCGTTTGGAGCTGCGACGGGCACGACGAGAGGTCAAGCTCGACCCGAAGCCGAGAACGAAGGCAGGTGCTGCTGCAGTTGGCCGAGGGCCGTGAGCCACGCCTGAATCCGGTTCCAACTCGGAACAGTATGGGCTACCAGCCGTTCGCATCGCCGCAGTCTGACCCACCGCGCGGTGTTGGTTAGTTCCTCACTGCTGCGAGAGGTTGCTCTTCGCTCTCGGAAGTCTCGAAGTCCGTGCGCGGGTAGATCTTGCCGCGCTTGATGACCAATGCCACGTTGCGGATGGCTGAGATGTCTTTCATCGGGTCGCTATTGAGCACGACGAGATTGGCCAGCTTGCCCTGGACCACCGTTCCTTGGGTTTCATCGAGGCCCAAAGCGGCGGCGGCGTTGCGTGTCGCGGTGGCGATCGCTTCCAAAGGTCCGACGACTTCGTGCTCGACAAGCGCCTCCAGCTCTTGGTGCAGTGCGGGGTAGGGATCCTCGGCCTTGGCCACGAAATCGGTCCCGGCAACCAGGGTGACGCCGGTCCGGGCAGCCTCACGAGCGAGGGCGACCATCAACTTCGCGTCGCAACCGACACGACTTCCGGGTCGCGACTGGTTGGCGAGAGTCGGCTCGAAGAGCGTGCCGCGGCGGACCATCTCCTCGAGCAGCTCGATCATCTCGGGTCCCGCGGGCTCCACCTTCTCTGGATCGAAACGGGGGCGCGAGTTGAGGTTGACGTCGCCGAATGTCGCGGGATCGAGATCGGGATCCTGCCAGGGCAAGCCGCACAGATGAGAGGTCACATCGACGCCAGCCCCCACATAGTCGAGCGGTCGGTCCGGGTAGACGATTGCGTGTGACCAGACCGGAAGCCCCTGTCGATGGGCCTCCTCCACGATCCTGGCGACCAGACCGGCGTCGAGGTTGGCATAAAGCTTCAGGCCCTTCGCGGCGGTCCCGGCCGCACGTGCCACCGCCAGGGCAAGGTCGGTCTCAGGGGTGATCGATTGCATCCACCCGGTGCTGCCGACCGGAAGACCCGCAGCGGCGCGAGTGCCGCGGGGATCCTTGAGGACGAACCCCGGTCCGCCCATGACGGCCGAGTAGTAGAGGTCGGGCCCGACGATCTCGCCGAGCAGAACACCACGACTTGCCTCTCCGGAGATGCGTGCGTCGCCGCCCATTTCCCGTGCTGCGACCACCCCGCCGTAGAGCATGCGCCTCAGTTCGGTATGTCGATCCTCCCGGGTGCGTCCGAATCGAAGGACATGAATGTGCGCGTCGATCAAGCCCGGGATGACTGTCTTCCCGTCGAGGTCCAGCACCGTGGCCTCGGCCGGAATGGGCTGGCTGCCCGTCGCGTAGACAGCCACGATCCGGTCATCTTCGAGGAGGATCGTCGTGCCTGGTTGCGGGCCCGCGCCGGTACCGTCAATGAGAGTGACGTTGGTGAGCGCCTGGACGGCAGGGGTTTGTTCCTGGGCAAGCCCGAACGAAACAGACAAGAGGAGCGCGAGCAGGCTCACCTTGGCGATTCTCATCAGCATGGCCTTCTCCTAATTCTTTTCAGCGTGTCGCAGCAGAGTAGTGACAGTGCAGCTCGTGGTCAAACCGGCCAGCGCCTTGACTAGTAGCTTCCCGTCCTCGACCGAGGCCCAGAGTAGACCCAGGCCAACCTCACCGACTCGGGCGCCGCGGCCACCGCGCTGGCGACCGGACACCAAACCAACTACGAAGCGCTCGAGATGGTGCTCGACTTCGCGTTCGAAGGCGGTGAGACCCTGGTGGTCTTTGCCTCCGATCACGAGAGCGGTGGCCTCGCACTGAGCATCGCCAATCGCCACAACATGCAGCTGCAGGCCGTCTGGGCGTCTCGGGATCACACCGGCAGCGTCGTCCCCGTGCTCGCCTTTGGTCCCGGAGCTGAGGTCTTCGGAGGCAGCCGCGCCAACTGGGAACTCGGCCGGCTCCTGGGCCGAACGCTGCGCCGGCCCTGAACGATTCGGGAGTCAGCAAACGCGCCAGCAAGCCTAAGCGCCCGCTCTGCGGGCCTCTTCGGCCTCGATGAGGAGTGACTCTCGGAGTAAGCGGGCTTCGACGCTCTGACGCGAAATGGCGGCCTCCGAGACTCAGCCAACGGCTGTTCTCAGAGACTCGAATGCGGTCAGTTCGATGATGAGCGGGTTTGAGAGGCGGTCCCTCAGAGCTACCAGCCTTTCACCTCAATCCAAACCGGTCGTTTGCCTATTTCCCCTGCCTCTCTTCGGTCGTGAGGCTGCCGCAACAGATCGCTGCCATCCGTCGCATTGCCGGAGTGCAGGCAGCGTTCTTCGCGCCGCCGTTCTCGAACTCCGGGCCGGATGGCGAGTCCTGGGCGATGTCGCACAAGACCTCCTTCACCCGTTCGAGGATCGGGCCGCAGCATTCGGGCATGACCTCTTTGATTCGATCGCCGTGGGCATCTCCCTGCGTCGCGCTTCGGTTCTTGTCACACATGGTTTCTCTCCTTTTCGTTCCAGTCGTAGCCGATGGGTTGTCGGCTGTCTATTGACCAGACGAAACAGAGAAGCAAAGGGATACACGACAGAGGCGTGGGTAGGGGTCGCGATGGGTCCCTCGCGTTAGGCCACCCGAAGAGGTGGGGTCGCGCTCACCGTTTAGGTGTTGTGGATGGGGTCACTGTGGAGTAGTGGTGAGGTCTGTTGCGCCGCACCACCAGCTGGATGGAGGTGTCGACCCAACCCGAGAGGTGAATTGGCGATCACGGCCCCAGAGCTGGCGTACCAACTCGCCCCCCAGCGGGCGAGGATCTACCGCTACATTCTCGGAATCGTCAGCGACGTGGCGGAGGCCGAGGATTTGACCCAAGAGACCTTCCTGCGGGCCTACGCCAAGCTGGCGACGCTGGACGATCCGGACAGGCTGGTGCCGTGGCTTTATCGCATCGCCACCAACGTCACTTATGACTGCTTTCGGCAAGCCGCGTACCGCCATCGGCCGCAACAGATCGTGGAGGAAGCCGGCGAACGCGGCCCGGACGGTACCGAGATAGCCATCGATTCCGGACCGCGGCTCGACAAGGTGATGGAGCAGCGGGAGATGAGCGCCTGCGTTCAGGACTACATCGCGGCTCTCCCCGAGTCGTATCGGGCCGTGATCCTGCTACACGACGTGCAGGGCCTGACGAATCCCGAGATCGCCGAGATGCTGGATCTCTCCTTGGCGACGGTGAAAATCCGGCTGCATCGGGCGCGCAACCAACTGCGAGCTGCCCTCGATTCGGGTTGTTCGTTCGAGAACGACGAGCGTGGGGTCAGGACCTGCGAGCCGAGGGGTCGAGAAGCCTAGCGACTCGAGCTGTATCCCTTCGGCTGGCTATTTCGTCTCCACGTGCGAAGGCAAAGGCCGCGGGCGGGCAGGTAAGTCGCCGAGTGGCTTGGCGGTGCCGCGACCATCCGGTGAGTTGCCTTCATGAAATCGCGAGACGTGGAGAATGACTGAGAAGCAGGAAGAACCCTGACAACACGGTTCAAGGACGCGTGGGGGGTCTTCAACCGCCTTCGAGGGCCTCACCGCACGAGCAGGCATCAGGCCAGGCCTGCCTCAAACCCATCCTGCCGCGAAGTCGACACTCTCACTTTGCGGCTTGGCCCTGCTTGGCTCCCGCGCCATGGCTGAGACGATGCGAGCGATGGGGGCGACCGGCGACGGCGTCGAGATGACCGAGGTACCCAGGCCGACGCCGGGTCCGGGCGAGGTACGGGTCAGGGTAGTCGCGTCGGCGGTCAACGCCGGGGAAGAGAAGGTCATCGGTGGAGACTTCGTGGGGCGGTTTCTGCACGCGAAGACCGCCCCTCGTCCTCGGGTGGGATGTCGCGGGTACCGTCGAGGCCTTTGGTGACGGTGTGACCGACATCGACGAAGGAGCCGCCGTGTGGGGCCACTTGGCGTACTCCCCGTCCCAGAAACAGGGTGCGTTCGCCGAGTACGTTACGTTGCCGCGCACGGCTCTCGCGGCCAAGCCCGACGATGTCACGTACCAAGTGGCTGCGGCTGCAGCCACCGTGGCGATGACGAGCCTGCAATCGCTGCGAGACCTCGGCCGGCTCGGTGAAGGCGGCAAGGCGTTGGTCATCGGGGCGGGTGGCGGCATCGGCTCGGTCGCGGTCGGGATCGGCAAGCGCCTCGGCGGCCACGTAACCGGCGCGTGCAGTACCAAGGACGTCGAACGCGTCGAGGCTCTGGGAGCCGATGCGGTCATCGACCGAAGAACGTCTGACCCGCTCGCTGCCGAATCGGCCTACGACGTAGTCTTTGACACCCCGGCCGTACACTCGTTCGGCCGTTGCGCGAAGGTTCTGCGGGCCGGCGGCAGCTACGTGACTACGCTACCCGATGTAGCCCTGATCACTGGCATGGCGCGCGCCCTCTTCACCTCCAAGCGCTGTCACTTCGTCCAGGTCGCCTCCAAGCGAGCGGACCTCGAGCTGGTCGGCGGCTGGCTGGGCAACGGACTCGAAGTGACGATTGACTCGCGTCACAAGGTCGCCGATCTGGTTGTAGCCCTCAAACGCCGGACCGATCGCGGTCGTGCCGGTCGTGTCGTCGTCGACGTCGCCGACGGGTGGCCGTCGTGAGGGGACGCGATCGCTTCGGTTTCGTCGCGCACTTCACTACGTGCTTACTTATGACCGGATCGCGTGGCTGGTGGGATCTCAGTAGGTTCCTGTGTCCAACGTCACGGGATAGTCAGACCTCCTTAGGCGGCGCAGTCGTCCCGACCTCGTCCGCGCAGGTTGCGCGGTCGATCGTGAAATCGAGTGCGATGGGGTGGTTTTCCCCGTCCTCGAACTCTCCGTCGAGCGCGATCCGGACTCCCGTCGCGGTCGACTCCTCGAGCCAGAAGAGCCCCGGAACCGCCGCGGAGGGCAGCCGGGACGAGATGGTCGCCCGGTCTCGAGCGAGATGTTGGCGAGCTTCGAGGATGAGCAGGGAGTGCTCCACGACCAGCTCGGCTCGGACTGTCTTGGGCCAAGCGTGGAACAGCCGGGGGAAGAGCGCCCGTGAGAACCCGGCCCAGCGAGGGATCCGCTCGTATTGCTCCTGGGTGAAGGCGTCGATGTCGAGGGTCAGGGGATCTTCCGTTCGCAGCCGCTCGACCGAACGCTGGACGGCCTCCCCAAGGGGTAAGAACATCAGGCGCTGATACGTCGGCGACAGTGTGGAGTCGTCCCCGAGCCGCAGCTCGGTACTTTGCATGACCCAGCCTTCGAGCTGCAGACCACGCAGAACTCCGGTTCGAAGATCGAGTGACTCGAGCCGCTCCCGCCAGTTCGCATCGAGCGAGCAGAATCTGCGGAGAACCAGTAGCTCGTCGCCGAGTTCCAAGAGACGGATCAGCCTGGCGATCACGAACGGGCTCTCGGCGGACTCGCGGCCGAGCAGCCACGCGGCTTCCAAAAAGGCGGCCGCCGCCGCTTCGTCTCCCGACTCCAGGGCCCGATACGCGGACACCTGCAGAAGCCGATGCACTTGAAGCTGGGCGATGAGATTGGGCAGCGGAGCGTCGGCCCCAAGCTCGATGTCGAACTCCCACTTTGGCGGATATCCCCTCAGGAGCAGCTCGCGGACGCGAGCCAGCGACTCTTCATGCTTGTCAAGGAACGCCGCAAGCTCCGGATTCAGAGCCGGTGTCCGGTCGACCGTGGAAGCTCTCAGCGCCCATTGATGCTCTTCGAGGAACTCCTTGGCCCGCTCCCAACGCCTAGAAGCTTCGTTACTCGGTACCGCCGCCCTGCGATCCCCGATCGAGAAGTCGAGGCCCATCTCAGCCGCCAGCCCCTCGAGTGCGAGGGCTGTTTCGTTGCGTTGGCG
>CALZKB010000194.1 GCA_945787575.1 Thermoanaerobaculia bacterium | reverse complement strand
GACGGTCATGATCACGAGGAACTCGTCCCCGCCCCAGCGGAAGACGCTGTCCGCGCCGCGCGTCGTGGAGAGGAACGCCGCGCCCACCTCGCGCAGAATCTTGTCGCCGTACTGATGGCCGTGAGTGTCGTTGAGCGCCTTGAAGTTGTCGAGGTCGCAAAGCAGGATCGGGAACGAGCGGCCGTCACGCCGGGCCGTGGCCGCAGCGACCTTGAACCGATCCGCAAACGACTGACGGTTGAGGAGATCGGTCAAGGGGTCCCGCAGCGCCCTCGCCTGATACCAGGAGCGGACTCTGTTGAAGGAGCGGTGTGCCTGGATCGCGTACAGGCAAAACAACACCGTCAGGACGAAGAGCCCCCCAAGGGACACCCACGCCTCGTCTCGGATGCCCTCGCTGGAATCGTCCTGCAGCAAGACGGCGAGAGTGCCGATCGTCACCATCGCCAGCAACAGCAGCAAGCCAAGAGTGAGGATCCACAGATGTCCCTCACGGCGCTCGGTGGCGAGAAGCTCGTCGGTCGGTCTCATGTCTTGGCCGGTCGAGAACGTCGATGAGCTCCATCGCTGTCCTGCGGCCGCCGGCTGGCCGGGGGCCGATTGTAGCAAGAGACCTGCTCCGAAAGGCGGGAAGTTGTGGCAGAATCACCCGGATGCCTGACGACAAGAGCGGCGACGGCGAGCGGCGCATGAGCACCCGCAAGGACGATCGAGCCGAGATGGTGATGGGTTCGAGCCGTACGCCGATCAGCAATCTGTCCGTTTCGGGAGCTTTCGTGGCGGTTCTCGCCGGGCTACGCCCCGACGACAGCTTCTCCTTCGAGCTCGCCCTCGACAGCCAAGATCCCGAGCCGGTCAAGGGGCGAGCTGTCGTTAGGTGGGCCGACCCGGGGGTCGGAGTCGGTGTGCAGTTCGATCTCGGACCGGACGACAAAGAGCGCCTCGCCCGTTACCTAGATCAATTGGAGGAGGAGGGACGTACCCATGGCGCTTCCCCGCCGGACCCCAGCTACGATCCTCCGCGCAGCTCGACGCGTCGAACGATCGCGATTGGCACCGAGGATCCCGACGGGTTCACCAGGGTGTGGTTCCGGTACCTGCCTCCGGACAAGTCCTAGCAGCTTTCAGCGGTCACGGCTACGCCCGATGTCGCGGCGCGATCGGCCAGGAGGACATCGTCGCGACCGACGGGATCAGACGATTCCCTGCGGGCGCTGCTCGAGGACCTGCCGAACCTCGGCCACAAGCCGCGAAGGGGTGAAAGGCTTCTCGAGAAACGGGACCGAGGCCGGCAGGCTCACCTTGCGCTCCAGGCGGGTCTGGGCCGGGTAGCCGGAGATGAACAACACCCGCAGATCGGGACGGCTGGCGACGGCGTTGGCGGCCAGCTCGACACCGTTCATCTCGGGCATCACGATGTCGGTGATCAAGAGGTCGACGGACTCGGACCGCTCCGCCAGCAGAGCCAGGGCATCCGGTCCGCTCGAGGCTTCGAGAACGTCGAAGCCCTCGCGCTCCAGGGCCCTGACCGCCAGTCGCCTCACCTCTTGCTCGTCTTCGACGACGAGCACCGAGCCACCCCTTTCCGCCGAGCTGGTCAGGACAGGAGACCGTTCCTCTCTAGCCGAGACCTCATCCTCGGCCGGCAGTCGCACCCGTACCGTGGTGCCCTCGCCACGAGCGCTCTCGAGGCTGATCGCGCCGCCACTCTGGACCACGATGCCGTGCACCGTGGAGAGCCCGAGACCGGTGCCGGAATGTTCGCCTTTGGTGGAGTAGAACGGCTCGAAAGCGTTCTCGAGCACTTCGGCCGTCATGCCCCGGCCGTTGTCCGAGACGATCAGATCGACGTAGGGCCCGGGGGCAAGGTCGAGGCCCGCCGCTTCGTGAGCATCGACCTGCGTCCGTGAAGTTCGAATCGTCAGACGGCCACCGCCCGGCATCGCGTCACGGCTGTTCAAGGCGAGGTTCATCAGAACCTGCTCGGTCTGGCCGAGATCGGCTCGCGCCAGGCCCAGTTGGGGATCGAGATCGACCTCCACCGCGATGTCCTCGCCCAGGAGGCTGTCGAGGATCTTGATCGTATCGAGCACGACCGCGTTCAGATCGAGTGCTTCGGGTCGCAGTACCTGGCGTCGACCGAAGGCCAGGAGCTGGCGAGTCAGGTGAGTCGCCTTGTCCGCGGCTTTCTCGATGTAGCCGACTTCGGCCAATGCGTCGGGGTCCTGGTGGCGGTCACGCAGCAGTTCGGCGAAGCCTCGAATGACGGTCAGGTAGTTGTTGAAGTCGTGCGCGATACCGCCGGCCAGCCTCCCGATCGACTCCAGTCGCTGCGACCGAAAAAGGCTCTCCTCGGCCCCACGCAGAGACCTCACCGCCCGCCGCCGGTCCTTCTCCAACATCCGCTGATGGACGGCCGCCAGGGTACCCAGGAGTACCACGTAGATCAGGCTGTAGACCTCGCGAGCCGAGCGGCTGGCCGGCTCGAGCAGCCCCAGGGGATAAAGGAGAAAGTGGATGAGCGGCACTGCTAGGGCATAGAGAGCCAACGAGGTCGCGCGAACCCGGTCCGGACCCTCCTCGGAGTCCGGAATCGGTCCGCCGGTCGGATCGGGCGCGAGATCGCCGGGCGGCACCTCGCGGCCGCGATGAGGAGCAGCCCGGGCAGATAGAGCAGTCCGTCATACGCCCAGCCCGAAGGCACGATCGAGAGGACTGTCAACACTTGGAGGAGCACGACCGCATTCGCCATCGCGTAGAGGAACACCGCCAGACCCAAGAGAACGTAGACCCGCAACCAGTGTGCTCTCGAGTTCGTCGCCGCAAGAGCCAGCCGACCCAGAACGAACAGATTCAGGCTCAGGTGAACGAGAAGCAGCGGAATCAGGCCCCGATCGCGCGACACGAAGCTGAGCGACAGTCCGAGAGGCTCCGGAAGCACCACCAGGGCGAAGTAGATCAGGATCCCGAAGAACGCGACCATACCGGCTCCCGACTCCAGTCGGTGCCGAGCGCCGGAGAGTTGGCTCTCCTGGGCGAGATGGGGGCGTCCCTCCACCGCCAGAGCCAAACAGAGGTAGAAGAGGATGTGGACGACGTCGGTCGCGAAGCTCGCCGACACAAAGGGGATGTTGGGCTCGAAGAAGAAGAAGAACTCGACCGCGAGCCGACAGATCCACGCCAGTGCGATCAGGTCCCAGAAGCGTCGTTCGCGTGGGTCCGTCCGGTACCGAGGGCAGGCGAGGACGACGGCCAGGGTCAACGTCAGGAGAACGGGATCGGCCCAAATGGCGAGGCTGACGAAGGGATCTCCTATCTCGGTTCGAGCTATCGCCGAAACCGCGAGCGCCACCACGTGTACCGCTAGGCTCGCCTGCATCACCCGGTCCCTCGCAAGCGAGCGAAGACAGCTTCGAAACGTCAAGCGCTCCACCGGACCGCTCCACCGTAGCTCGCGTCTGTCATCATCGTCGAGCGTTCCTCATTGCTGACGTCGACAAGGCTCAGTCGGCCAGGGCGAGGACTCGGAGTCCCTCGGTTTGCGCGGACGCGCTCACGTAACCCACTGCGCCGGGGTGGGTGCGTACGTACTCGAGGACCCGGTCGTCATCCTGCAACTCGATTAGTGGCACATCTCGTCCGGAGAAGATCATCCGGCGCCAGTAGACCTCGATGGTGACGACGCTCCGACCATGGACCAACCGGCTGAACCGCGCGCGGGCAGCGGCGTCGGGAGGCTGATCGACGGGCCGGGCGATCTCGCCGTCCGCCCACGTGCCGAGTCGCTTGAGGAAGATCTTCGACAATTCCTCTCGGCTGATCGAGGTGAGCTCGTTGCTCGGATGGACGACGATCTGAACCTCCTGCGCCGCCGCCAGCCGTCCCTGCCCGCCGGCCAACGCCAGCGCCAGGCAAAAAAGAGTCCATTGCGCTCGCCGAACCACTAGAAGCTCACCGAGAGACTTGCGATCAGCCAATCGACGCCGACCTCCGGACCACCGAACGTCTGAGGTCGGGAAGGATCCGCCAACGGGAAGCGGGTCTCCGAGCGGTGAACCTCGACCTTGGCCACCAGATCGGGGCGGAATCGGTAGTTGGCGCTCAGAGCCGCATCCTGATGAAAATCGCGGAGCTGCGGCTGCAGCCCCGGGTCGTCTCGAAGCGAGATGTCCTCGAACTGTCCGAACAGTCCGATTCGGGGAGTGAACCAAGCTCCCAGCTGACAGTAGCGGCCGGTGCGCCCAGTTCGAGCCAGGATCGACTCCGACAAACCGAGAAAGGCACCGAGATCTTGCTCGAAGCTCCAGTCACGCCACTCGGCCCGGGCCAGCCACTTGCCGGTGTCGACGTCGAGGGAAACGTGGTAGCTCTCCCAGTCGTCTCGGGTATTCGGAGGGGTGTTGGGACCGTCGAGCCGCCAGGTCAAGTACCCCCCACCGAGGCGGACGCCGTGGGTCGGCGTGTTGAGCCACAACTGCACGCCGACGCCGTCCTCGGCCCGCGCATCCAGATTGACGAGGCCAAACTCCGCGTCCGAAGAGACGCGTTGCTGGGCCGTGTCCCAACCGCCGTAGTAGGCGTGGGCCTCGAGGTTCCAGTCCGATCGCGCCGCGAAGATGTGAGAGATCGAGATCCCATCGACCGTTTCGGCCGTGTTGAGCACCCCTGAGTAGAAACTGATCGGAGCGTGGAAGAAGGGCAACAACGTGCCGACGTCCAGGACTTCGTTGTAGATCCCGAGCGGCACGTTGAGCCGACCGACCTTGAGCGCTGTCGTCCGTCCGATCCTCCTCTCGTAGAAAGCCCAGTCGACCTCGACGTCGTGTCCTATGGGAGAGAAGATGTCGTTGCTTCGATTCTCGTGGGCCAGCTGGATCACCGCCGCATCGCGATCGGAGATACTCCACCGAAACTGCACTGCAAGACTGTTGAGCTCGGTCGTCCCGCTCTTCGTGGCGCCAAGGATGCTGCCCAAGCTGCTCTCGGCGTACGCTTGGGTCAGGTGGCCGAAGATCCGGAGCTTGTCCGGAAGATCCTCGGCCGACAGCTGCAGCGGCCCGCTCACCCAGAGGAGCGCGCAAAGGGCCGACGTGAAGTTCCGACAGCGAGCTAGCGATGGCACGGTTGAGCCCTTCCTCACTGTGTTCCTCCCCTACCCGGCTTTTCCAGGGTGCACATAAGGATCCATAGCACCCTAGGGACGATTCTAGCGCGCCCCTGCGCGGGTTCGAGGAGAGGAGCATCCACCGTCCTGAGGACCGTCTTCGGATAAGGTCGGTTGCTCACGTTTCCGAACGAGCCTGCAGAAAATGCCACGGACCCGCGTCACGACCATCATCTGGGACTTCGACGGCACCCTCGCCGACACCCTCGCGCGAAACCTCGAGATCACCCGCGAGATCGCCGAGCGTCTCACCGGCAGGTCTGCGGGCCGGATCGCGGCACTGCGCAGCGTCGCCGCCTACGGCGAGGCTATCCACGCCGCGACCAACTGGCGCCAGCTCTATGTCGACGAGTTCGGGATTCCGCGCGAGCGCGGACCGGAGGCGGCGAAGCTATGGACCGAGCTTCATGGTCAAGACCGAGAGCCGCCCGCCCTGTTCGACGGGGTGGCCGAGGTCATCCGTCGGCTCTCCAACCGGCGACAGGGCATCGTCTCCCAGAACGGAAGGGACAACATCCGGCGGGCTCTCGAGCCGCTCGGGCTCCTTGCCTATTTCGACAGCATCGTGGCCGACGAGGACCTGCCGTTCGACCGGCAGAAGCCACAGCCGGACGGGCTCCTTCACTGCGCGGAAGCGCTCCACGCCGAACGATCGAACGGGGCTCCGGAGATCGTCCTCTACGTCGGAGATCACCCCGTCGACGTCGAGTGTGTCCGCCGAGCCGCCTCGGAGCTCGAGAGCCGGGGATCGCGGTGGCGGGTCTTGAGCGTCGGCGCCGTCTACGGCGACGCCGCGCCGCACCGCTGGACGCACCAGCCCGATCTCACGGCGGAGCGTGCCGAAGATCTCATCGATCTCGTCGCCGACCTCGATGGCTGACTGAAACTTCGGCCTCGCAGCTGGCCGGCTAGTCGTCCGTCAGCGCCTGCTCCAGTCGGGTCAGACGTTCCTCGATCCGGATGAGCTTCTGAAGAATCAAGACGTGCGTCTTCTTGGCGTCGATACCCACCGGACTGTCGTCGCTCGCGATCCAGCGTTCGATCTCCCGGGCGTCGTCGGTGCCTGTTTCGTCGATCATGCTCCAAAGGGTACCAAGGTCGAGCGCCGCGCCCGGGGGCGCAGCCGAACGCTAGAATCGACACCACGGTCAATTTCGATCGTTCAGGAGCCTCCATCGATGAAACGCGAAGAAGTCCTAGCCTTGCTGACCAACGCTCACTGGCACGACCTCACGCAGCCGTTGAGTCTCTTCACTCCGCCTTTCCCAGGAGAGATGCCGCTTCAGGTGCACTTCTTCAAGCGGCTCACCGGCGCTTGGGGGGGAGGTCAGGGAGCCAACGGCCAGCTGATCGAATGGAGCAACAACACCGGCACTCACCTCGTGGGTCCTCGCGCTTTTCACTCGGGCGCCGCCGCGATCGCCGACCTCCCCCTCGAATCGCTCTGTGGGGAGGGGGTCGTCGCGGATGTCTCCGAGGCGGTCGAGGACTACGGCTTCTACGATCCGCAGATGATCCTCGATCGGGTCGAGGTCAAGAAGGGCGACATCCTCATCGTTCACACCGGCTACCGGCGCTATGCCTGGGATCAGCCCGACGTCGCCAACCCCGACGCTCAGGGGGGAGTGGAGAACAAGGAGTTCGGCTACTACGTGCGCCACCCGGGCCCGTCGCCGGAGTTCTTCCCCTGGGCGCTCGAGATGGAGCTCGAGGTGCTGGGCGTCGATTGCGGCTCCGCGGAGCATCCGATGAACACCAGCGTTCGAAGGCTCCACGCCGCCGAGTTCGCGCGAGCCGAGGCGTTGGCCATTGAGCAACGGGGAAAGAGCTGGGACGAGCTCTTCCCACCCGCCGAGTACTACGGTCTCACTCACCGGACCCTGCCGAAGTCGGGGCTCCTACTACTCGAGGGGCTCGGTGGAGAGATCGACCGGCTGCTCGACCAGCGCGCCTGGTTCTTCGTTCCCCCGTTGCCGTTCATGGAGGTGGAATCAGCCTGGACGCGCGTCGTTGCCCTCACCCCCGGTGAGGGGCAGGGTCTCGACCAGTTCTTGGAGGCGATGACCGAGCTCGACCTACTCGATCTTACTTTGCCCTTCAGCGTCCAGACCCCGCAGTGGGCCAACTACGAGCCACTGAGCATCAAGTACACCAAGAGGGTCGGTGGGCAGGACCTGGGGTTGGGCCGGAACAACGCCCACTGCCGGGCGAGCTTCCATCTCGCGACCCACATGGACGGCGAGAAGCACTTCTGGGCTGCGGGCAGGACGATCGGCGAAGTCCCCCTCGACCACTGGCACGGACCTGGTGTGATTGTCGACATCTCGGATGCAGTGAGCGACTCGAGCGTCTACACGCCGGAGATGATCGAAGAGCGGGTCGACTTGCGAGACGGCGACATCCTGTTGATCAGGACGGG
>CALZKB010000193.1 GCA_945787575.1 Thermoanaerobaculia bacterium | reverse complement strand
GCATCGCCGTTCCGATGGTGATGATCTCACTCGGCTTCTTCCGAATGCGGATGACACTCGGCGGCAAGGTGGGCTTCACCCGTGCCCTCAGGTACGTCAGCGGAGCCCTGCTCGGCGGCATCGGCCTGCTGATCATCACCGGCAACGAACGCATCATGACCGACGTCGCCTTCGGTTTTCTGGGCGGGGTTTCTCGCTGGCTCGGCTGATTACGCTCCTGCTCTCGCTCGTCGGACTGGCCTCGGCGGCTCGCGGCGAGGACGTGCGAGTAGCTCCCGGTGAGCTTCACGCCGCCCTCGCTCGGGCTGAATCCGGTCAGACCCTGAGATTGCTCGCCGGAGTCCACCGCGGCTCGTTCGCGATCACCTTGCCGGTGCACCTGCGAGGCGAGCCGGGGGCGGTCCTCGAGGGCCCCGGCCAGGGGACCGTGCTCACCGTCAGCGCCGACGGAGTGACCGTCGCCGACCTGGTGGTGCGGGGGTCGGGCGCCGACCTCTTCGAGGACGACGCCGTCATTCTTCTGGCCGAGGTCGAGGACGTTACGATCGAGCGATGTCGAGTCGAGGCTCGCGCCTTCGGGATCTAACTTCAGGGCGGAGGCGGCCACCAGGTGCGGGACAACGAGATCCAAGGTGACGCGTCCTTGGCGATCGCGCGGCGCGGAAACGGTATTCACCTCTGGCACTCGGAGGAGAACGAGGTTCAGCGCAACGAGCTGCTCGATGTTCGCGACGGCGTCTACCTTTCGTTTGCCCACGACAACCTGATCGCCGGCAATCGAGGCTCGGCGCTGCGGTACGGTATCCACTACATGTACTCGGAGCGCAACGCCTTGGTGGAGAATCGCTTCACGGGCTCCACCGGCGGCATCGCGCTCATGTTCTCGATGCACAACCGGATCGAGTCGAACGAGACCCTCGACAACGAGCAGTTCGGCATCCTCTGCCAGCAGCTCGAGCACTCCGTGCTCGACGGCAACCGCGCCGCCGGCAACGGCCGCGGGTTCTATCTCCAGAACTCGGCGGGCAACCGGTTCGTGAGCAACCGGCTCGAAAGCAACGGCGTCGGCGTTTATCTGACCGCCGGCTCCGAGCGCAACACCTTCAGCGGCAACCGCTTCACCGGTAATCTCGTCCAGCTCTTCGACGGCTCGCCGGGCCGCAACGTGTTCTTCGAGGAGGAGCGAGGCAATTACTGGAGCGACTACACAGGCTTCGACTGGGACGGGGACGGCGTCGGCGAGGTCCCCTACGACCTGCAAACGACCGCCTCGGCACTGATGGCGCGGCGACCGGTAACACGCTGGTTCTGGATGAGCCCGGTACTGGCGCTGCTCGACTGGTTGGACACGCGGGTCAAGCTTCGCGACGTCGACGCTCGCGATCCCTTTCCACTGATCGGCCTGCCGCCACCGACGGCGGAGAGCTCTCCGTGAGCCCAGGTGCCGAGAGCCCTGGCCTGGAGCTTCGCAGGGTCGCCAAGCACTTTGGCGCCACTCGCGCTCTCGACGGTCTCGATCTGACCTGTCGCGAGGGCTCGGTGACCGGTCTCGTCGGACCCAACGGCAGCGGCAAGTCGACGGTTCTTGCGCTCTGCGCCGGTCTCTTGGCACCCAACGCCGGCAGGATTCTCCTCGATGGATGCGAGATCAGCACCGGTGCGCCGCCGGCGTCCAGCGGCTTCCTGCCCCAGCAGGAGGCGTTTCACCCTCTTCTGACGGTGCGCGAGGTCGTCGACTTCGCGGTCGTGGCGCGGGGGGCGAGCGACGGTGATCGCCTCAGGCTGTTCGCGGTGACGGGAGTCGAAGCGGTCCTCGAGCGACTGGTGGGCCAGCTGTCGGGAGGCTGGGCTAGGCGGCTCGCCCTATTCTCGGCGTTGGTGGGAGCGCCGAGGCTTCTGCTGCTCGACGAGCCGTTTGTCGGTCTCGAACCGGAAACCCTGGACGGTCTCACCGATCACCTCGCCGAACGGGTTGCGCGAGGGGCGATCGCCGTCGTCGCCAGCCACGACTTCGAGATTCTCGATCGCCTGGCGCCCCGAATCATGGTGCTGGAGGAAGGTCGCGAGAAAGCGACGGTCGAACCCGGCGTGGAGTCGAGCCGAGTTGCCTACCGCCGGGAGCTGGCCGGGACGCCATCTGTGGCTGCCGACGAGAGAGCGAGTCATGCCGCGACGCCGTGAGATCTTACTCGTGGCATGGCGCGAGGTTCGCCTTCTGGGGCGCAGCCGGGCGGCGGCGGGAGCTCTGGCGTTGCTGGTCGTCGTCGCCTGGCTGCCCGGAATCCTGCTGGCGCTTCGATCCGGCGCTCTCGGTCTAGCCCCGTTCACCCAGACCGTGCCGCTACAGGTCGCATTGGCAGGCGTCGTGCTCCCACTGCTCGCCCTCCTCGCCGGCGCCGAGCTCCTCGCCGGCGAGCTCGAAGACGGATCGCTGATTCCGCTCGTCACCTTGCCGATCTCGCGCCGCGCCTGCTTCGCCGGCAAGCTTGTCGGCCGGTCCAGCCTGCTGGCGGCGGCCTATCTGGTGATCTTCACGGCCGCCGGAGCGACGACGGCGATCGTCCGCGGATCCGAGGGCTTGCGGGACTGGGCGTCGGTCGCCGGCGCCGGGTTGTTGCTCTCGATCGCCGCTGCCGGCGTCGGCGTCGCGCTCGGCACCGCGGGCCGCGGACGGGTGCGCGCCTTCGGCACCGCGCTGGTTGCCTGGGTCGTTCTGGTCTTCGGCCTCGACGCAGCGCTGCTGACCGTGGTCGTCGCCTCGGCTCCGCCGCCGCCGCCGCAGGTCGGCGAGCACGGTCATGGCGAGCTTCAGCCGCCGGCTCGGGCCGCTGCCAGCGAGGATGACCCTCACGCGCGCCACGCAGAGCCGCTCAAGAAGCGCCCGGCGAGGCTGTCGAGCGCCCTCATGGCGCTCAGCCCGGTGAGCCTCTTTCGACTGACGGCGTTTGCCGGGAGTCCGGCGCTGCGCCCGCGGCTCGAGCTCGTTCTGCCAGGATCATCCACCACCGGGGTGGTGGCGACGCTGGCGATGGGGTGGTCGCTCTGGTTGGTGCTACCCCTCGTCCACGGACTGCGCCGTTTCCTTCGCCTCGACCTGAATTGAGGCCGCGTTCGGTCCGACCGCTCTGGCGAGCAACGAGGCCGCAACATGAGGAGAGGTAGGATGTGGCGGCTCGGCGCAATCCAGCGCGGGATCACCGGTCTGAGATCGCGAGCCACCTCGGCGGGTCTTCCCGGTTCGACGAACGAGCCGATATAGAGCTCTCAACGACAAGGAGGAGTCAAGATGGGCAACACGAGCAGAATCGCGAAGAGACCCGGTGGGGCCCAGGGGGCGACGGGCTTATGCCATCTCGGCCCCCCACGTCCGGCGCCGACGTAGCGTCAGAATCCTCCTTACCTGGAAAGCAGCGGTCCGGTGAGGCCCCGATGAGGTCGACTCGAGCGGTCGGCGAGGCCACCACGGCCCTCGGTTCGACAGCGAGCGAGCCACTTGCAGCCGATCCTCTCCGAGATTTGATGGCCTGCGCGGCCCGGCCGACAGACCAACCGCGCTCCAATCCCACAACCAGGCCGGGGGCTATTGCTGGTCGATACCGTCGGCCGCGAGCACGGTCACGGAGGAGCGATCCGCGTCAGAGGAGTCGCGGAGACCCCGTCTACCCTCCAGGGTGGCGGGCCTGCCCGCCCGAGAGGTCGTGGCATCGGACTCTTCCGTCCTCCACAATGATGGGGAGGCCCCTCCCCAGTGGCTCCGTCAAGGAGGTGGAGTGAAGAAGCGAAGCCCGATGCCGCCCGACACGAAGGGCATGCGGCCCGAATCGCTGATGATGAGCTACGGATATCTTCCCGAGCTCTCGGAGGGTGCGGTCAAGCCGCCGATCTTCCAGACGTCGACTTTCGCCTTCAAGAATGCGCAGCAGGCGAAAGAGGCCTTTGCGGAGGCGTACGGTCTGGAGGAGCCCGATCCGTTGAGGCCGCTCCACCTGATTTACAGCCGCCTCAACAATCCGGATCTCGACATCGTCGAGCACCGGCTCAATCTGTGGGATCGAGCGGAGGAGAGCGCGGTCTTCGCCTCTGGAATGGCAGCCATCTCGACGTCGATCTTGGCGCTCGTGCCGATCGGCTCGTCGGTGGTCTTCGCCCGTCCGGTCTACGGCGGTACCGACTACCTACTCGCGATCATCCTGCCCGAGATGGGGACGGTGACCCGCGAGTTTCCGGCCGGCAGCGAACCGCGGCTGGTCGAGGGGATGCTCGAAGAGCTGGAGGCGGCCGGGACGCCTTGCAAGATGGTCTTCTTCGAGACCCCGGCCAATCCGACGACGACGTTGACCGACATCGCCGGCATGGCCGAGGTCGCTCACCGTCACGGTGCCCTCTGCGTCGTCGACAACACCCTTCTCGGACCGCTCTACCAGCAGCCGCTGCGCCACGGAGCCGATCTCGTCGTCTATTCGGCGACCAAGTACCTCGGTGGTCACAGCGATCTGGTAGCCGGCGTCGTCCTCGGCTGCGCCGAGCTGATGAGCAGGGTGAAGCTGTACCGCACGATTCTCGGCAGCATGCTCGACCCTCACTCGGCCTGGCTCCTGCTGCGCTCGCTCGAGACCGCCAAGTTGCGCATGACCTGTGCCCGCAAGAACGCCGAGAAGGTAGCAGCGTGGCTCGCGGAGCATCCCAAGATCAGCAAGGTCTATTTTCCCGGCTTCCGCCCTTCATCGTTCCAGGAGGAGATCTACCAACGGCAGTGCTCGGGACCGGGCGCGCTCATCTCTTTCGAGCTGGCGAACTCCGGCGAGGCGGAGGCTTTCAGGGTGCTCGACTCGGTGCGCCTGATCAAGCTGGCGGTCAGCCTGGGCGGAACCGAGTCGTTGATCGAGCACCCGGCAACGATGACTCACGCCGACATTCCAGCCGAGAGCCAGAGGAAGATCGGCATCACGCCGGCCATGATCCGGCTCTCGGTGGGCATCGAGCACCCCGCCGACCTGATCGCCGACCTGGAACAGGCACTCGCCTACCTGGACGAAGCGGTCGCTCCGACGGTGGGGTCGGCGCAGCTGGCGAGCGCGAAGGAAGATGCCCCATGACCGCTGCCCGCACCGTCCTTTGCCCGATCGATTTCAGCCCGTTGTCGGAGCGAGCGCTGCAGCTCGCCGTCGCGATGTGCCGTCGAGGCGATGCGCGACTGGTGCTCGAGCACAACCTCGAAAGCCGCCCGCCGGCCTACTTGACGGTCGGTTGGATGTGGTCGGAGGAGCACGAGGTCGACGAGAAGGAGAAGATGGAGCGGGCGGTCGAAGGGCTTCGTCGCATGTTCGACGAGATCCCCGAGAGCATCGAGTACGAGGCCAAGGTCACTCACGGTCCTGTCGATACCGGGATTCTCTACCTGGCCAAGAATCTGCCGGCCGACCTGATCGTCATGGGCACCCACGGTCCGAGCAGCGTCAAGCACAAGTCGTTGACCGAGCGCATCATCATCCAAGCGCCTTGCCCGGTCTTGACGATGGGTGAGGCCTACCGGCCCGAGGCAGTCTTCGACGCGAAGCACGCCTTACGGCCGGAAGAGATGACGATCCTCCTTCCCTTCGACTTCACGGCGCGCTCGCGCGCCGGCTTGCGGGCGGTCGTCGGTATCGCCGAGCGGCTGCCCCATCGGATCCATCTGCTCCATTGCGCGACGCCGAGGATGGGCCACCTGGGCGAGCCCGACAGTATCCCCGAGACCGAGCCTCTCGCCGAGCGCCTCGAAGAGCTCGTTCCCGAGGGCCTCGAAGAGCGTTTCGAGACCCGAGTCGTCGTCGGCCAGCCAGTGGCCAAGATCCTCGAATACGCGCGTGAGATCAACGCTCTGTTCATCTTCATGTCGGCGCACGGCAAGAGTCCGCTCCGGCGTTTCCTTTTCGGTACCACGACCCTCGGTATACTTCACGGCAGCGCCTGCCCGGTCTGGTTCATTCCGCCGGCCGTGCGCGGCGACTCTGCTTGGTCAGCGGCCTGACGAGAGGGAGGATCCGAGATGCAACCGAAGCTAGATTGGCAGGCTGCCAAGGAAGAGACCCTGGCCCTCTGGCTGAAGATCCGCGAGATGGTCGACAAGCCGGACGAGATCACGCTGCTGACCGAGATCAACGCCATCTGTGATCTGTGCGACGTGGCCGAGGCCAGCGAACCGGAGGTTTTCGGTCGGTGCGAGCGGTGCATCGCCTACCAGCAGTTCGGAGGCTGCCAGGGGATCAACGCCGAGATGAGCGAGCGAATCGTCGAGCGCGACTGGAAGGGCCTGGCAGTACTGGTCGATCGGTTCATCGAGAATCTCGAGGCCCTCGAAGTGGCGCCGCCGGTCGAGGACCCCGAGCCCGACGTCCGGAACTAGCGCTGCGCCCCCTATTCTTCTGGCGCCGGCTCGCCGGAGGCCAGATCGCTAGGGACTCGTGCGCGCCGCAGGATCGTCGTCACCGACAACCAGCTCGCGACGGCTGCCCCGGCCAGAAGGCTGCCGCAAACTCGGATCCAGAGGATCAGATCGAGGCTCAGCGAGAACGCGAGCAACGGGACCGAGACGGCCCACAGGCCGAAGACCGTCCCTTGCAGCCCCCGCGAAGGCAGCGCACCGGGCGGTGGCGCCTCACGGGTGCATTCGGTCCCGACGGGGGCTCCGAGGTAGGCGTGCAGCGGGACGAGCCTGGCGGCGACGCCGACGATCATCTGGCCGAAGAAACCGAGGAGTCCGAGGGTCCCGTAGGCGATCGCGGCGCGGAGCTTCCATTCGCCGTCCGGCGCGAGCAGGAGAAGCGCACCGAGCGCGGTGGCCGACAAGAACGACGCGAAGGCGAAGGAGATCTGCCAGAGACCGAAGTCGGGGCGGATCAACCGGCGCGAAGACGGACGTCTGTTTCGCAGCATCTTGGCGGTGCTCGAGAGGAAGAGCCCGATCGCTGCCATCACCACGAGTCCAAAGAAGATCGCTACGACGGAGTCAGCGAAGAGCGAGACGGACAAGCCGAGAACGCCGACCTCGAGCGCGATGGCGCCGGCTCGTACCGGGCCGGCCGTCGGCGGGGCCGCGGGCAGCAGCATCGGCAGCAGTCGATAGCCGAGTCCCATCACCAGCATCAACACCCATCCCAGCGCGGCGAGATGGGCGTGGGCGTGAACGTTGGCCAGCGAGCGGCCGGGGAGGACCGGCAGGAACTTGTCGAGTCCGACGAGGAGGCCGAGCCCGGCGGCGAGCGCGAGATTGGCGAAGGCGAGGCCAACGTGCAGCTTGATCTCGGACGGTAGCCGCGCTCCCGGGAGCCGAGAGAGAACTCGCCAACCGACGAGGGCGAAGGCGAAGATGACGGTTCCCGCCGACCAGACCATGCCCCGCGGTTCGTCGATCCAGAAGTGCGTCGCCATCCCCGTGACGCCGATGACGAAAGTCCCCAGGGCCCAGCGGTCCACCGGTCGATACGGAAGGCGAATCCCCAGCGTCATCGGTGCGATCAGGTAGAGGGTGCCGAGGATCGACGCGCTGATCCAACCGAGAGTGACGAGATGGACTACCGCGATCATCCGTGGGTGGTAGTAGAAGCCGGCGACCGAGCGCGGTGCCAAAAGAAGCGCGAGCGCCGCGGCCAGGA
>CALZKB010000192.1 GCA_945787575.1 Thermoanaerobaculia bacterium | reverse complement strand
GCTTGATCTGGAAGGTCGCCGGCGGGCCGCCGTCGAAATGCTCGATGTTCTTGAACTGGACGGTGAACACCCGGTCGGGCGTTGTGCCCGAAGTGAGGACGTGGATGCCTCCCGTCGTATCGGGGATGCCGTTCTTCCACTCACCGGGGTCGAGATCGCCCCACCAACCCGCGATCACCGCGTCCGGGGTGCCGGTCTGCGGCATCGGCTTGCCCGAGCAGCATCCGACCGACTGGAAATCGAGAAGGGTGAGGAAGCCGTTCGAGCTGATGAAGACCCCGCTGTAGTCGATCCCGTAGTACCGGAAGTCGAACCCGATGGGAGTCACCGGACTCATCTGATCGTCTCCGAGCTCAACCTCGGTGCCGCCGAGCAGGGCGATGTCCTGCAGGTCGAAGGTCGGACCGTCGGGCTCGGCGCTGTCGCGATAGACGTAGCCGAACTCGTCGGGTCCACCGGTAGCGGCGAGAGCGGGCAGTCCGCTACAGAGAATTGCCAATACAAATATGACCAGCGAACGAAGACAGCTGCTCTGAGCTACGCGCGAGACCTCGACCATGGTGCTCCTCCCAGACCCGATGGACATATTGGGCTTTTGGTTTAAGAACTCGTAGGGACTGTACCACACGGACCCGTTCGTTCAGGCGGGCGAGATCCTACCCCGAGAGGCGGGTGTCTGAGCCAGCCCCCCCGGTAGCCGTGGGACCCGTGCCCGCCGTTCTTTCCGTCCGGGCTGGCGCCCTTTCCGTCCCGGTTGGCGCCGCCATTCTCAGAAGAGAGGAAAGCGAGCGAGCCCCGGCTGTTCCAGCTCGGCGGCGAGCAGCTCGAGTCCGAGACGCCCCTTGAAGAGACTGTTGGGGAGGGCCTCGTCGAACCGCCCCTCGCGCAGGGCGATCCGCGCCAGATCACGGGCGCGATCGACCCAGACGGCATCGCCCGTCAGCCGGTGGAGGCGCAGCATCGCGAAGGCCCGCCCGGCCAGCCCGCAGCAGAGGCTGCCCTCGCGCTGGGAGCTCTCCCAGGCGTTCCAGCCGGCGCCCAAGGCCAGCTCCGCAAAGTCGGCCCTGGGGAAGAAGTCAGCCGCCAGGGCGAAGAGGAGCACGTAGCCGGCGCTGCCGCTGCACCAGCCGGCCATGAAGCCGGGCCGACCGCTCTCGGTTGCCGGCAGCTCCCACGGCCAGATGAGGCCGCGCCCGGCGGGCTGTGCCAGCTCGGCCAGCTCGACCAGACGTTTCTCGGTTTCGGTGGGGGCGGCGGTGGCGGTCACGGCGGACCAGCGGAGGGTGGCGTAGAGAACGCCGGCCCAGCCGTGAGCGATGCCGATCTGCCCCAGGGTCTCGCCGACGACCGGCTCTTGCGCCGGCGATCCCCAGAGGTGACGGCGGATCCGGCTGCCGACCTCGGTGACCCGGGCGAGGTCGGCCGGGCTCGATTCGAGCCAGCTCTCGGTCAGCAGCGCGGCGGCGAGAAGGGATCCGGCGCCGCCGGTGACGAGATCGGGAGTTCGCGCCGGCAGCCGGTTGGCGGTGAGCCAGGCTTCGACCGCGGTCGCGTGCCGGCGGGGGCGATCGCCGGCGCTCGCGATCATCGCGCTCAGAGCGTGGATGCCGCTGGCGCAGTGAAAGGGTGAAGTGTCGTCGATGCGACCGGCTTCGGGGTCGGGCGGCGAATCGAGGACGGCCTCCGCGCCCTCGGTGGCGCTCGCGGCGCCGTCGAGCCAGCTGTGTGCCCGGGAGAGCAGCGAAGGATCCCGCCGCAGAAGGGCCAGCCGAAAGAGGACGTAGGCGACGCCGGCAGCGCCCAGGAAGAGCGACGACCGCGGTGCCGGCTCCTCTCCTCGTGGGTCGGGGGAGGCCTCGGCCGAGACCCGTGTCAACAGTCGATCGGGGAGCTGCCTCACGGGGTCGGTGGTCGCGCCGCGAGTGGGAGTGCGCCGCCGTGGAGCGGGCACTCCGGCTGCCGCGAGTCGGTCCGCCAGCTCCGCGAGCGTCGGGAAGCGCTCGGCCGGCTCCTTCGCCAGCGCCCGTGCCAATGCCGCCTCGACATCGGGCCACGGCGCCACCCCGCGCTCGGCAAAGGCGATCGGCGGCGCGGAGACGATCTGGCGCCACATGGCTCGAAGCTCGAGATCGAAGTCGAGGTAGGGAAGGCCGGTCGAGAGCTGATAGAGGAGCGCGGCAAGGGCATACTGTTCTCCCCGTGGAGTCGGTGGGGGAGGGCTTTCGCCGTCGAGCAGCCGGCTGGCCGCCTCGGGCTCCAAGAACAGCGGCACGCCGCCGCGCTCGCTCCGTCGATCGCCTTCCTCCCGCCCGCCGGAGAAGCGCGCGAGGCCGAAGTCGATCAGTCGGATCCGGTCGTCGCGGTCGATCCGCACGTTTCGAGCGTGCACGTCGCCGTGGACGATGCCGCGAGCGTGCAGACCACCGTAGGCGTCGGCGAGGTTGCGGCAGACCCGGAGCAGGCGTCGGCGGCCCGCCGCGCCCCGGCGCCGACGCCACTCCTGGGCGGCGGTCTCGGCGTCGGCACCCGGGCACCACTCGAGGAGCAGGTAGGCTCGCCCGTGGTCCTCGCCCACCCGCAGCAGTCGAGGAGCCGGGTCGCCGTCGAGGTGGCGCAGAACCCGCTCTTCATGCTCGAGCTCGTGACCCACCGGCGGGACCTCGCCGCACTGGAGCTTGAGGGCCGCCGCGCGGCCGTCGGAGGTGCGAATCTGGTAGACCTCGGTCTCCTCCGTCCGCTGGAGCAGGCGGGCAATTTCGAGGTCGTCGATTCGATCGCCGGGAGCCAGGGCGGTCGAGGCCGGCGGCCCCGTCGCATTGCCGTCGGCGACGACCAGGAAACGCTTGGCGAGGAACCGGCGGATGAGTGGCAGCCGCTCCCGCAAGACCTCGTGAGGGTCGCGATCGTGTCTCTGGCTGTGGGAGATGATTGCCTTGGAGATTGTCTGGGGACTTCGAAACCCCTCCATCAGCTCGGCAGCCTCGGCATCGATCAGGACCGGCGCGGTGCGCGCTCGCGGACTGAAGATCGCGTAGCGGCCGCCATCCCGGCCGACGAGTGCCCGAACCTCCGGTGGCAGAGCGTGGGCCGGGACGATCTCCAGTCCCCGGGCACAGACGAGCAGGGGACTGCTCGCCGTGCGGCTCATCGCCAGGCGCTCGCGGAACTCCACAGGGTTGCCGCCGGGAGCCAACGCTCGACGTCCACTCCTTCGTGGCGCAGCCGTTCCACGGCGCGCCGCCAGGCGGGAGTGTTGCGCTCGCCTTCGCGTAGCGCGGCGCTGAGCGCCAGCCCGGCGCGGTTCGTGATCCAGGCGCGCCAGGTCGGTCTCGGCCCCGAAGCGTGACGCGCGTCCACCGGCGGGTCGACACTCCACGACAGCAGTCCTCCGCGGCCGATCTCCGAGGTGAAGGGAACCCCCTGAGGGGCGACCTCTCGGAGACGATCCGCGAGCCGGTGAGCCGCCGCGGTGAGGTCGCCGAGATCGGAGAAATAAACCACGATCTTGTCCGGCCGGAGCAGGCCCATGGCGTCGGCGCCGACCTTGAACGAGAGTGCGCGGCTGGAGGGCAGCACCTCGACCAAGGTCTCGAAGGTGGGGCGGAGCATCTCGACCGCGGGACTGACGTAGAGCTTGAACTCGGGTCCCGGGCCGCCGAGCTCGTCCCCGGCGTGACGGGCGGTCCACACCCACCAGCCGGGGGCGCGGTCTTCGCCGGCCTCGAGCCAGTGCTCACGCAGGAGAGATCTCGCGACGCTCCCACGACCGGCGCCGAGGGCCTTCGCCGTCGATCGGCGATCGGCGTGCTCGCGCCGCCAGCGGTCGCTCGCGTTTGCGCTGTTGAACCGGTAGAGAAACTCGGCGGCGCTCCGGGCGTCGGCCAAGCCCTCGGCCTCCGCCGCGCGCAGGGCTTCCCGGCTGAGTCGTGCCAGGGTTCCCGACCGGTGGTCAGTCACGGCGTCCGCCGAGTCGAAGGCCTAGCTCTGCGCTTTTGAAAGCTCGTGCTCGATGTCAGCCGTAAGAACGTCTACCGAGGTCCAGTCCCTAGCCGGCTCGCGCCACATGGTCTCGCCCTGGAATCTCCAAGTGAGAGGACAGATGAACTCCAATCGACCATCGCTGAGCCTGAAGCTGGCGTTGATCTCGACTCCCGTTCCTTCATCGCTTGTTCCCATTGCTCTCGTTCTCCTCTGTTCGTGGATCACTCAGCCGGAGCGGCGGTCGTGCTCGCACCGTAGCGCTCCAGCAGCTTCTGAAAGTCGGGACTGTCGCGGAGGGAATCCCACACCGGATCGAGCTCCAGGTGATGGCCCCCGAGCGGTCTTCGGTAGTGGGTGGACCGCAGCCGCTCCAGCAGGTTCACGGCCTCGTCGACGCCTCCGAGAAGGGCGTGCACGGTGGCGAGCGACGCCAGCAGCGTCGGCCCCGAATAGGCGTCGTCGACAAGCAGCTCGACCGCCCGATGCCCGTGCTCGAGTGCCTCTTGCTCGCGGCCGAGCAGGGCGTAGGTTCGAGCGAGCGCCGCGTGTTCCAACGGGGCTTGCGGCGCTTGAGCGATCGCCGACGTCAACGCGTCTCGGTTCGCCTCGAGCCGCTCCTCGGCCAGCCGGCGCTCGCCCATCTTGCGGTGGGCGAGCGCGGCCATGAGCTGAAGCTCGGAGCCCTCGACCGCCCCGACCGACGCGATCCGATCGGGGGTCAGGCGCGACAGAACCGCCGGGTAGTCGCGGGCGTAGAGATCGAGCCGCGCCGCGAACGTCAAGAGGAGGGGATCGTCCGGAGCGGGGACCCCCTCGAGGACTCGTCTCGCGGCCTCGACGTCGCCCGTCAGAGCGAAGATGTTCTCGGCCTTGTGTCCCCAGAACTCCGCCTGGTCGGGCGCCAGGGCGATCGCCCGGTCGATGAACGGGCCGGCACCCTCGTGGTCGCGGGTCGCGCTCAGGGTGTCGGCCAGACTGATCGACAGCTGCGCGCTGCGCGGGTCGAGCTCGAAGGCCATCCCGAGCATCTCGAGCGCCTCGTTCCATTCGCCCATCCGCCGGCGCACGAAGCCGATGGCGGCCAGCACCTCGGCGTCGCCCGGAAGCCCGGCCAGCGCGGTGTCGTATTCCTCGAGCGCGCGCCCATAGTCACCGCGAGCGCGGTAGTGGTAGTTGCCGGCGGCCAGATGAACCGCTGGTTGCTCGGGGGCGAGCTCCAGGGCCCGTTCGATTGCGGTCGACGCGGCCTCCAGACGGCTCGCGGTCCGGTCCGAATTGAACCAGACGAGGGAGTGGATGCCCGAGAGCTCGGCGTAGGCCAAGGCGAAACCCGGATCGAGCTCGATCGCGCGCTCGAACATCTGCTCGGCGAGCGCCGCCTGTTCCTCGGAATAGGTGGGGTAGCGTTTGAACTCCAGACCCCTCAGGTAGGCGTCGTAGGCCTCGAGGTCCTCGGTCGGACGGGCTCTCAGAGCGGCGAGCGCGGGCTCGCTGATCGCGACCTGTAGCTCGTGGATCACCTGTTCGGCGATCTGCGATTGCATGTCGAGAATGTCGGTCGATTCACTGTCGTAGCGCCCGGACCAGAGTTGGCTGCTGTCCGCCACGTGGGTCAGGTGAGGAGTGATCCTCATGCGGTCCCTCCCGTCGTCGTCCCGTTCCCAGCGGACCGAGCCGTCGAGCACATAGTCGACATCGAGGTCCGCCGCCAGGGTTGCGAGCGACGGTTGGGTCCCCTTGTACTGCATGGCGCTGATCCGCGAGATGACGCCGACTCCCGGCACCGCGGCGAGCCGGCTGACGATCTCCTCGGTGACGCCGTCCGCGAAGTACTCGTCCTCGGCCAGGCCGAGATTCTCGAACGGGAGAACGACGATCCTCTTGCTGTCGCTCTGGCCGCTTGGAGCCGGTCGCGAGCTGTCCTCGACAGGGGTTGTCTGTTGCCACAGGGTGTAGCCGCCCAATCCGACCACCGCGAGGGCCAGCGCCGCCATCAGTGTTTTCAGTGGGCGCGGCTCCCCGCCGGGCATCGGCTCCGCCGCTCGCTGCCCGGACTCGACCTCCGCCCTCAGATCCTCCAGCTCGTTGCGGACGTCCTTGGCCGCTTGATAGCGATGCTCCGGGTCCTTCACCAGGCAGAGCCGAATGATCCGGCCCAGATGGTGCGGAAGGTCCTCGCGCAAGCGATCGACGTCGTCGGGCTCGTCGCGCAGGATCGAGGAGATCAGCTCGGCGGAGCTCTCGCCCCGGAACGGTCGCCGGCCGGTCGCCATCTCGTAGAGGACCACCCCCAGCGCGAACAGGTCGCTGCGGGCGTCGGCCGTTCGGCCAGCCAGCTGCTCCGGGGACATGTAGGGGACGGTGCCGGCGACGCGTCCGGTCTGGGTAAGGGTCTCGGTGGAGAGGCTGGAAGCGTCCTCCCCGGCAAGGGCCGGGGTCTCTTCGGTGGGCACGGGCTGACGCATCTTCGACAAGCCGAAGTCCAGCACTTTCACTCTTCGGTCGGACGTGATCATGATGTTCGCCGACTTCAGGTCGCGATGGATGACGCCACGGTCGTGGGCCGCGGCGAGCGCTCCGGCAAGCGGTCCTGCGATCTCGAAGATGCGTCCGAGGCCGAGGCCGCCCTGGGGAATCAGATCCGAGAGTCGCTTGCCGACGATCCGCTCCATGGTGATGAAACGCACTCCATCGGCTTCTTCGACCGAGTGGATGGTCACGATGTTGGGGTGGTCGAGCGCCGCCAGCGTCTCGGCCTCGCGCTGCAGGCGATTGAGCCGCTCGCGATCACCCGTCAGCTCCTGGGGCAGGACCTTGAGCGCAACGATCCGCTTGAGGGTGTCGTCCCGCGCCTCCCAGACCTCGCCCATGCCACCGGCGCCGAGGCGCTCTCCGATCCGGGAGTGGCCCAGGTGCTGACCGGGTCTGAGCTCGGTTGCGTGAGCTTCACCAGTGGCCGGGTCGTCGTCCTTCCCCCGTCCCGAGACGCGTCTCTCGTCCTGGAGACTCATGATCGTCGCTGGGCCGCGGCCCCAGCTCAACACTCACCGGCCTTCTGATGCCAGACTCGACAGCGGAAGGTCGCGAGATTCGTCCTTGTCCCAGCACCACACAGTCAGAGGCTGTGGTGCCAGAGCTGTGGTGCGGCTTGACGGTTAGTCTATCCAAGGGGCGAGGGCCCGACAACCCACCCCGAAGGGGATGGAAGGTCTTCGCTCTCACCCGCTACAATCTTCATACGGAAGCGCTCGGGGGCTGGTGCCTCCCGCGGTCTTCAAAACCGTTGTTCCGCGGCTGAACGGTCGGGGAGGGTGGGTTCGATTCCCATGCGCTTCCGCCATTCGCACTTTGCGCGAAAGTCGGAATCACATGGGAGCTCGGAGGTCGCACCGCTCGGGCGCTCGGAACGATTCCCACTCAAACAGCGCTTCCGCCATTTATCTCACCGGCCCGGGCATCTATAGTTGAAACCGAACCAGGAGGGCGAGTGAGGGAGTCTCAAAAGAAAGAAGCCCCGGGGAGTATTCAGTCATGAAGCAGCCTAGCCGACTCGCGATTGCCCTTTTGATCAGTACCGCCAGTCTCGTTGCCTCGACCCTGGCGGCCCAGGACGTCCAGGTGTCCAAGCTCGTGACGGGCAGCGTAAACACCGAGGCCGGGCGACCGCTCGCCGGAGTCGAGATCACGGTGGAACCG
>CALZKB010000191.1 GCA_945787575.1 Thermoanaerobaculia bacterium | reverse complement strand
AGAACTGCCAGGAGCTCACGAGCAGTCCCCCGGCCCCGAGCAACATCGCCACCGCGCCGGCGTGAAAAGCAACTAGGCCCAGCCATTTGCGATCCGATGTCGTCATGGGAGATCTCCTCGGCCTGCCCGGCGCAGCTGCCTCGCTAGTCGCCGATCAGCAACCGCGCAACGAGCTCCTTGACGAGCTTGGCGGCGAGCGCCCCGGTGACGCCGCCGACGTCGCGGCTCGGATTCAGCTCCACGAGGTCGGCGCCGACCAGTCCGGGAACCCGCCAGACGAGCTCGAGGACCTGGTTGGGAGTGAGGCCCCCTGACTCCGGGGGGGAGACGCCGGGGGCGAAGGCCGGGTCGAAGCCGTCGAGGTCGATCGACAGGTAGACGGGTGGCTCGAGCTCGAGGCGATCGATCTCGAGCCAGTCGGCACGCGCCACGATCTCGACCCCGAATCGTTCGGCCTGGTCGAGCTGGTGCGCCGTCGCCGCCCGGATGCCGACCTGCACGAGGCGCCGGACGAGCCCCTCCTCCATCACCCGTGCGAAGGGGCTCGCGTGGGAGAAGCGGTCGCCTTCGAACTGATCGTAGAGATCGGGGTGGGCGTCGACCTGGACGACCGTGAGTTCCTGAAACATCGGACCGTACGACCGCAGAATCGGGTAGCTCACGCTGTGGTCGCCGCCGACACTGACGACCCGCCCACCGAGGCGCACGAGCTCACCCACTTCGCTCTCGATCCGTTCACGAGTCGCCGCGCCACCGGCGAGCTCGAGGTCGCCGAGATCGAGGAAACGATCGGTGCGGCCGAGGTCGACGCCGAGCTCGGAGCTCAGATTGGACGCCTCGGAGAAGAGCGCGTCGCGAATCGCGGCGGGACCCGCGGCGCTTCCCTTCGCGGCGGTCGAAGCCTCATCGGTGGGTAGACCGAGGAGGCCGACGGCACCGGAGGCTAGTGGCATCGGCATCTCCGGATCCTACGGTGCCGTGTCTATCGCGACAAGCAGGCGTTTTCCGGGCTTCGTCGTTGCCGGATCCGCTTGCGGAGCTCTGTGAGAATCCGCGACAATTCGGCGAGGCCCCACTTCTCGAAGCGAGCTAGATAATGTCCAGGCAGCAACTCGCCGTCACCGACTTGCCTCTCGGTATCGCCGCGACCGAGCATCCCTACAACGCGCTCATCGCCCGTGGCATCGGTCGCCTCGACGCCGGCGACGAGATCTCCGCCCGCGACATCGAGATCATGGCGCGGGAGCGTCTCCGCGTGTGGTCGGCGATCCAGACCCTCAAGGACCAGGGCATGAAGGGGTACGCACGCGGCATCGCGCACAGCTACGGATTCGAGCTCGACGGCGACGGCGGCCTGCGCTTCGACTGGAAGCGCGAGGGCTTTGCCCGGATCGGTTTCGAAAGCCAGTGCTACGGCTTCGAGCCGGCGACCAAGACGCTCGAGCCTGTTGATCTCGACGTCGAGCGCGCGCGGCTCGTCGTCTTCTGCACCGGTCGCGCCTTTGCCGAGCGCAACGCGCGTCTGTTGCACCTCACGCCCGAACAGTCCATGGACAACGCCCGCGACATCATGTCGGCCCAGTCCTATCTCGTCCAGAGCCGCCTGGTGCCGGACGCCGGACCGAGCGCGCCTCAGGTTGCGGCTTTCGCCTACGACATGGTCACGAGTGAGTACGAGGTGCCGGCGATCCGGCTCCAGGCGGTGCTCGAGCCGGAGTTCGTCCATCCGGTCTGCACCCACATTGCGGAGCGTCTGTTCGGGCCGCTCATCGCCGACGCCGAATTGACCGAGCGCGGCACCTTCGTGCGCCGGGACGGCAAGATCCGTGGCCGGCTGAAGTCCGACGAGGAAGTGGTCCGCGCCATCGATCGCCTTGTCCTCGTCGGCGCCAGCGTCGGCTGCCTGCTCGCCCTCCAAGCCGGGCGCTACCTAGCCTCCCTGCTCGCCGAGCTCGGAGCCTCGTCGAGCCTCATCGACGAGGCCCTCGGCGCCTTCCTCGTCCTCAACTTGGGACTGGCCTCGATGCCCGAGGTCGACCCGCGTATCAACCACCTCGCCGTCATCAATCGGTGGGACGAGTTCGTCTACGCCGGGCACGACACCGCTCCGATCGTCGCCCGCGCCGAGCGGACCCACCGGCGCCTCGTCCCCTACCGCGATGCGGCAGGCCGGGAGGGCGTTCGGAGTCACGTCGTGCTGCTCGACGTACCAGCGACCGTCGGCGAAGACGACAAGGGGCGCGCGGTCTTCGACCCCGACGGCACTCACTTCGGCCACTCGATGAAGCACTACGTCAACGCGCTACGGGACCGCGGCCTGCCCCGACTGCTCGAGCGCTTCTTCTCGATCCGCGGTCCGTTCGAGATCGGCGAGCTCGTCGAGGAGTGCGAAGCGGCCGGCGAGCTCTACCTGACTCTCTAGGGGTCGATCGCGCGGCGGTGCCGGATCCGGACGAGGGGCCTCACCGCCCTTAGGGTACGCGAACCGTGAGGACCGGAATCGGGCACTCGCGGACCACGTGACGGGCGGTGCTGCCGAGAGTGAACGAGGACTCCCCGTGAACGCCGAGGACGACCGCATCGGCACCGGTCGTCGTCGCTCGGCGGAGGATCTCGTCGGCGACGTGGCCCTCCGCAACGACGACGTCGGCGATGATCTCCCGCCAATCGTCGTCCGGCGACTCCAGCTTGCAGAACTCCTCCATGCGCCTCGGCAGCGCCGTGGCGGCTTCCTGCTTGGCTCGCTCGAGCAGCTCGGTCAGAGTCCCCTTGCCGGAGTAGCCCTCGACGAGGGCTCGATGCCGGTGGCTGGGCGTTTCGATGACGTGCAGGGCGACGATGCCCGCATCGAGCCGTTTTGCCATCAGGTAAGCGTAGCGAAAGATGTGCCGTGAATTGGGGCCCATGCCGGTGCAGTAGAGGATGGTCTCGATTTTCGGAAGCATGGCGCGGTCCTCGAGTTGTCGGCTCAACCGGTTGCGGCACCGCCCGCCGCCGGCTCCACCGTGTCCTTGCGCAGGTATTTCTGGCTCAGGTAGACCAGAGCGACCAATGCCAGGCCCGCTCCGTCGGTGAGGAAGCCCGGCCAGTAGAGCAGTAAGGTGGCCGCCGCCAGCACCAGCCACTCCGGCAAGCTGGTCTTGCGGATGAAGAACACCATGGTCAGAGCCGCGAAGGCCATCGTTCCGAGGACGGCCGAGAACATCGACGAGAAAACGCGGAAAGGTCGGGCGCTGGTCTCGGCGACCGCCACCCCACCCGTGATGAACTGTCCGTTCTCGATCAGCAGGGTCTTGATCACGCCTTCCCGGCTAGCGGGTATCTCCCGCACCTCGTCGCCGTCCAGGACGAGCGCGAAGACGTCCCCCTCGGCGACCGAGTCGCCGACCGCGACCCGGATCTCCTGCACCATGCCGCCCATGACCTCGTCGTTCATCGGCGGGGCGGTGAGCGGCTTGCCTTCGAACAGGATCGCCGGCGTAAAGGCGAACAGGATTGGAACGACGTAGAGGAGCTTCGCGAACTTGAAGGCGGTCCAGCCGGTCTTCCACGGGTCGGCGCCGGCGATCGCCGCGCCGGCGTAGGCCGCCACACAGACCGGAGGCGTGATGTTCGAGTCCTGACTGAACCAATAGACGATCATGTGGGCAGCGATCACCACGACGCCCATTTCGGTGAGGGGTGGCACCGCCAGCACCGCGGTGATCAAGTAGGCAGCCGTCACCGGCACTCCCATGCCGAGAACGAGAGAGGCCAACGCAACCAGCAGGATGGCGGGCAGTAGGTGGCCACCCGCCAGCGAGATGATGATGTCGGAGAACTTCAGCCCGATGCCGGTCAGCGAGATCGTGCCGACGATGATGCCGATGACGCCCAGGGTGGCGCCGATGATGAGGGTGTTGCGGGCGCCGGTCTGGATGGCGTCCCAGATCTCCCTAACGCCCATGCGGGTTTCCTTGCGTAACCAGCTGACGGCGATGCAGGACAGGGTCGCCCAGAAGGCGGAAAAACCGGGGGAGCGGCCGAGGATCATCAGCACAGTGATGATCACCAGCGGCATGGAGTAGTACCACTGCTGCCGGAGCACCACCGTCCAGTGGGGCAGACCCGGATCGACGAAACCCTCGATCTTGTGCTTCTTGGCCTCGAAGTGGATCATGCAGAAGACCGAGAAAAAGTAGAGCATCGCCGGGAAGATGGCGATCAGCATGATGTGGGCGTAGGGAGTCTCGGTGAGCTCCGCCATCAGGAATCCGCCGGCGCCCATGATGGGCGGCATGAACATGCCGCCGATCGAGGCCGAGGGCTCGATGGCGCCGGCGACGTGGGGCCGGAAGCCGGCGCGCTTCATCAAAGGAATGGTGAAGGCGCCGGTCGAGACGGTGTTGGCGATGGCGCTGCCGGAGACCGAGCCGAACAGCGCCGAGGCCATCACCGCGACCTTGGCCGGGCCGCCGGTGGACTTGCCGGCGAGCGCCATCGGCAGGTCGATGAAGAACCGGCCGGCGCCGGACTTGTGCAGGAAGGCGCCGAAGAAGATGAAGAGGATCACGTAGGTGGCGAGGACGTTGGCCATCACCCCGAAGACGCCGTTGGTGGTCAGGTAGAGCGACGTCGCCAGGCGCTCGATCCCGAAGCCACGGTGGGCGATGACGCCCGGCAAGTACGCGCCGAAGTAGGCGTAGGCGATCATGCCGATGCCGATCGAGGTCATCGCCAATCCGAGGACCCGTCGGCAGACCTCGAGCGAGAGCAGGATGCCGACGATCGACACCAGGGCGTCGAGCTCGGACTCGGCGCCGGCGCGATAGTTCAGCGCCTCGAACTCGTGAATCCAGTAGTAGACCACCGCCGCCGACAGCAGCGCGAGCACGATGTCGAGGGGGCTGGGATTCTCGGGCGCGCGCGGCGCCAGCCGCCGGTCGAGCACGAACAACGCCGGCGCCAGGACGACTACCCCGAGGACCATCGGCACCAGACACCGAATCTCCCCCGCCAGCAGCGCGGCGTGAAACGAGGCGACGTCCTGATAGAGGATCAGCGCCGTGGCGGCGCCCGAGGCGACCGCCGCGGTGCCGACCGACAGCAGGCCGCGCATCCCGTTCTTGGGCGCCGGGTAGAGCAGGAAAACGAGGACGTAGGTGATGAAGACGTAGACGCCGCGATGGTACTGGGTGGCGACCGAAGTGACGCCGGCGGTGTAGAAGTAGAAGAGCACCATCGCCCCCCCGAGCGCCGCCACCAGCCAGTGCCACGGGCCGGTAGGGCTGCGAGCGGTCTTGGCGTCCTTCTCCAGGAGCTCCTTGACCTTCTCGTCCTTCTCCACCTCCGCGGCGGCCACCTCGTCGGGTCTCGGTTCCGTCATGGCGCCTCCGTCTCGGCCGTTAGCGGGCCGATTGCTCGAGCGTCAGCTGCAGACCGTTTTCAGACCAGAAGCGCTCGGCGCCGGCATGCACCGGAGTCACGATTCCGTCGAGTCCGCTTGCGATGGACATCGACTTGGCGGTGCTCTTGACCTTCACCATGTAGGCGAGACCCTCTTCGGAGTAGATGTCCGAGAGCGCCGAGTAGACGGTATCGGCAGCGAGGTGCTGCCCCGCCACCCACAGCGCCGAGTCCTGGAACGAAGCCACGTCGTTGTCCACCCCGCCATAGGTGCCGGCCGGGATCGTCAGTCTCGTGTAGAACGGATACTCGTCGAAGAATCCCGCCGCTTCGCCTTCTGCCACGAGGTCGAGCAGCTTGATCTCGTTCGAGGCGGCGGCCTGAATCACCGAGGAGTTCGGGTAGCCGGCAAAGACCCAGAAAGCGTCGATCAGCTTGTCGCCGAGCGCCGCGGCAGCCTTGCTGTAGCCGAGGAACTCCGGGTTCATCTGGTCCCACAGCCCGACGCTGGTGAAGTAGCGCTGGGCGGCACTTGCGGCACCCGATCCAGCGCCTCCCACGGCGACCCGCTTGCCGGCGAGATCCGCGACCTTCGAGATCCCCCCGTCGGCGAGCACCACGAGGTGAGCCGGGGCGCCGTAGAGGAAAGCCATGGCGTGGACGTTCTCGTACTTGCGGTCGTCCTGGGTGAGCTTGCCGTTGCGGCCGAGATAGGTGTCGCCGGAGTAGACGATGCCGAAGTCGACCTCGCCCGAGTTCACTCGCCTGAGGTTCTCCAGAGAGCCCGCCGAGGCGGTGTTCGAAACCTCGAGACCCGGAACCGTCTTCGACAGGCGCGTGGCCATGCCGTTCGAGAAGTACTGGAAGGTACCACCCTCCGGCCCGCCGGAGAATGCGACCCGGGTCGTTGCGGTGGGTGCGGCGGCCGGTTCCGCCGCGGCCTCCTCGGTCGGCTCGCCAGCGGGTCCGCCACAGGCGAATAGGATGAGCGCCAACGGCAGCGCTGCGACAGTGCGTCGTCCGTTCATGGTTCCTCCTCCTTCTTCGAGGTACTCGTGCGGTTGAAGCGGGCGCCCGCTTCGGACCGTCGGTCGCGACGGGGGCCCGAACGACAACTCGGCTGGAGTCGTTGTCCTCTTTCTTATAGGGTTTTGTGCCGACAAAGTCAAGCGACTCCTCGCAGGCAGAATAACCGCTCGCCTCTGGGTTATACTTATGGGCGGTCATCGATCTTCGGAGCTCTCTTCAGGGAGAACCCGCCATGCATAGAGCGCGCACGATCGTCGCGTCCCTCTTCTGCGTCGGCCTCGCCTGGCCGATCGCCCATCCTGATCCCGCCGCCGCCCAGGAGAGCGTCAAAGTCGGCATCGTGCTGCCGCTTTCCGGCCCCCAGGCCTTCTTCGGCGAGATGGAGCGGGAGTCGTTCGCCCTCGCCGCGGAGGAGATCAACGCCGGCGGCGGGGTGCGCGGCAGAGAGCTCGAGTTCCTCTTCGCCGACGACCGCGGACGGCCCGAGACCGGCGCCGAGGTGGCGGCGAAGCTGATCGACGAAGACCGGGTGGTCATGTTGGGTGGGGGCTACTCGAGCGCGGTCACCCTCCGGGTCGCCGAGCTCGCCGAGGGCGAGCAGATTCCGTTCCTCGTCAACACCGGCGCCGCGGATCAGATTACCGAGCGCGGCTTCGGATACGTCTTTCGGATGAACCCGCCGTCGAGCGAGTACGTGGCGAGCGCGATGAGCTTCTTGACCGAGGTCGTCAAGCCCCGAACCGCAGCCATCATCCACGAGGAGAGCGCCTACGGAAAGTCCCAGTCGGACGCCTTCGAGCAAGCGTGCCGGCAGCACGGCATCGCGGTCATCCTTCATGAGAGCTACGCGCCCGAGGATTTCAAGCTCTGGCGCATCACCCAGATCCTGCTCGCCGCCAAGCGGGCCAAGCCGGAAGTCGTGTACATGGCTTCCTACCTGCTCGACGCCAACCTGCTGATGACCCAGCTCCGGGCACTGGCGTGGTCGCCGAAGGTGTACATGGGCGGCGGCGCGGGGTTCACTCTGCCGGCGTTCTACGATCTGGCTCGCGACGCGGCGGACCATGTCTTCACGGTAACGCTCTGGGACCGCTCGCTGCCCTATCCCGGGGCGGATAGCTACTTCACCAAGGCGGTGGCGAAGTCGGGGCGCGAGCCCGATTACCACGGAGCCGAGGCCTACGCCGCGGCCTACGTCATCGCCGACGCGCTCGAGCGGGCGGCCTCGCTGAGCGCCGTCGACCGTGTTCGGACCGGTCAAGTTCGTCTCCGGCGACGGCGAGACGAACCAGAACCGGCTCTCCACCTACGTCGGGCAGTGGATCGACGGCAAGCTGGAGCTGGTGTGGCCGCGGGACGTGGCCACCTCGCAGTACGTCTACCCGATGCCCCAGCGCTGAGCACCGCCGGACACGCCGATTGCGGCCCGAGGGCTCGGGCCGCGCCTGCCTACGGGACCCGTCGTCTACTCCCGCGGGTAACCGATCTCTCCGAGCGCGGTCTTCATCTCGTCCAGGATCGCGGGGTCGTCGATGGTCGCCGGGACCTTGACCTGTTCGCCGTCGGCGATCCGCCGGATCGTCCCGCGCAGGATCTTGCCCGACCGGGTCTTGGGCAAGCGGTCGACCACCATCGCCTGGCGGAAGCAGGCGATCGGACCGATCTTCTTGCGCACCTCGGCGACCACCTCGGAGACAATCTCCTGCTCCTCCCGCTCGACCCCGGCGTTGAGAACGAGCAGGCCGATCGGGACCTGCCCCTTCAGGTCGTCGGCCACCCCCAGCACCGCACATTCGGCGACGTCCGGATGAGCCGCCAGGACCTCCTCCATCTCGCCGGTGGACAGCCGGTGAGCCGCCACGTTGATGATGTCGTCGGTCCGCGCCATGATGAAGACGTAGCCGTCTTCGTCGACGTAGCCGGCGTCGGCCGATTTGTAGTAGCCGGGGAACTCCCGCAGATAGGTCTCCGAGAACCTCTCGTCGGCGCCCCAGAGAGTGGTGAAAGCGCCCGGTGGTAGAGGTAGCTTGGCCACCAACGCGCCGGTCTCGCCGGTGCCGACCTCTTGGCAGTCTGAGTCGAGGGCGCGAATGTCCCACCCCGGCGCCGCTTTCCCCGCCGATCCGGGCTTGACCGGCAGCATCTCGATGCCCAGGCAGTTGGCGCAAATCGCCCAGCCGGTCTCGGTCTGCCACCAGTGGTCGATCACCGGCACGCCGAGCTTTTCGCGCGCCCACTCGAGGGTGTCCGGGTCGCAGCGCTCGCCGGCGAGAAACAGCGCCTCGAAGTTGCTGAGGTCGTAGCGGCTCAACAGCGCGCCCTCGGGATCCTCTCGCTTGATCGCCCGAAACGCCGTGGGAGCGGTGAACATCACCTTGACCTTGTGCTGCTCGATGACCCGCCAGAAGGCGCCGGCGTCGGGAGTGCCCACTGGTTTGCCTTCGTAGAGGATCGTCGTGTTGCCGTTGAGCAACGGGGCGTAGACGATGTAGGAGTGGCCGACGACCCAGCCGACGTCGCTCGCCGCCCAGTAGACGTCCCCGGGCTCGACACCATAGACGTTGCGCATCGTCCAGCGCAGCGCCACCGCGTGGCCGCCGTTATCGCGCACCACCCCCTTCGGCTGCCCCGTGGTCCCCGACGTGTAGAGAATGTAGAGAGGATCGGTCGCCTCGACATCGACACAGTCGTGAGGCTCGGCCTCGGCCGCCACCTGTCGCCAGTCGTGATCTCGACCCTCGACAAGCTCCGCCGTCGCCTCGTCGCGCTGCAAAATGATGCAGCTGCTCGGCTTGTGGCGGGCGAGCTCGATCGCCTCGTCGAGCAGCGGTTTGTAGGCGATCACCTTCTTGCCCTCGATGCCGCACGAAGCCGAGACGATCGCCTTCGGGCGCGCATCGTCGATGCGCACCGCCAGCTCGGGTGCCGCGAAACCGCCGAATACGACCGAGTGGACGGCCCCCAACCGGGCACAAGCCAACATGGCGATCGCCGCTTCGGGCACCAACGGCATGTACACGACCACTCGGTCGCCGCGGGTGATCCCCTGGGCCGCGAGGGCGCCGGCAAAGCGGGCGACCTCGTCGCGCAGCTCGCTGAAGGTGAAGGTCTTGACCGTGCCGGTGACCGGGCTGTCGTAGATCAGCGCGAGCTGGTCACCCCGGCCTCGCTCGATGTGGACGTCGAGCGCGTTGTAACAGGTGTTGAGCCGCCCACCGGCGAAC
>CALZKB010000190.1 GCA_945787575.1 Thermoanaerobaculia bacterium | reverse complement strand
ATCAAGGGTTTCCCGTTGAAGACCGTTACGGTGACGACCAGCACCGCCGCGAAGAAGGGCAATCAGAGCACGACCACCACGCGGATGGACGTAACCGGCTTGCGCGAGCAGAACATCGACGACTCGACCTGGGTCCTCGATCCCACCTTCGTCGAGAAGCCGATGGGTCTCGCCGCCGTCCCCGGTGAGGAGCCCGAAGAGCAGGGCGGGCTGCGCGGTCTGCTGAAGCGCCGTCGCGGCGACGGCTGACCTCAGGTAGCCGGGGGACCCGTGCCCCGGCTACCTGAGTGATGGGGATCATTTCAGCTGGCTCGAGCGAGGGCCGCGTCAGGCCCTGTTGCTCACGGCGTAGAAGATCGCAGTCCCTACACACCGGCTCGACGAGCGACAAGGCGTCGAGCGTGTCAATCCGTCTTGGCCAGTGCGACCAACCTTGAGGGAGTGCGGAGGAAGAGAATCCCCTCGGACACTGCCGGAGTCGCCATCAGAGGCTCGCCGAAATCGTGCACCGCGAGCTCTTCGTACTCCGGACCGGCCGCCAGCACGTAGATCAACCCCTCTTCGGTCACGGCGTAAAGCTTGCCGTTGACGGCCACCGGAGAACCGGTGAAGGTGCCGCGCCGCGAGAATCGGGCCTTTGACAGCGCCTCGCCGGTCGTCGCGTCGTAGGCCACGAAAATGCCGTTGTGATGCACGACGTAATAGACCCCACGGTATAGAAGAGGCGTCGGCATATAGGCACCGCCGTGGCCGTGGCTCCAGAGCAGTCGGTCGTCGGGCGTCCCCGGCTCGATGTCGAGGTCGCCGCGAGTGCCGGCGGGCACTGCATAGATCGGCTTGATCGGCGGATAACCGGCCGAGACGTAGACGACTTCCTCGCCGATCACCGGAGTCGCGATCACCAACTCCGAGTTGGGACCGAGGCTCCAGAGCTCCTCGCCGGTCCTCGGGTCGTACGCGTGGACCCGTGATCCGTTGACGATCAGCTCGTCGCCGGTCTCCGCCCTCAGGAGCGACGGCGTCGCCCACGACGGTGCGACATCGCGCTCGACTCGCCAAAGCTCTCTTCCGGTCGCGAGCTCCCAAGCCGCGAGGTAAGGACCGTCGTGAACATCGACCTGAAGGATGAGGCGATCTTCATGGATCAAAGGTGAGCTGGCGAAGCCCCACTCGATGCCGGGGTCCGAGAACGCGCCGGCGTTGAGTCCGCCGAGCTCCTTGCGCCAGACGACGGTTCCTTCGAGATCGAGCACGGCCAGTCCGGCGGTCGGGAAGACGACCGCGAGGAAGCGGCCGTCGGTGGCGGGTGTCGAGTTGGCCTGAGTCGCCTTGAAGTGCCTCCTCGTCAACGGCACGCCTCGACCGATCTCGGTCTCCCACAGCTTCTCGCCCGTCGGCTTGTGGAAGGCGAGCACTCGCCAGCTGTGCTCGACCTTCTCCTCGACCGGAGTGCCCTCGCCGGTGAGACCGGTCCGCAGCGTCTGCTCCAGCCCTTGGGCAACGGCGGTGGTCACGAAGACGCGATCGCCCCAGACGACCGGACTCGAGTTACCGAGGCCTTCGAGCTCCGCGAGCCACAGGAGTCCTTCGCCGGCCTCGAGATCCCACTGGGTGGGCGTGTCGACGCCGTCACCGATCCCGCCGGCATTGCCTCCCCGAAAGGCCGGCCAGTTGACCGTCCGGGTCGCCTCTCCCACCTCGGGGACCACGAAACCGCCGACGCCCACCGGTTCGGCGACCGCCCGGCGCAGCGAGATCGGTGCAGCCTCGCCTCGCCGAACGGCGATCCCTTCGATCGTTCCGGCGCGCCCGAAGAAACCGACCGTGATCGCACCGTCCTCGGTCGCGAACGAGCGCACGCCGACGACCTCCAGGGGCGTGAAGTTCCCGTCGTCGAGACGGAGACGGAGCGTCCCCTCGCGCAGCACGGTCTCTGCCTGATCGTCGGTGGCGAAGCCCTCATAGAGCCCGGTGAAGCGGTGAAGCTCCTCGAGGGAGTAGTCGGGCGCGTCCGGGTCGGGCCGCGATCGAGCCCTGTCCAGCAGCGCTTGGAAGGACTCCCCTTTCGCAGCGGCCAACTCGACGAGTTGAGCCAGGGTCGACTCTCGAATCCCCCCTGCGTCGACCGCCGCGGTCGCGAGCTCCAGATCGTCGGACCGAAAGGCGAAGGTGAGCGCTCGGTCACGATCCTCCGCACCATGGGCCAGCAGCAACAGTGCGACGTCGCGCCGATCGGCGAAGAACAGCGCCGTGTCGAGCGGGCGAGCGCCGTAGAAGCTCTCCGCCAGGTTGGGGTCGGCACCACGCTCGAGCAGCAGACGTACGACCTCGCGCTGTCCGTTGACGGCGGCGGCCGCCAGTGCCGTCGATCCGTATCGGTCGGTCGAATCGACCTCTGCTCCGCCGTCGAGCAACCGCTCGACGGCCTCGAGATCTCCTCTGCGAGCGGCATTCATCAGCTCCTGGCCGGTCGCCAAAGCTGCGCCGGTGAGCACCGAGAGAATCAAGGCGGCAACGATTCGCGACATGGAACTTCTCCACTTCGGGGATTGGCCCGGCGGTCGGCAGCCCTGTCCGAGCCGGGCGAGGGCGTCCACCGCATCCTACCGGTTGGGCAGCGACCGTCATCGCTGGACGGCGCGCGTGTTAGGCTGGATTCTTGACTGTCCCCCCGCTGCTAGCCACGGCGTTCGACGCCATACCGATGGGGATCGTGCTCATCGACAGCGGGTCCAGGGTGGTCTTCTACAACGCCTACGAGGAGCGACGCACCGGTCGCAAGCGAGCCGACGTCGTCGGACGGCTCTTCTTCGACGAGGTCGCGCCCTTCTTCGAGGCCCGGCGTCTGCGCGATCTCTTTCTCGACTCGATCGGCCGCAAGCCGATCGATCACGAGCTCAGGCTACGGCTACCGCCCTCTCACGTTCCCCAGGCGAGAGACGTTCGCTTCATCCTCAGAGCTGTTCGGTTCGGAGACGAGCACTTCGGGCTCGCTCTCCTCCAGGACCTCGACGCGCCCCGGACGGCGGAACGGGTGAAGGACCATCTGCTGCGAAGGCTGGTGCACGACATCGCGAGCCCGATGATGGTGCTCACCGGTTCGCTCGAGCTCATCGAGCTGACCGAGGAAGCCGACCAACGGGAGGCTCTGCTCGCCGAAGCGAGCACGGCGGCTCAGCAACTGCGCGTTCTCCACGACAGGATCACCGGCGTCACTCGTCTCGACAGCGGTGGCAGGGCCGCCGCATCGGCACCGGTCGACCTGGACGGGGTGATCCGTCAGGCCCTGGAGGCCGCGACCGGGGCAGCGGGGGCTCGCGACGTGACCCTCGAATACGAATCTCCTGTCGATCCTGTCGCCGCCGCCGCCGATGGCCGCCTGCTGTTGCTCGCTCTGCGCAATCTGCTGGACAACGCCATCCGTTTCAGCGATCGCGGAGCGAA
The DNA here is from genome assembly GCA_945787575.1 of Thermoanaerobaculia bacterium. Taxonomy (GTDB): domain Bacteria; phylum Acidobacteriota; class Thermoanaerobaculia; order Multivoradales; family JAHEKO01; genus CALZKB01. The sequence continues at coordinate 4,266 of CALZKB010000190.1, read as the reverse complement.
GATCGTCGTCGCGCTGGAGACGGAGCGAGGCGAGGCCGTCTGTCTCGTTCGAGACAGCGGCCCCGGGATTCCCGCCGAGCGGCACTCGGAGATCTTTCTCCCCTTCGCCCGAGAGAGCGACGGCACTGCCTCGAGTGCCCAACCGGGGATGGGGCTCGCCGTCGTGGACCTCGTGGCGCGCACCCATGGCGGCACGGTGGAGGTTGCCTGCCCACCGGAAGGCGGCTCGATCTTCACCCTGAGACTCCCGCTGGCCTGAGCCCGAACCGGTCGTGAAGTCCGGCCGCGGGTCGCCGGCACCGGGCGCTAGCGTAGCCGCAGGTCGCGGATCACACTTAGAGTTCCATCGTCGTCCCGTGCGATCGGCCGAATCGTCGCCCAGGTCGGGTTCGAGGACGCCTCCCGCCCACGGCTGCCGAGCCGGGCATCGCCCTCGAACTGCAACGAGAAGCTCTGGCGGTCGAACCCATCTCCCCAAACCCGGTAGTGGACATGAGCCGGCGGCCCCCCTCCCGTCGCGTAGTGGGCGGGCTTGACGGTCTCGTACCGGTAGCGACCCTGGGCGTCGGTGAGCATCAGACCGCACAGGCGGGCGTCCGATTCGTCCATGCCGCCGGGTGAGTAGTAACCCTCCGCATCGGTGTGGAAGACCAGAAGCGTGGCCTCCGGGACGGGAGAGGTACCATCGGAGGCCAGCACGCGACCCTCGACGATCAATCGTTCTCCAGGCTCGTCGGGGCCGGCGATCACGATCGACCAGCCCTCGGCCTTCCGCCCTTGGCAGTCGCCCCGGTCCTGGGCTTCACCGGCATCGACCCCGGCCAGCATCCACACGATCGCGATCGACTGCAACACCTGCCGTCGGATCGGTCTCATCGATCTCATCTCTTTGTCCTCCTCGCCTTCTTCTTCGTATCCTCACGCGCTTCCGACGCCAGGGTTGGGTGAGGGTACACTAGCGCCTTGCCGGAAGCCTTGCACTCGACTCTCGAGTGCCACGAGGACGAGACCACACGTGTCGAATTCAATCGAGGCCTTCTTCGAGGAGATCGGCCGCTTCTTCCGGATGCTCTGGCAGGTGCTCGTGTGGACCCCACGGCGCCCGTTCGACGGCCGTCAGTGGCTCCTGCAGATGGTCCGGGTGGGCGTCAACTCGCTTCCCGTGGTCCTCTTGACGGCCATGTTCACAGGCATGGTGATGGCCCTGCAGACCACGTCGACTCTCCAGCGCTATGGCGCCGAGCGCTACGTCGGATCGCTCGTCGCGCTGTCGATGGTACGCGAGCTCGCCGCGGTCCTGGGCGGACTGGTCATCGCGGGCCGCTCGGGTTCGGCGATGGGCGCCGAGCTCGGCAGCATGCGGGTCACCGAGCAGATCGACGCCCTGGAGGTCATGGCCACCGATCCGGTCCACTACCTGGTCGTACCTCGCGTTTGGGCGACGGTCTTCATGCTCCCTCTCCTCGTCGCCCTCTCGGACGCGATCGGAATCTGGGGCGGCTATGTCGTGTCGGTGCTCCTTCTCGGTACCAACCCGGTGGCGTACATGGAGACGACCTTCCAATACATGGAGTTCTCGGACCTCTTCTCCGGCCTCGTCAAGGCGGCCTTCTTCGGCCTGCTGATCTCGATCATCGGCTGTCAGCAGGGCTTCTACGCACGTGGGGGCGCCGCGGGCGTCGGGCGCGCCACGACCAGAGCCGTAGTCTTCGCCTCGATCGCCATTCTCATCAGCGATTTCTTCCTCACCAAGGTGCTCTTTTGACCGAGGCGACGGTCAAGATCCGCATCCGCGACCTTCACCGCGCCTTCGGGACGAAGGTGGTGCTCGATGGGGTCGACCTCGATGTCGAGGCGGGCAGCTCGACGGTGATCATCGGTGGGTCCGGGAGCGGCAAGAGCGTTTTCCTGAAGCACGTCATCGGCCTGCTCACACCCGACCGAGGCAGCGTCGAGGTCGATGGGGTGACCGTGCACCAGCTGCGCGGCACGGACCTGACACGATTCCGCCGCAAGTTCGGCATGGCGTTCCAGGAGGGCGCGCTGTTCGACTCGATGACCGTCGCCGACAACGTCGCCTTCCCTCTGCGGCGGCTCGGCTCGATCGGCCGCGACGAAGTCGACGACCGGGTGCGCGAGTGCCTCGCGCTCGTCCACCTCGACGGAGTCGGGGACAAGATGCCGGCCGAGCTCTCCGGAGGCATGCGCCGGCGGGTCGGTTTCGCCCGCGCGATCGCCCACCGACCGGAGATTCTGCTCTTCGACGAGCCGACGACCGGCCTCGACCCGGTGACCAAGGCGTCGATCGACGAGCTGATCATCGATTTTCGAGAATCGCTCCAGTCGACTCTCGTTATCATCAGTCACGACATGGGAAGCGTGTTCCGCACTGCCGACAAGGTCGCCATGCTCTACGAAGGCAGGATCATCGTCCACGCCACGCCCAGAGAGTTGTTGACGCTCGAGGATCCGCGCATCTCCGAGTTTCTCCGGCGCGATCTCGAAACCTGGGCAACGCCGCCGTAGCGCAACGAAAAGGACGTCACGTATGTCGAACATGGCCAAGGTCGGGATCTTCATGGCGCTCGCGCTCGCGGTATTGGGCTACCTCATATTCAAGATCGAGGATCTCGATCTGTGGGGGAAGACCGGACAGCGAGTCGAAGCCGACTTCGAGTCGGTTGCCGGGCTCGATGACAAGGCCGCCGTGAGGGTGGCCGGAGTCCGAGTCGGGCGCGTCGATGGGATTCGTCTCGTCGAGCAGCGCGCGGTCGTCGGCCTCTTGCTCGATCCTCCGATCACGCTCACCACCGGCACCAGCGCCAAGATCAGCAGTCTCGGTCTTCTTGGCGACAAGTTTGTCGAGCTCGAGCTCGGACCTCCAGGTGCGCCCACCCTCTCGCCCGACGCGACGCTTCCCGGCGAAGCGCCGGTCGGATGGGACGAGGCGGTCGCCCAGATCAGCGAGCTCGGCACCACCATTCAACGGAGCATGACGGCGATCGACCCTGAGACCACCGGCGAAACGCTGCGCCGGCTCCTCGTCAATCTCGACCGGACGAGCGCCAGCGTCCGCGATCTCGTGATCGCCAACCGCGCGAACCTCGACAGCACCGCGTCCAACTTCGAGAGCCTCAGCGGCAGCCTGGCGACCGAGCTGCCGAAGCTCACGGCGCAGATCGAGCGGGTACTGGTCCAGGTCGAAGCGGTCGTCACCGAAAATCGAGGTGCGTTGAGCGAGAGCCTCGGGCACATCGAAGAGGCATCGGGATCGATGCGCTCGTCGCTCGCCGACCTCAGCAGCATCACCTCGGCGATTGCCGACGGCGAAGGCACCCTCGGAAAGCTCGTCGCTTCGGACGAGGCGCACGATCAGTTGACGTCGACCCTCGGCGCGATGGAAGCCGGTATCGACAGTCTCAGCGAGACCTTCGGCAAGATCTCGGGACTCGGCCTCGACCTCAGCCTCGATGGATACGTGCTGGACGAGACCGACGAGACGCGCACCGCCTTCTCGATCACCATCGACCCTCGCGACAACAGTCGCTTCTATCGGCTGGGTGTCGTCGACGACCCACGAGGGCGACTACGCACTCGGACCGAAACGATCGCGGTCACCACCGACGGCGGACTGACTTCGACTACCGAGACGACGACCCGAACGATCGATGACGACTTCACCTTCTCGGCCCAGTTCGGCTTCCGGCTGGGCAGTCACCACCTGCGGGCCGGGTTTTTCGAGTCGACTGGAGGCCTGGCCGTCGACTACGGCCTTCTCGACGAGCGGCTGTGGATGTCGGTCGAGGCGTTCGACTTTGGGCGAGAGGACGACCTCGACCCGCATTTCAGGCTCCTCGGCAAGTGGCAGGTTCATCCCAACGTCTATCTGTTGGGCGGTCTCGACGATTTCTTGGAGAGCGACCGGGAAACGTACTTCCTGGGAGCCGGAGTCCGCTGGAGAGACGACGACCTCAAGTACCTCTTGGGCTCGATACCGACGCGCTTCTAGCCCTTGACGGCCGCCGCGCTCCCGGCGAAACGGCCGAAATGCGCCCGCGGTCGCTGACAACGGAGCCCCGATGAGACATAGTCTTGTCGATGGCAATCTACGCGATCGGCGATGTGCACGGCTGCTACCGCGAGCTGCGCCGGCTGATGTCGATCCTCCCGATCGACATGTCGAAGGATCGTCTGTGGCTCGTCGGAGATCTCGTCAATCGCGGCCGCGAATCACTCCGCACCCTCCGCTGGGCACGGCGACGCTCT
>CALZKB010000189.1 GCA_945787575.1 Thermoanaerobaculia bacterium | reverse complement strand
TAGTAGAAGCCGAACTCGGTTTCATTCAGGCCCGGCGCGAAGACCCGGAACGCCGCGCCGTATTGCCCGCTCTCGTCGGCCCGCACATCCGCGTCTCTCGGCACCCCCAGGAAGGGCCTGTCGGTGAATGGAAAGGTACGGTCGTCGGCCGAATCGCCGAAACCCAGGAAGACGGTATCGCCGCCGTCTCCGGCAAAATCGTTGGTGCTGAAATACGAGCCGGGCGGGTCGATCTTCGTCGGACCCCAATCGTAGAGGTAGACGAGCTCCAGCGTGGTGTTGGTCGAGGTTCCGATCGACGCCGTGACCATGCCTTCCGGTAAGAGCGCTTCACGCAGCTCGGCACCGGGTACGCGGATGGCACTCACATCCACCGGGTTGATCGTGTTGATGCCACCCTGGATGAAAGTGCTCTCCCCCCAGCTCAGCACTTGCTCTCCAATCCGGATCTCGGCGGGCATGCTGCCGAGGTTGAACTTTGCCCAGCCAAAAGCATCGAGCACGTCGGCGCGCGAGCCGACCCGCTTCAGAGCCGGGTCGCTCAGCACGGTCCTCAATCGATCGCCGTCCTCGTTCTCGTAATCGTAGAAGCCACGGCCGCGAACGAAGGCGCCGACGTTCTTGAAGTTGAGCTCGACCTCCGTCGTCAGCTTGAAGACGTTGCTGACGATCCCCTTGTCGTAGTTGAGATTGCCGTCGTCACCGTTGACCGAGAAGGCGCTGCCACCGCTCGGCAGGCCGACGAGCCTCAGATCCGGGTCGTCGAGGCGGTACTGCGCTCCCCAGGAGATCGTCGTGTCCCAGGTCCCGGTGAGGGCCCCCTTGGCGAACTCGGCCGCCAGCGCCGGATTCGCCACGACCAGGGAGAGGACCACCGCAGGTATGACCAGCCGCCTCGGCGACCGGACGTGCACCGTCGTCTTGTTCATGTCTGCCCCTTCATTGGATGCCCACCGCGTAAGTTCGGTCCTCAGGGCACCGACGCTTCGTCCCTTTCGGAACCCGCGGCGGGAAGAGCCCTTCGCGGACCCGTGCCAGTATTCGACAAGTCTAGGAATTGAGCCCGGTTATTGCCCCGCACTCGCAGGTTGTCGCGACCTATCCGAAAAGGTGGTTAGCGCACGTCCACCCGGTTTGCCGGACGTCGACCCAACGGCCCCGGTTCGAGGCGGCCGGGGGCGAGCAGCGCCCAAGGGAGTGCTAGAGTCCATTCGGCGACGCCGCGTTCGACTCGAGGGTTGGACGCAGGAATGCACTCGACACGTGACCAGGCTCCACGAGCTGCCGCGCGAAGAACTGGAGCGGATCTTCAATGCCGCCCCTTTCGTCGCGAGCCTCGGCATACGCCTCGTGACGGTCGGTCCCGGGATCTGCGAAACGGAGCTCGACGTCGAGCCGCGGCATTTCCAACAGGACGGCTTCGTCCACGCCGGCGTGCAGGCCACGATGGCCGATCACACGGCCGGCGGGGCCGCGGCGACCCTGATCGAACCGGGTCAGATCGTCCTCACGGCAGAGTTCAAGATCAACCTGCTTCGAGCTGCTAAAGGGGAGCGACTCAGGTGCCGGTCCGAGGTCCTCAAACCAGGGGCCCAGCTCACGGTCGTGGAGTCCGAGGTTCTATGCGAGGACGCGGGAACAGAGAAACTCGTGTCCAAGGCGACCGCATCCATCGCCGTCGTCGAGGTCCGGCCTCGTGGTTAGCAATCCGAGACGACTCCTCTCGGGGTCGGCGCGTGCCGGACGACTCGCGTACTCCATACCCGCTCGGATCGGCGGGAGCGGACCCAGCTCGTGATCATCCGCTTCGAGCACGAGTTCGCTCTTCCGGTCGAGGAGATCTACTCCTACTTCCGGACGCCTGCTGATTGGACTCGTCTCTACGGCTTGGCCGGTGACGTTGAGGACCGCGGCTACGGCTGGTTCGCGGTGCCACTGAAGGGTTTTCCGTTTCCGCTCGTAGCCAGGAACACCGAGCAGAAGCCTCACGAGCTCGTCCGCTGGGTGTTCAAGGGATTCTGGCGTGGTCGGGGAGAAGTGCGCTTCGCGCAAACTGCCCGCGGGGTCGTCGTCGAGGGATACGAGGAGATCGCGGCTCGCTGGCTGTTCTTCCTCTCTCCACTGGTCGAGCGCCTCTTTCTGGAGCGCCGGTTCCGAGCGATCTGGGAGATCGGTTGGCATCGACTGCGCAAGCGGGAAGCCGGCAGACGGACCGAGCACGCCTGACGGCGCCGGCGGTCGTCCGCGCCTGGGTCGCCGTGGGCGACCACGAGATCTTCGAGCGGCTCGCGTTCATGGAAGACCAGTACCAGCGGATTATCGACTTTGCCGTGGAGACCGAGCCGAGGCCCCGAGTGCCGAACTCGTATCGACCGTCGTCGACGTTCCCGACGACCTATTCCGCCAGGTGAAGGCACGAGCGGCTCTCAGGGGCATGAAGCTCAAGGACTACGTCACCCAGGCGCTTCGTGATTCTCTATTGAATCACCAACTTGGCTCGGAGCTCCGCGAGATCGGAGCGCACCACCAGCCTGCCACGCGCTGGTGGCGGCAGGAGCTTCTACCTGCAGACGACCGAGCCGCTTTCTGCCGAGTCACCCAGCTCGGTCTGCTCCGCCTGCTGACCAACGACCGTGTCATGGGAGCGCGCTGCCGCCTCAAGAAGGTGTGCCGGCAGGAGGTGCCAGCGGAGAAGCGGAACCGTGTGCTCTGAAATCAACTCGAGTCATCCGCGAGGTTCGGTACCGCCAGAGCCGCTGCCCGCGACCACTCTAGCCCGGGCGGATGCGATCGAGGATGTCTACGAAACGGGGGTCATCGCGCAAGGGCTGAAGTGCGGGATCGTTCCGGATCTGGTTGACCGATTTCATCCCCGCCTCGATCGCGTGCCGGAGCCATGCCAAGGCTGCTTCGGAGTCTCCCCGCTGAGCGGCGACGCCGGCTAATCCCTTGAGATTGAACCACATCTTCGGATTGGCCTTGAACACCCTCTCGGCGGCCGTCAGGGCGACGGCCTGCTCGTCGAATCGACCCAGGCGCTTGAGCTCGACGGCCTCGTAAAGCAGGGCAAAACTCGACAGAGGATGGTCCGGGCTCTGCCGCGAGACTCTTCGAAAGCTCTCTAGCGCTTCGCTGTAGCGGCCAAGGTTGTCGTACGCGAGCCCCCCGAACAGCAGGCACTGGGTGGAGTCCGGGTCGAGCTCCAGGCCGGCCTCGAACGTCTCGATCGCCTCCTGGTGGCGCCCCATCAGGTCGAGCACGAGCCCCATTCCCAAATAGCCGGCAAGGAAGTCCGGCCGTAGCTCGACAGCCCGGCGAAAGGCCATTTCCGCCTCGTCGAACCGCTGGAGCTCCATCTCCGCCCAGCCCAGCTGAAAGAAAGCCGGAAAGAACGTTGGATCGAGCTTCGTAGCTCGCGTTGCCAGATCCTCAGCTTCCTTGAATCGCCCGTGCATGTCGATCGGGAACCGGGCCCTGGCCTGGAGCACCCAGGGGTCCTCCGGGGCCAGTCCGAGCGATCGCCGAGACATCTCTTCGGCCGTGTCGAAGAGGCCCCGCATGCTGTAGAGGAAAGTGAGGGCCACGTAGGGCGAGGCGAGCTCAGGATCCAGTCGGATGGCCGTCTCCGCCTCTTGTTCCGCTTGGTCGAGAAGTTCCGGATCTGGCCTTGAGTTCCAAGCGATAAGCGTCCGAGCCGTCGCCATCCCGGCAAGAGCGGGGGCGTAGTCGGGCTTGAGCTCGCTCACCATTCTCCATGCTTCGATGCTCATGCGCAGGGCCTCCGGGTCGCCGAAGTTCTGCAGCAGGGTCTCGGCAGAGGCCTCGTATTCCTTCATCTTGAGGCCGACGACGTCGGCGGCGGGTGTTTGGGCGTCAGCCGCCGGCCGCGAGCGAGCGAGGTAGAACGCTCCGGCTCCGATCACGACTACTGCCAGCGCCGCCGCGAGCCAAACTCGCGGAGAAGTCGCACGTGCGGCGCTATCCGGAAGCGACTCAGGCGGTGCGCCGGTCGTGGCCTCTCGCTTCAGTGCTTTCAGCTGATTGCGCACGTCGCGGGCAGTCTGGAAGCGCCGATCCGGCTCCTTCGCAAGACACGACTCGACAATGCGCCCGAGTTGTCGAGGGAGCTCCGGTACCCGCACGGGTGAGGAGCGCCGTCTTGGTCTCGTCCTCATCGCCAGCCGCCTGCTCCGTTTCGGCGGACGCCTCGGTGAGCTTGGCGAGGCCGAAGTCGAGGAGCTTCACCCGTCCCTCGAGGGTGACCATGACATTGGCTGGTTTGAGGTCGCGATGGATGATGCCCTGATCGTGCGTCGCGGCGAGGGCGTCGGCGATCGGGATGGCAATCTCGAGAAGTTCGTCGAGTGGGAATCCGTTGCGGGGGAGCTTCCGGTCGAGGCTCTCGCCTTCGACCTTCTCCATGATCAGGAAGCGCCGGCCTTCCGCTTCCTCGACGCCGTGGATGGTGACGATGTTCGGGTGGTTCAGCGCTGCGATCGCCTTGGCCTCGCGGCGGAAGCGCTCGAGGCGTTCGGGGTCGGCGGCCATCTCCTCCGGCAGCACCTTGATCGCGACCCTCCGATCGAGCTCGGTATCGGCCGCCTCGTAGACCTCTCCCATGCCGCCCTCGCCTAGCTTGGCGACGACCTCGAAATGGCCGACCCGACTGCCGATCACAACAAGTCATCATACCTGTGGTCCGCCGCCCCGGAGCGGGATACCCTTCTGTCTGGAGAGGCCCGGCGATTGCTGGGCGGATGAGCCGAGGGAGGCGAATTTCGCTTGTTGCGGAATCGTTCTTCGAGCAAGTACGGCTGAAGCGCCGTTAGAGGAAGCGCTGAAAGAGCAGCATCGCGATCAGGGCCATGCTGGTCACGAAGCTCACCAGGGGACGCGGTGCCTGCTCGTAGGCCTCGGGCAGCAGTTCAACGAACACCATGTAGAACATCGCGCCGGCGGCAAAGCCGATTCCGTAGGGCAAGGCGGGCGTGAACGCGTCGACGAAGAGATAGGCCGGTACCGCCATGAGTGGCTGCGGGAGAGAGGAAAAGACACTCCAGGCGGCGCAGGTTGGAACGCTCGAGCCACGGGGTTGCATCACGGCGCTGATCGCGAGACCCTCCGGAATGTTGTGAACGGCGATCGCGATCGTGATCACGCTGGCGAAGGTCACTCCGCCCGCGAAGGAGGAGCCGATTGCGACTCCTTCGGAAAAGGAATGAACTGTCATCACGATCACCATTAGGAGCATCCGGCGCGCTCCGACGCCTCGGGCCTGACCGAACTCGAGCTCGTGGCGTCCCAACCAGCGCTGAGTCGCCAGAATGAAGAGGACGCCCATCACGCCGCCGGCGACCGTCTGCGTGCTGCCGTACCGAGTCCCCTGGGATACGAGTCCGAAGCACGCGCCCAGCATCAGCCCGGAGGCGATCGCATTCGAGTAGGCGATACCCGCTGGTGAGATCTGCTTCAGGAAGAGGAACGGAAGCGCGCCCAGGCCGGTCGCCAAGGCTGTGATCAGACCGTAGAGGAAGACGACGACAACCGGTTCGAGATCGGCTCCGATCATCCGACGAATCCCCGCAGGAGAACCACGACGCCGAGCGCCACCACCGTGACCAGGGCAATACTCGTCTGGCCAGCCTCGCGGTAGGACTCGGGCAGCAGCTCGATCAACACCAGCTGAACCAAGGTTCCGACCGCAAAGCCCTGCACCCAGGGCAGCGTCGCCGGCGCGGCGATCACCACCGAGTAGGCCGCCACCGCGAGCAGAACCTGACTGACGTTCGTGGCTACGGCGAGGCCGGCGATTTGACGAAGGCTGAGGCCCCGCCCGTGCAGAACCGCCGCCAGTACGGTCGCTTCGGGAATGTTGTGGACTGCGAGAGCCAGGGCCACCAGCACACCGAACTTCAGATCGATCACCATGGCGACGGCCATCGCCATCCCCTCGGACGCCGAGTGCAGGCCATTGACCATCAGAATCCGATAGCCGTGCAGAGGATCCTCGGCATGTGCCTGATTGAGCTCGACTCCGGCGGTTCCGACGGCCACGTGGGTCCAATAGATAAAGCAGATTCCCAGGACGGCCCCAATCGCCTCGGGCAGCTCGGGCCGGATCTCCGTGACCATCGGAACCGAGGCCTCGAGGGCGCTCAGCATGTAGGCGGCGCCGAGCATCATCCCGGCCGCGAGCGCGTTACCCCAGCCGACCCAGATCGTCGGCAGACGCCGCCGGCCCACGAGAGGTAGGACGCCAAGGGCCGAGGTCAGTGCCGCGGCGGTCGAAAGCTCGAGAATCAGCAGCGTCGGATTCATGTCATGAGGACTCGAGTCGCCGCATCGACCTCGGTAGCCGAGCCGTCGAGCATCTGCCGATCTACCGGGCCGCCTTCGACCTGGCGGTCCAACTCGAGAAGATCGTCAGGAACTTCTCGCGCTGCGCCGGCTCGCGGTCTCGCGCGTCGGCCCGACTACCTGCTGGCCCGCCGCCGGGTGGTGGGGAACCTGCGCGAGCGGCTCGGGCGGGCGGAGGCGAGACTGCTCGAAGCCGGGATGCGGGTCGGCGGCGACGGCCGCGCGGTCTTCCCGTGGCCGTGGCCGGTGCTTCTCGAGGTGCGGCAGTGGCTCAACTCCTAACTTGGATACCTGCGCAAGGCCTCGACCCATCGGCTGGTGGCGCGGGTTGCGCAACTGGGGCAGCGCTCGCGGGCCGCGGGTCATCTCAGCGGGCAAGCACTCGGTGATGGTGGCGCTCGATCCACCCACAGACGGCCCTCCTCGGACACGGGGATTTGGCGTTTTCGGAGCCGATCCGTAGGCAGAACAGACTCGACGACCGGCTGGATCCTGGTAGCAGGCCTGCCACTCAGGCCCCCGGCTCGTCGAAATCGAAGCCCTTCTCCAGGAGCGTGTTGAGCCCTGAGAGCACCATCGGCCAACCGCCGGAGACGCTTTCGCGCATCTCTTGGTCCTCGCCGAAGTCCGTGTGCTCGAGGAGCAGCGACGTCCAGGGGCCACCGGGCCAGTCCACGTCGCCGAGCCGGAACGTGACGCGCGAGGTGCGCTCCGGGTCATCCTCGTCGCCCGGGCGGGCCCACGTCAGGACGAGCTTTTCGTGGAGCACGCGCTCCAACACCTTGCCGAGGATGTCGATCTTCCCCTCACCGCCTGTGGCGCGGTGTTCCCAGCATGAGCCTTCCTGCCAGTCCGAAACGTTGTCGTGGAACCAGTACTGGCGGGTGAACTCCGGCTCGAGGAGGCCCTTCCAGACCTCCCGAGCTTCGTGGCCATTGGGCCCTCCGCCTTACACGCCAGGGCAGTTTTCCCCCTTCACTGCCTGTCTAGGTAGGGACCAGAATCGGCTGATCAGTAGCGGTCCGGCTTCCGCGGGAGGATGAACGTCTACGCGGAGCGGGTCAGGTAAGCGGCATGAACGACCCTCGACGGTGATTTCAAATAGACTGATTTCGACCATCAAATCGGATCGAGGAGAGCAACGAGAACATGCGTGAACGACGACTGGCGGTAGCGCCGATAGCGCGCCTTCTGCTCCAGCGCCTATGGCAGGCGGTGCGCGACCTCCTGCCGATCGTGGTCGTCGTGACCGGGTTTCAGATGCTGGTGCTGCGCCAGCCGTTTCCCGATGTGGCCGGATTGATGGCGGGGGCCGTCCTGGTGGTCGTCGGCATGATGCTCTTCGTCCAGGGGCTGGAAATCGGGCTCTTTCCCATCGGCGAGGCGATGGCCCACGCCTTCGCCCGCAAGGGCA
>CALZKB010000188.1:7810-14515 GCA_945787575.1 Thermoanaerobaculia bacterium | reverse complement strand
TCAACATCGTGACGCTCGAGGACCCGGTCGAGTACGAACTGGCGGGGATCACGCAGGGCCAGGTCCAGATGAGCACTGGATTCTCGTTCGCCCTCGGACTGAGAGCGATCCTGCGCCAGGACCCGGACGTGATCCTGGTCGGCGAGATACGCGATCTCGAGACGGCGCAAATCGCCACCCAGGCAGCGCTGACCGGACACCTCGTGCTCGCCACCCTGCACACCAACGACGCGCCGTCCGCCGTGACTCGACTGGTCGATCTGGGTGTGAAGCCCTATCTGCTGGCGTCCGCCCTTCGGGGCGTGCTGGCCCAGCGTTTGGTTCGCCGCGTCTGTCCCGACTGCTTGAATGTAATCGAGCTCGACCCCGCGGAGTGTGAGGCGCTCTTGCCTTGGGTCGCGCGGGGCGTCCCATTCCTGGAGGGAGCAGGATGTCGTGAGTGCCACGACACCGGTTACCACGGACGCGTCGGGATCTATGAGCTTCTGACCATGAACAGCACACTCAAGGGCCTGATCAGCGGCGGCGCCAACGACGCAGAGATCTCCGATGCCGCTCCCCCGACCTACGTGCGACTCTGGGAGGACGGCTTGGCGAAGATCGCGGATCTGACGACCACGCTGCGGGAGCTGGCCAGGGTCGTGGAGCCGGTCGATGTCGACGATAGCAGGAAGGCCGAGGTCGTCGAGTTGTGAGCGACCCGCCGGCCGATCGGCTCGATGTCTCCGAAAAGGAACGGGCGGTACGATCGAGCCCAGCCGTTGGCGGCACTCGCGATCGCCGCTATCTCGAGTCCCTAGTACAGTGCAGCCCGCTGGCTGTTCTGATGCTCGATAACGACCTGCGCATCGAGCAGTGCAACCCCGCGTTCGAGCGCCTCTTCCAGCACTCGCAAGAGGAGATCCTGGGCCGCTACGTCGACGATCTCCTAGCCAACGACAAGCTCAGGGAGGAGGCGCTGAGCCTCAGCCGAAGTGCCCGCTCCGGTGAAGTGGCGCAGACCGAGGCTCGACGGCTGCGCAAGGACGGCTCACTGGTCGACGTGCGGATTCACGGCGTGCAGGTGGTCGTCGACGGCGAGCCAGCGGGCGTCGTCGCTCTCTACGAGGACATTACCGAGCGTAAGCGTGCCGAGTTGGAGCTCAACGCGGAGAAGGAGCTTTCCGAGCGATTCCTCGCGGTCGCCACTCAAGCCAAGGAGGAGGCTGACGCGGCCAACCGTGCGAAGAGCGAGTTCCTGGCCAACATGAGCCACGAGATCCGAACGCCGATGAACGCGATCATCGGCATGATCGAGCTCGCGCTCGATACCGAGCTCACACCGGAACAGCTGGACTACCTCACCATCGTCCAGGCGTCGGCACAGTCGCTGCTCGGAGTCATCAACGACATCCTCGACTTCTCGAAGATGGAGGCCGGCAAGCTGGCGGTATCGCCGACGGACTTCGACCTTCGCGACCTGTTGAGCTCGACCATGAAGCCCTTTGCCGAGCAGGCTAGAAAGAAGGCGGTCGAGCTGGCCTGCGGAGTCGACGAGGAGGTGGCAGATCGCCTTCGCGCCGACGCCGACCGGTTGCGACAGATCCTCGTCAACCTCGTGGGTAACGCCCTCAAGTTCACGCCGACGGGAGAGGTCGTCGTCGAGGTCGGCTACGAGGCGGGACGCTCCTCGAGTTTGCACTTCAAGGTCCGTGACACGGGGATCGGTATCCCGCCGGAGAAGCAGAAGCTCGTCTTCGACAGCTTCGCGCAAGCGGATGCGTCGACCAGTCGCCGTTTCGGGGGAACGGGGCTCGGCCTGGCGATCTCGGCGAGGCTGGCCGAGCTGATGGGGGGCCGTATCTGGCTCGAGAGCACCGTCGGCGTCGGCAGCACGGTTCACTTCACGATGGCCGTCGAGCCGGCCGCCAACGACCCCCACCCCGATCCAGTGGCCCGGATCTCGCGGCTCCGCGGAGCCCGGGTCCTCGTCGTCGATGACAATGCCACCAACCGGCGGATCCTCGAGGCGATGCTCAACGGGCTCGGCGCGAGATCCACCACGGCCGACGGGGCGGAGAGCGCTCTCGACAAAGTGACCCGTGCGTGGGAGTCCTCAGAGCCCTTCGACTTTCTGTTACTCGACGTGCAGATGCCGGGCACCGATGGCTACGAGCTCGCCGGGCGACTGAGGAGTGATCCTCGCTTTCATTCGGAGCTCATGCTGATGCTCTCCTCGTCACCGAGCGGCACGGACAGCGAGCGGTGTCGGGAGCTGGGAATCTCCGCCTATCTCACGAAGCCGATCGGTCGGGCTGAGCTCTGCCGGGCGATTCTGAGGGCACTCGCCGAACACGATGGCCGCAAGTGGACCCCTCGGGCCGCCTCCGAGCCCGATCCTCCGATGCCGGCAGTGGGCCCGCTCAACATCTTGCTCGCAGAGGACAACCGGGTCAATCAGAAGCTCGCAGTGCGGCTCCTCGAGAAGCAGGGGCACTCGGTCGAGGTCGTGGCCGACGGACGGGCCGCGGTCGACGCTTTCAGCCGGCGAGCCTTCGATCTCGTCTTGATGGACGTCCAGATGCCGGGCATGGACGGGCTCCGCGCGACTTCGATCATCCGCCGCCATTACGAAGACGCGAGACGGCGGACGCCGATCGTCGCCCTCACCGCGCATGCGATGAGCAGCGATCGCGAGCGCTGCCTCGAGGCCGGCATGGACGCCTATCTATCCAAGCCGATCGATTGCCGGAAGCTGTTCGCGACGCTCTCCGAGCTGGCCTCGGCTTAGAAGTTCGCCGGGGATCCACCATCGGCGCCGAACTCGATCGCCCGGCTGGCGACCCTCGCGGCTGTCTCGGGCGGTTCCCTAAGCGCGGTCGAGCGCCTTGGTCATGACCAGAGTGTTGCCCTCGGCGTCGGAGACCTGCTCGACCCGATCCATCAGGGAGCAGATCAGGAACAAGCCACGCCCCCCCTCCTGGAGCAACTCCGGCACCGAACCGACTCGGCCTCGTGGCGGTAGTTCGAGCTTCACCGGCCGTCCACGATCGGAAACGCGGATCAGGAGACTGTCGTCCTTGACGGCGGTCACGACGTGCATCGGGCGGCTACTCTCCTCGCCGAAGGCGTGACGGATGCAGTTCGTGATGGCTTCTACGACGGCGAGCTCGATGTGATAGCTCGTCGTCTCGTCGAGAGCCAGACTGCGACAGACTTCTTGAATGAGGGATGCGACCGATCGGAGATTACTCAGGCGGCCGTCGAAGTAGAGGTCCAGGTCGGTTCTGTCCATAGTCAAGGTGCACTCCAGTCGATGATCATGAACGAGACGTCATCGTGGGCGGAGATCGAGCCGCACCGATCGGCCAGAAGGGCCTCGAGCCGCGAGCACGCCTCTTCCCCCGAGCAGCTGCGCGACTCCTCGAGAAGCGACTCCAACCCGTCGACGCCGAGCATGGCTCCGTCGCTGTCGGGGGCCTCGGTGACTCCGTCCGTGTAGAGGAGGATTCGATCTCCGGGTTGCAGCCAGGTCTCGCCTTCGACGAACTCGAGGCCTTCGCCCAGGCCGATGAGCGGCCCTCCCTCGTCGAGACGATGGATCTCGGAATCGAGGCCCATCGTCAGCGGCGGCGGATGGCCGGCACTGCAGTATCGCAAGCGACCGCTGGTGGTGTCGAGGACGAGGTAGCTGATCGTAAAGTAGCGATCGAACCGTTCGATCGGATACTCGGAGTCGAGCCGGCGAAGGACGTCGGCCGGGCCCAGAGTCTCGCCACTGGTGCTCGCGCCGACCGATCCCAACAACCAGCGGCCGGTCAGTTGATTGCTGATCGAAATGCTGACCAGCGCGGAGGGCACGCCATGGCCGGCGACGTCGGCGATGTAGATCGCCGTCTCGTCGGCAGTCAGCTGGAGGACGTTGAAGATGTCCCCGCCGATGCTCGTGCACGGTTGGTAGCGCCAGGCGATCTCGAGTGGGCCGGTCTCGACGTCGCCGCCGGGCAGCAGCGACCGCTGGATCTCGGCTGCCGCATGGAGATCCGCGTCGAGGCTCTCGCGCTGCCTGATCAGTTCCCGGT
Source organism: Thermoanaerobaculia bacterium (assembly GCA_945787575.1). GTDB lineage: Bacteria > Acidobacteriota > Thermoanaerobaculia > Multivoradales > JAHEKO01 > CALZKB01. The sequence goes on along the minus strand of CALZKB010000188.1, from coordinate 10,454 downwards.
TGACCTGCTTCAGCGAGCGTGTCAATCGGCTGAGGCGCAGCTGGGTCTTGACTCGCTCCAGCACTTCGCTGCGATCGAACGGCTTGGTGACGTAATCGGCGGCCCCGAGCTCCAGTCCGTGCACCTTTTGCGCCGCCTGATCGAGGGACGAGAGGAAGACGATCGGCACCTCGGCGGTGACCGGATCGCTCTTGAGAGCGCCGCAAACTTCGAAGCCGTCGAGCAAAGGCATCTCGATGTCGAGCAAGATGAGGCCCGGAGCCTCCGCGACTGCCTTCGCGATTCCCTCCCGGCCGTCGGCGGCCTCCAGGACGTCGAACCCCTCGCGAGCCAGGATTCCCCGTAGCAGCCGCCGACTGACTCGGCTGTCGTCGACGACCAGGATGCTGTCTCGCATGAGTCGGTCTTGCGGCTCGAGGACGGATCAGACGTTACCCAGCGCGGCTTCGAGTCCCTCTATGAGGCGATGGTGGCGCTCCTCGAAGATCGCGATCGCCGATGGCGGCCGCCGACCCCTTGTAGGCGTGCGCAGCGCACGCCAGGCGCTCGGCCTCGCCGGCGCCGACCGCGACGCTGATGTCGGACTTCATCTGCGGCGCGTCCTCGAGGAAGATCTCCATCAACGCAACGGCGAGATCGAAGTCGTCGTCGACCTGGCGGAGCAGATCCATCCGGTCCCAACCTACGGGCTCGGTCGGCGCGAATCGGCCGCCCTGCATGCTTGCGACGCTCATTGTGCCAGTGCCAAGACGGCGCTCGGCTCGTCGTCCCAGATCTGCAGGATGCGGCTCAGCCTCGTGAGGTCTAGAACCGACCGCACCGCCGCGCTCGCGTGAATCAAATTGACATTGCCGCCCGCTGCTCGAGCCGCTTTGACGGCGTGAACGAAGACGGACAATCCGCTCGAGTCGACGAAGCTGACCTCGTCGAGATCGAGCGCCAGGCGTGTCCGGCCCCGTTGCAGGAGGGAATCGAGCTCCTGACGCACTTCGGACGCGTTACTCGCGTCCAGTCTGCTCGTCAGGCGGATGACTTCCACCGGACCGTCGGTCGTTCTCTCGAGCGTCGTCACTAGCCACCTCCTCGTTGCCTCGCTCCCGGATCGCTTCCGGTCGCTTTCGGTGGAGTTGATCGCAAGTTCGGTGCCGTGCCGAAAGAGCGCTCAAGTTACTGAATACAAAGGACCTGGCTGTCGTGAGCGCGGTTCACCTTCGAGAAGACGGTGAACGGTCGTGGCATTTTGGGAGGGTGGCGGGACATTTTGTGCGGGTGAGAGACGCCGGCTAGCGGTCGAGGTCGACGACGAACGGCAACTCCACGATTCGACCGAGGGAAGCTCCGCTCTCACCCGCTCGAGCTGCTTTCACCACTTCGAACGGAGCGCGAACGCTGTTGCCGGTCGCGTCCTCGAGGGCGGTGTCGATCCGCAGGTAGTAGAGACCAGAGGTCCATCCCTCCGAGGCCGCGAACCGCCATGATCGCTCCTCGGCCCCGACCTTCGGGTGTCCCGGTACCGCTTCACCAGCGGCGCTCCAAACGCTCAGCGCGCTCTCCAGGAGGGCATGATCGAGGCTTCTCGGGAACTCGATCGTGAGACGGTCGTCGGCCTTTGCCGGGGGCGCGAGCCGCCAACTCTCGACGTCGACCCTACCCCGCTGCGGCTCGATGACCCGGAAGCGCTTCTCGAAAGGCTCGAGAAGCGGCCTGTCCTGTGAGTCGTGCCAACCGGCGTCGACGATCAGCCGGTACGCCTGCCCGGCTTGGAGCGGCGGTCCGACCTCGAGATTGGGTCTCACTTCGCGCTTGATCCGGCCGGGGTCGAGAAGCACGGTCAGGCGATCTCGCTGGCGGTTCCACAGCTCGTGGTCGGGCACCGCGAACGGACGCTCGACTTCGGATCCGTCGGAGCGCAAGAGCCGCAGATTGTCCGCTGCCTGCCCTTCGCTCATCGGCACGCTGAAGTGTATGTAGAGGCGGAGCAGATTCTCCGGCAGGAGGTCGCCGCTCGGAAATACGACGCTCACCCTCCCTCGCGCTCCGGCGCGCTCCGGAATCGAGAACCTGAGCTCGAGCGGTTCCCCGGAAAAGCCTGCGGCGCCCGTCCACACCGCCCGATAAGACCTGCCGGCGAGGAACGGGAAGGCGGGTCGGAAAACCGCCTCGTCCTCTTCGACCGAGTAGCGGCCCGCCAGAAGGGGAAGCGGAGCCTCGGCGGCGGCCGCCGTCTCGACGATGAACCGCCGGTGCCAGTCCGCGGTCTCGAATCTCCGTAGCTCCTCGAGCGAGCTGCTCTCCAGCCCGGTGACGACGACGGCTTCCCCGTCGGGCCCCAGCCTCAGGGTCACCCCCTCGGGCGCGACGTCGGCGCAGCCGACGACGAGACCGAGAGCGAGCAGCGACGCCCCGGCTTCCCTCGGCAACCCTCGCCCGCCCCCCACGACCCTAGCCACGGGGCTGCTAGAGCCAGCGCTTGCCGCGAGTACGGAGCGACAGCGCGCCGTTCTCCGGATCGCGGACCAGCATCAGAATGCTCTCTGCGTTGAAGTCGGCGATCTGCAGCACGTGTCCGAGAGGCGAGGTGAGATACTCGACTCCCGCGACCACACCGTCGACCTCGCTGGTGATTCCCACCTCGCCCTGGGCC
>CALZKB010000188.1:0-7798 GCA_945787575.1 Thermoanaerobaculia bacterium | reverse complement strand
TTGGTCATCAGCACGTACTCCTCTCCCTCCCGCTCGAAAGAGAGAATGTCGATGGGCACGTTGCCGAAGCCGAGCTCGGCGATCGTCTTGCCTCGCAGCTTGGTCCGGCTTCGTAGCTCGTCGAGTGGGAAGGTCACCAGCGGCGTGCACAGGTAGCTGGCCAGGAGGTGAGGCCGCCCTTCGATTTCGAACGGCATGAAGGTGAAGACCGGAGCGTGCGTCTCGTACTGGCCGTGGGCACCGTGGTAGATCTCGAGGCCGGTCGCCTCGGCACTGCCGGTGAATGGGTACGGAGCTCGGCGCAGGACGGAAGCGAACTCCTCGTTCGACAGCCCCGCGATGAACAGCTCGCCGTCGATTAGGGCGAGGTCGGTGATGGTAAGGGAGCGCGGATCGCGGCGGGCTTCGGGCTTGGCTTCCGGCGCGTCGAGGAGGGAAAGCCGGGCATGGGTGAGCCCTCCCAGCTCGAGGTTCTCGATCTCGCCCGTGCCTCCGACTCGGACGAGGGCGGGCCGGGCATCGTCGCCGTGGCCGCGCATCACCGATAGATAGGCCGAGCCGGACTTCGGATGCACCGCCAGGTCCTTGATGAAGATATCGCGCGGCTCGGCGCCGAGGAGGGCGGCCACTTTCGAGTCGAGATCGGTGACCGACACCTCGTCGATCGCCGGCGCTGCCGTCCTCTCCTCGGTTTGGAAGGCGTAGACTCTCGCCCCGTGGGAATCGCCGGCGAACAGGGTTCCGTCGTCGCCGAACTCGAGGGCGCCGATCGAGGTCAACTGGGCGCCGGTGGGCAGATCGGCGGCCACGTCACCGACTCCGTTGAGACTCCATACGGCGACGATCGCCAGAACCAGACAGACGGTCAGCGGGACAAGGCGTAGGGCGGCCATCGGTACTCTCCTCTCGTTTTGAAAGGCCGAAGATACCAGCAGACGGCATCAGGAGTCGCGCGGGCCGTAGCTCGACGATCACCGCTGCTAGACTCCGGCCTCCTCGATGTCTGACTTTGGCGACAGAACTCCTTCAATGAGTCCCGCGACCTGGTGGGGAGACTTCGATCTCGAGCCGGGCGAGACGCTCGGATGGCGGCTCGGCGAGCTCGATCTCCGGATCCGGAGCGACGTCCGCGAGTGGCAGGTGCAACGTCTCGTCACCGCGCACCCTCCCCAGGAGCCTCGCGACTGGCTCCTCGACAGGGAGGTCGAGCTGCTGGCCGACGACACGGAAACCATCGACCGGTTCGTCTTCGAACACGACAGCTCCCGTCTACGGGTGACGCCGGCGCTCGCCGATCGCCCGGTGGTGACGTCGCCTCGGGTTTCGACTCACGTCCTTCCAGGGCAGTCGACGACGCTCTTCGTGGGCTCTCCGATCTGGGCGCGGGTAGAAGTGCAGGATCCGCCCACGACGATTTTGGAGGTTCCGATCCAGCGCGCCTCCGACACCTGGTTCGGTCCATCGCGACTCGAGGGGGAGCTCTGCTACGCCTCGACCTCATTGGCGGTTCAGAACCTCGGCAAGCTCACCCTCAGGGCGATTCGGGCGGTCACCCCTCTTCGGGTCGAGAACCGAGCCGCGACGCCCTTGCGAATCGAGCGCATCAAGCTGCCGGTGGGCTCTCTCTCGCTCTACGCCTCGGAGAACGGCGTGCTGTGGACCAACGAGGTCACGATGGGTCGCGAAGCCGACGGCGAGACCGTCAGTCTCGATTTCTCGGCCGACCCGCCGACGGCGGGAGGTCGACTCGCGCAGATCCAGGAGCCTCGCTCGCCGGAAGAACCGGGGCTCCTCGTCCGCGCCTTCCGCGGTCTCTTCCAAGGACGAAGCGCCGGTGAGTGAGCTCTTCACCGAGCTTCGTGGCGCGATGACGATCGCGCATCTGGTGGGGGCGATACGCGCCGTCCTCATCCTCGGCCTCGGGCTGCTTCTCGCCAAGCTGGTGGCCGGCGGCGTGATGCGGCTCCTCGCCTCGCGAGTCGAGCCGCAGGCCGCGCGCCTGGTTCGTCGCGTCGTCTTCTACGGGATGGTCGGACTCTTCGTTGCCGCGGCACTCCACGAAGTGGGCTTCGACCTGACGATACTGCTGGGCGCCGCTGGAGTTCTATCGGTCGCCGTGGGCTTCGCTTCCCAGACCTCGGCCTCCAACGTCATCAGCGGGCTCTTCCTGATCGGCGAGAGACCGTTCGCGGTCGGTGACATCATTCGGATTGGTGGGGCGACCGGCGAGGTTCTCTCGATCGATCTCCTGTCGGTGAAGCTGCGGACGTTCAACAACTTGTTCGTCCGGATACCCAACGAATCGATCATCAAGTCCGAGGTGACCAACCTCACCCGCTTTCCCATTCGCCGGGCCGACATTCAGGTCGGTGTCGCCTACGGCGAAGACCTCAAACAGGTCCGAGAAGTCCTGCTGGGTGTCGCGGACAAGAACCCGCTGAGTCTCGAGAACCCGGAGCCGCTGCTGTTCATCAACGGATTCGGTACCTCCTCGATCGACCTCCAGTTGTCGGTCTGGGCTTCGCGAGAAAGATACATGGAGCTCAACTACTCCATTCAAAAGGAGATCCACGAGGCGTTCGCCGCCCACGGGATCGAGATTCCCTACCCTCATCTGAGTCTCTACGCCGGGCGCTCGACCGCTCCCATACCGGTCACGATCGAGAAGCCGGACGATGCGTGAGGGTGGGGGCCTCGGACTCTTGGCGGCCCTCGCCGCGCTCGGAACTCTCGGTTCGTGGGGCTGTACGGAGAGGGTCACCACGGCGCCGGTGGTCGACCTGGTAGCCGGTTTTCCGCTGGCTCGCCACGGAGTCGAGACGACTCATCTCGATTTCGGCACTCCCGAAGCGCGGTCGGTCCTGGTCTCCGGATGGTCGCGGAACTACCGTGGGGCCGGCCAGACATCGACGTTTGTCGCCAACACCGGCAGGCGCGGCGAGGTTGAGCTCGAGGTCGTCGAGCCGCGCGATCTCGAGCTCACCCTCGCCGGTCGCTCGCTGCGATCGGGCCCGGCGCCACGCCTCTCGGTCGAGCTCAACGGTGAGCCCCTCGGCGAGATCACGATGAACCGAGGCGGCGAGTCGCCGTACCGAATGGCCGTACCCGCGGGCAAACTGCGAATCGGCCCGAATCGGCTGGCAATCGTCCATCCGCTTCCTGAAGGCGCCACCAACGTCGCGCGAGTCGCCTGGTACGGGATCAAGCTCGGAGAGATCGAGCGTCGCGGCGGGCCCGCCGTCGTGGCCGAACGAAACCTCCACGTGCTGCCCGCGGGCACGAGCGTCGAGTACCTCGTGGACCTGCCCGGCGGCAGCTTTCTCAGCGTGGAGAACTGGCAGTTTCGTGGAGATCCGCCGACCGCCGTGGAGGTGATGGTCGAGACCGACGAGGAAGGGTCGCGGACAGCCGCGGTGGTGACGACCGAGCGCCGGGACTCGAGGATCGATCTCGGCCTGCCGGGGGACCGGGTCGCGCGGCTCCGGCTTCGGACCCTGAGACTCGACTCGGCGTCGGCGGACGCTTCCGTCGCGCTGACCGGCCCGGTCGTCGAGGTCACCGCGGCTGCGGCCCGCCGCTCCCAGTCCGAGCGGCGCGTGGCCGCATTGAAGCCGGTCGAGAGGCGCCCCAACGTGATCATCTACCTCATCGACACCCTGAGGGCGGACCACCTCGGCTGCTACGGCTATCCGCGCGGAACATCGCCCAACATCGATCGACTGGCCGAGCGGGCGACGGTCTACGACCGAGCGGTCGCCCAGTCGAGTTGGACCCGCGCGTCCGTGGCCTCGGTGCTGACTGGCGTAGGGCCGGAAGCCCACGGCGCGGTGGGACGACGTGATCGACTGGTCGAAGACGCCACGACGCTGGCCGAGGTGCTCGGCCGCAGCGGCTATCAGACCGCGGCGATCGTCGCCAACCCGAACGTCTATCGGAGCTTCGGTTTCGACCAAGGATTCGACCGCTTCGTCCAGCTCATGGGCAACTTCCGGGGCTCGAGAGTCGTCACCAAGGGCGCTCGCGAGCTGATCGCAGAGTTCGACCGCGACCGCCCGTTCTTCCTCTACCTCCACACTATCGATCCCCACCATCCTTACCTGCCCACCGAGGAGCTTCGTCGGAAGTTCGCCCCCGACTCCGACGCGCTCCTCGAGCGAGTGCGAAAGACCCACCGCAAAGAGCTCTGGGTGCCGGAGGAAGCTCCCGGACTGAGCGCCTTGTACGACGCGGAGATCGCCCACAACGACGAGAGGTTCGGTGAGCTGATCGACTTTCTCGAGGCAGAGGGGCTTTTCGACTCGACCCTCATCGTCTTCACGTCAGACCACGGCGAAGAGTTCTACGACCACGGAAGCTGGGGTCATGGCAAGAACCTCCGCGCCGCCAACCTCGACGTGCCGTTGATCGTCAAGTTCCCCGGCCAGACCGAGGCGCGAAGGTCCGACGCCTCGGTCCAGCACATCGATCTTCTTCCGACGGTCCTCGAGTTCGCCGAGACGCCGGTGCCTCCGCATGTCGAAGGCCTCCCGCTGCCCCGTCGAGAGGATGTCGGCGAGCAGCGAGATCCCTTGATCTTCTCCCATCTCAGGCTCGACGGGCCGCAGAGCGTCAGCCTCACCGAGGGCCGGTGGAAGCTCATTCAGACCTGGGCCTCCGGCAATCTGAGAGTGAGACGACGCCAACTCTTCGACAAGATCGCGGATCCCGGGGAGAGTCACGATCTCGCCGGCGAGAGGCCGGTCCTGGCCGCCTATCTCGGTTCGCGCATCGACGCCGAGCTGCTGCGGACCTCCTACCGGCTGACCGCGGTCGAGGCCGAGATCGACGAGGAGCTCGAGAAGAGCCTCAAGGCGCTCGGCTACCTCCAGTAGCGTCGGTCGGGACCGAGACCATGATCGCGTTGCCTACAATGAGCGCGCCCCTCCCGTGAACGACTCCCTCAGCTCCTACTACGATCACCGACGCATCGAGCGCGAGTCCCGTGCCGGCCGCCACCGCGAGGTGATCGGGGGTCTGTGGGAGGAGATGGGCCGACTCCAGCTCGAGCGCCTCGTCGCGGAGGGTCTCGAGCCGTCGATGGCCTTCCTCGACGTCGGCTGCGGCTGTCTGCGCGCCGGCGTCCATCTGGTCCGCTATCTCGACCCGGGCGACTACTACGGAATCGACGTCAACGACTCACTGCTCGATGCCGGTTGGGAGATCGAGCTCGACCGCGATCTTCAGGCCAGACTGCCCCGTGAGAATCTGGTCTGTAACGGCGATTTCGACGTGTCCGGGTTCGGACGAAGATTCGACATGGCCATCGCGCAGTCCCTCTTCACCCACCTTCCGCTCAATCATCTGCGGCTCTGCCTCGAGCGCATCGCTCCCTCGTTCGCGCCCGGCGGTCGCTTCTACGCGACGTTCTTCGAGTGCCCGGCGGACCGTCCCACGGCCGAGCCTCTCGTGCACGAGCCGGGCGGCGTCCGCACGTCGGGGGCGTCCGACCCTTATCACTACCGTGTCCGCGACCTTCACTTTGCCGCGGACGGCCTACCGTGGCAGGTCCAGGTCATCGGCGATTGGGGCCACCCGCGCGCACAGCGGCTGGTCCTCTTCCGGCGGCGGTAGCAGCTCGGGTCGCCTCGAACCTGTTCCGAGACACGTAAGCGCCGCGAGCCATGAGATACGCTCGCCGATTCACAATCACCGGGAGGCGAGATGAAACCGATACTCATAAGCCTGACGGCTCTGCTGTCGATGCTATGTCCCGCCGCGGCGGAGGAAGACCTACGCGCCGCCGTGGTCGCGGACTACGAACAGGTCCTCGGCGATCTCTTCCTCCACTTTCATCGCAACCCGGAGCTGTCATTCCGCGAGACGGCGACCGCCGCTCGCCTGGCCGCGGAGCTGCGGGCGTTGGGCGTCGAAGTGGCCGAGGGTGTCGGAGGCACCGGCATCGTGGGAATCATCGAGAACGGAGACGGCCCGAGAGTCCTCGTCCGCGCCGACCTCGACGGCCTCCCGGTGCGCGAGCAGAGCGGGCTCGACCACGCCTCTCGAGTCACCCAGGAGGACATCGACGGGGTCGTAAAGCCGGTGATGCACGCCTGTGGCCACGACGTCCACATCACCTCGCTGATCGGCACTGCCCGCCGATTGACGGCGATGCGAACCCAGTGGTCGGGCACCGTCATGCTCGTCGGTCAGCCCGCCGAAGAGAGGATCGGCGGTGCCAAGGCGATGCTCGCGGACGGACTGTACGAGCGGTTCGGGGTGCCCGACTTCGCCCTCGCGTTTCACGTCGCCGCCGGCGAGCCGGCCGGCAAGATCGCGCTCGAGGCTGGGCTCATCGCCTCGTCATCGGACAGCGTCGACATCACCGTCCGAGGAATCGGAGCGCACGGCGCCTCGCCCCACGAGGGCAAGGACCCGATCTACCTCGCTTCTCAGATGGTCGTCGCGCTCCAGGGGTTGGTCAGCCGAGAGCTCTCTCCGCTCGAACCCGCGGTCGTCACCGTCGGTTCCTTCCACGCCGGCTTCAAGCACAACATCATTCCCGACGAGGCGAAGCTCCAGCTGACCGTGCGCGCGGACAGCGAGGAGACCCGCGATCGGCTCTTGAGCGGAATCGAGCGGATCGCGCAGGGGATCGGCCGGGCGGCCGGATTGCCGGAGGATCTGCTGCCGCTCGTCGAACACGGCTTCGAGTCGACGCCGACGACCTCGAACGATGCTGAGCTCGTCGAGCGCGTCCGTGCCGTCTTCGTCGAGTCGTTCGGCGAGGAGGGGCTCTATCGGGACGTGCGCACGGGCATGGGAGCCGAGGACTTCGCCTACTTCGTTCAGACCGAGCACGGGGTTCCGGGCGCCTATTTCTCCGTCGGCGGCAGCTCGCCGGAAGATCTCGCCGCCGAAGCCGCGGGCGGCCGTCCGGTCCCCTCGCATCACTCACCCTTCTTTCGCATCGAGCCGGAACCGGCGATTCTCACTGGAGTCGAAGCGATGACCCGAGCCGTCCTCGAGCTGCTGGCCGCCTCGAAGTGAGCGGGAGCTGACGGCTCCCGCCGAGCCCACCCGGGCGGGGGTTGCGTCTCGCTGGTTTCTGGCGGACGATTCGGAAGCGAGGCCCGCGGCCCGCGCACGAGCGATCAAGACACCAAAAGGAGCTAGCCGGATGTATGCGTCGAGGGACGATTTCTTGAAGCAGGTGAGGGCCAGGAACTCTGGTGAGACGGAGTTTCTGCAGGCGGTGGCAGAGGTTGTGGAGTCGGTGTGGCAGGTCGTCGAGCGCAACCCCCGATACCGTAGCGGGAAGATCCTCGACCGTGTCGTCGAGCCGGAGCGGGTGATCATGTTCCGGGTGCCTTGGGCCGACGACCAGGGGGAGATCCAGGTCAATCGCGGCTTTCGGATCGAGATGAACAGCGCGATCGGACCCTACAAGGGCGGACTGCGCTTCCATCCGAGCGTCAATCTGAGCATCCTCAAGTTCCTGGCATTCGAGCAGGTGTTCAAGAACAGCCTCACGACGCTGCCGATGGGAGGCGGCAAGGGCGGATCGGACTTCAACCCCCGAGCAAAGAGCGACGGTGAGGTCATGCGCTTCTGCCAGGCCTTCATGAGCGAGCTCCACCGGCACATCGGGCCGAACACCGACGTGCCCGCCGGCGACATCGGCGTCGGAGGTCGCGAGCTCGGTTTCCACATTGGGATGTACAAGAAGCTCGCCAACGAGTTCACCGGTGTCTTGACCGGCAAGGGGCTCGGCTGGGGCGGGTCGCGGATTCGTCCGGAGGCGACCGGCTACGGTCTCGTC
>CALZKB010000187.1:18062-23222 GCA_945787575.1 Thermoanaerobaculia bacterium | reverse complement strand
AGAAATGGCGGAGGGGGCGGGATTCGAACCCGCGGACCGCTTGCACGGTCGCTGGTTTTCAAGACCGGGGAGCCTCAACTGATGGCAACTGCTGACAACCGATGGCAACGGAAGGACGGGGCTCTTACGAGTCCTTCAGGTGTTGTCATCGGTGCCGAGAGTGGCGAGGAGTTGCGGTCAAGTGGACCAGGAGTGGACCACGGCAGCTAGAATCACCGCTTGATCGGCAAGACCCTCGCGCATTACAAGATCATCGGCTCGCTCGGTAAGGGCGGCATGGGTGAGGTGTATCTGGCCGAGGACAGCAAGCTGGGCCGCGAGATCGCCGTCAAGGTCCTGCCAGACGAGGTGGCCTCTGATCCCGAGCGGTTGGCGCGGTTTCAGCGAGAGGCACGATTGGTCGCTGCCCTCAACCATCCACAAGTCGTCACCATCCACTCGGTCGAAGAGGTCGACGGAGTTCACCTCCTGACCATGGAGGTGGTGAAGGGCAAGAGCCTCGACAAGCTCCTTCCTCGAGCCGGCTTCGACCTCGCGACAATCTTCGATCTTGGCATCCAAATCGCCGACGGCCTGGCAGCCGCCCACGAGAAGGGCATCACCCATCGCGATCTCAAGCCGGCAAACGTCATGGTGACGGACGACGGCAGGGTAGGCATGTCGCCAAAGAGCATCGTGAACGGCTGCGACTCCAGTAATCTGACTCCACGAAACCCAGGGCACACCATTGACCGCCGCGTCCCGCGTTGGTCTCATCTGGTCAACGTACTACGAGAATAGGATAGGAACCACAGACAGCCGTCCGCATTCCGGACAAAGGTCTTGAGCGCCCGAAGGGTCGCGAAAGGCGGCAGCACAGCCAGCCGTCGAGGCGGACGAGGCACCGCCGCGTATGACTTGACATTGCTGGCTGTGCCCGCGAGCGCATGGAGAGACACGGCAGCGCCGTGTATATACATGGTATTGCTTGCTACCTAGATGAAGGGCGCTCAACGCGGTTCTTTCGGCGGTCGTTTCCTCCCGCTAGAAAGCAAGCGGCTCGACGGAAGACGAGCTGTGAATCTTGCGAATCGGGCAGCACCTATCACTCCACGGAGCGTAGCAATGTGCTGGGCGTCTCAGTCGTTCAGCCAGGTTGAATACCAATCGTCGGGAAGTTGAATGCTGCTAGTTCGAAGCGGAGACCTGACCCGAGACGTAGTCAAGAAGATCCTGGTCCGGAAACTCGGAACCCAGTTCTCGCCTTGCCAACGCAAGCATTTTGGCCGCCTCAGCGTAGCGCTCCTGCCCCGCGTACAGCCGGCCGAGAACGATGGCCGCCCCCCCGGGACCCGCAGCGTCCGTGGCCACGGCCCGCTCAAGAAATGTCTCGGCCTCCGAGATCTCTTTGCGCTCGTAGAGCATGACTCCCAGTGCGGTGAGAGCCCCAGCGCTTTCCGGCTCCATACGCACGACCTCCCGAAGATGACCGATCGCGTCATCATCACGGTTCAGCTGGGCAAGTACCGCGGCCAATGCGTGCCGGGCGACGACGTCCGCGGGGCGGGCCTCGACCAGCTGGGACCACTCCTCAGCTGCTTCCGGGTATCTTTGGAGCCCGCCGAGAGAGGTGGCGAGCATGCGGCGCGCCATCAGCTGCCCTGGCGCGAGCTCTAGCGCCCGACTGGCGGCGGTGACCGTCGACTCCAGCTCCCCGCCTGCCACGTGCATGCGCGCAAGCAAAGTGTAAAGGTCCGGCTCATCCGGGGAGCTCAGGATCGCCCGGCCCAGCAGGCTAGTCGTCCTGGCGAGGCGATCTTCGCTGCTCGCCGCCTCCAGGTGTTGTGACAGATCGACGCAGTCCATGCTGCCTCGGATCGTGCGCTTCGCCTCGATCCCCCGGCCCAGACAATAGAGACAGGCCCCCAAGAGAACTCTCGAGTCACAGTCCTCATCATCGAGGGCCACGGCTCTTCGCAGCGGGTCGGCGGCCTTTTCGCAACGCTCGTTCAACGCTAGAAGCCTCCCGAGGCCTGCAGTCGAATCGCGGTGCAACGGGTCGATCTCGAGCTGCTGACGATACGCTGCCTCGGCTCCGTCAGTCTCTTCGGCGTGCTCCAATAGCCTACCAAGAGCGCCAAACGTGGACTCGTGAAAGGCATCCACCTCGCCCTGCCGGGAGTAGGCAAGTCGAGCGCCCGAACGATCACCCGCCTTCTCACGCGCCCCGCCGAGCAGATACCAGGCAGTCGGATGCTCCGGCTCTAGGACGACCACGCGTTCGAGCGCGGCGAGGGCACCGGCCAAGTCGTCGTCGAGCCTTTCCTTTGCCGCAGCCAGCAGCAGCTCGACGTCCTCACTGTCATCGATTCTGGCCGCGGCCACAGTCTCACGTTGGAACGTGAATGTTTGGCTGCGGTCTTTTTGGATCGCAGCACGGAAGCTCTCGTACTCAGTGAACCTGCCGGACTCGACGTTGTGGCTCATGAGAACCAGGCGGCGCTCGGCATGAATTCGTCCGTTCTCTACGGCGTACGAGGCCTCATAATCCCCTAGGCCGCCTCGGGTCAGCGCAACGTCAAGTGGGGGATCGGCCGCCAACCACTCCGGGAGATCGACATCGAACACTATGGAGGACTCCGCCGGAATCTCCAGTTTGAGAACACCGCTCTCGGCATCGTCCTCCGCGCTTGGTAGGTTGAGATGGGGTCCGATGAGTGCCAATTCTTGCGTGGACCTTGTCACGTCGAGCCATTGCTCGACTTCGAGACGAAACGCGATCTTGAGCGCACTGCGGGTATCTGAGAGCTCGGAGATTTCGAGCTTGGAGTACACACTCTCCATGCGTGGCCCGCCGAGGTGGAGTTGCAGAACATCCATCCACTGAGCGGCCGGGAGACTCAAGAAAGTCGCACGGAGAACCCACTCGGCATCGCCGCGAGTCAAGAGCGTAACGTCAGCCGACAGGCTGCCGGAATCATCGACCGCGCCGACGAGGTGGAACTCGGAGCGCTCCGGGAAGGGAATCTGGGCGGGTGTGGTAATCAGCTCTCCCGAGCCTGAGTCCGTGACACGCAGGGCTCGTTTGTTGCGGAGCTGCTCCGGGAGGTAGCCGAACGGTGCGACCCCCGAGGTGCTGTCGAGATAGAGCCATTCTCCCTCTACGTTGACCGCCGTAATGACGTGGTCGAACTGGTGAGGCGACGGCACCTCCTCTGCGAGATCCCGTTGGAAGCCTATGAGAACGGGGGCTGTTTCGAAGCCTGCAGCCCTAGCCAGAGCGGCGAGCAGAGTGTGCTTGTCCTTACAGTCGCCGTATCCGGTGCGGGAAGATCTTGGAGCCGCGCCGCGCTCTCGTGTTTGACTGATCCATCCGGGCCGAGAACTCTTAGTATCTCTATCGACAGAACTTCTCGGTCCTGCACGTAGGGAAACAGAAGCTGCCCGAGTTGCTGCACTCCGGCCTCGCTTTGCACCCGGATCCGTGCAGTGGTCTCCAAGCGGCCAGATCCGTCCTTTTCGAATCGGTAGTCGAGGGCTAGCCGTTCAAAAACGTAGGGCTCCCCTGCCTGATCAGCGCCCTCACTAGTCCCCGCCGAGAGGAAGGCCAGAAGCAGAGCAATCACCCAGCGCGAATTCCGCAGCAGGGGAATCACGCTAGGTAGCATAGCAGTCAGTTCGTCCACCCTCGCCAAGCCCTCGACTAGCTCTTTCAGGCCGGGACGGGTCACCGAACGGGAGCCGAGCGGCTGCTAGACTGCCACCACGGGAAAGCGACACCCTATCCGCTGGCTCTTGATTCGGCCAATTGCAGCTAAAATCCGCCGGTTTGTCGTCACGAAGCTCGTGTATCAAGACTATGCATGTGAAGTTGTTGAGGTCTGGGTCGAGGCAGGTCTGGGGGACTCTGTTGACGGTGGTCCTGTCGGTCACTGGGCTTGCGGCCCAGGAGAGCTCTCCCTATGGCATTAACGCCCACGCTCCTTCGGGTGCGGAGCTACAGTTTCGTTTCGACAAGGTCGAGGCCGCCGGCATCGGTTGGGTGCGGATCGATTTCGTATGGGCTCTAGTGGAATCGCAGCCCGACTTCTACGACTGGAGTCTCTACGACGAGATCGTGGCTGCCGCCCAGGTCAGGGGACTGCAGATCCTGGCCATCATCGCCTACACGCCGTCCTGGGCTACCGACGGCCCCCCGATTACCGGTGTTCCCCGAGACGTGGCGGACTGGGAGGAGTTCTGCTTTCTGGCTGCGAAGCGCTATGGCCAGACCATTCGCTCTTGGGAGGTCTGGAACGAGCCCAACCTGCCCCACTTCTGGGACGGCAGCCGGGGTGACTACATCGATCTCATACTCAGGCCGGCGGCAGACGCCATCCGGGCGGCCAACCCGGACGCCCAGGTGGGAGGGCCGGCCCTTGCCCACCTGATCTCCGGCGACACCGACTGGTATCGGTGGTTGCCGGACGTCCTTGAACAGGCCGGGGACCGTCTCGATTTCGCGACGCATCACGTGTATGACTCCGACGGGCACCAGGACGTCACCGAGAAGCTGGAGGCCGAGACCCTTTTTGGCGAGATTCCAGAATTGTGGGATCTGATTCCGCCTTCGGTGAGGGAAGTACTCGTCGAGGCCGAGTGGCTTGACCAGCCGGTTTGGCTGACCGAGACCGGCTGGGCCACGAACGAGGTGGGCGAGGAGCAGCAGGCGACCTACTATGAAGGGTTATTGTCCCAATGGCTCAAGGGAGATCCGCTCCGCGATTGGATCGACAAGATCTTCTTCTACGAGATTCAGGACTTTGCGAAGCCGGATGTGCCCTTGTGGGGGATCCTGAGGACCGACGGCAGTGAGAAGCCGGCCTACGCCGCTTACCGAGACTTCATCGACACGCACATGTCGGACATGATCTTTCAGGACGGGTTCGAGTCCGGCGACACGACAGCCTGGTCGACTACGGTGCCGTAGCCAGGGGCTACTCGGGAGTCGACGTCGACTTCTACGAGCGGTCCGAAAGACCGCTGCGAGTCGAGGGTGCAGCTTTGGCTACACTGCGCCCGAAAAACCACCTGAAGCGAGCAGACGGCTAGGGTGTTGCTTTCCCGTCGTACCCGTCTAGCCGCCGTTCGGCCCCCGTTCGATGAGTCGTCCAGCCCCACAACGAAGGCTGGTGCTCGCCA
>CALZKB010000187.1:0-18007 GCA_945787575.1 Thermoanaerobaculia bacterium | reverse complement strand
GGCTCGAGCTCGAGACCTGGCGGCGCTCGGGCTGGGCCGCTCCCGGTTCTGTGCAGGTGCTCGAGGATCTTCCTGACGACGGGTGGCTCGGTGATGAAGCAGAGGACTCGCATCGGAGCCCCGCAAGTGCACAGCAAGGGGTCCGATTCGTAGATACGGCGGATGAGCTCGGCCCACTGCCGCCGTCGCCGCTTCCTTTCGGCTCGCGACACTTCGTCATCGAGCGAAGCGGCGTCGGGCAAGTCCGCGGCCTGGGCCGCTGCCTCACACGCGGCCCCGCGGCGTCGAGCTCTCGACACGTGGGAGTAGTGGCCGTAGTAGCGCACCAGGTGGAGCCTGGGTGCTGGAATGTGCATCAGCAACCGGTCGAGGAGCTCGGAGGGGTCGAAGGGCTCGCCGCGGCGTCCTGGCGCTCTTTTGTGGTGATAACGGGCAAGCCCCGGCTCGAGGGTGAGGCGCTCGAGCGACAGGGGCGGCCGCAACAGGTAGCGGGCAAGCCGCTCGAGGCGGCCGTGATCGTCGGCTCGAACGGTGACCGCATTGTGGGCTGAAAAGCCCGTGTGGCCCGACTTCCACGAGTCCAGCAGCTCGATGCGAGCCTCGGTAAGGAGGTCTTGCGCGGCGAGAAAGAAGATCACCTTATGGCGCAAGAGGAGCTCGGCGGTGCGAGTGTCTACGCTCGCTACCGAATGCCACTTACCCTCTCGATCCCAGCCCCCGCGTGAAGCGATCGCGTGGATATGCGGATGCCACCGCAAGTCCGAAGCCGAGGTGTGGACGGCAGCGACTACGCCGGGGCGCACCTCGTCACCAGCGGCCGCGGCGATGAGCTCGCGCACGGTTTGCCATACCGCGCGACACAGCTCGCCGAGCAGCTCACGGCGATGGAGAAAGAACGGCCGCAGGAGCTTCGGGCGACGCGACCTTCTCAGTCCAGGGAGCGCAGCTTGCGGAGCTTGCGATAGAGACTGCGCTCGCTCAGGCCGAGGCGGCGAGCCAGCTCACGCCGATCGTGCGGAATGCGGGCTGCCGCCCACCGCAGGTACCGGCTCTCGACCTGGTCCATCGGCAGAACCTCTCCATCACGAGTGATCTCTCTCGGCCCGGGCGTCGTGCTCCGACAGTAGTCGGGGAGATGGTCGGGCAGGATGGTGTCACCATCGGCCAGCAGGCAGCATTGGGTCAGGATGTTCAACAGCTCGCGGACATTGCCCGGAAAGTCGTAGCTGGCGAGCGCGTCGAGCGTTTCCGGGTGGAGCTTCTTGTCGGCACAGCCGACCCGATTCTTGAGGTCTTCGACGAGCATGGGCAGGTCCTCGAGGCGCTCGCGCAGAGGCGGCAGAGGGATCGGAAAAGTACTGATTCGGTAGTAGAGGTCCCGCCGGAACGCCCTGGTCTCGATCATCGCTCCAAGGTCCTGGTGAGTGGCGCAGATCAGGCGGAAATCGACCTCCTGACGCTCCGAACTGCCGACCCGACGGAAGGTCCCAGTCTCGAGAAGTCGCAGCAGCTTGACTTGCAAGGGCAGCGGGATGTCGCCGACCTCGTCGAGAAACAGGGTGCCGCCCCGGCTGGACTCAATCAAGCCGCGATGGCTCTGGAAGGCGCCTGTAAAGGCGCCCTTCTCGTGGCCGAACAGCTCGCTTTCGAACAGTGACTCGGTGAGCCCGGAACAATCGAGCGGGACGAAGTTGCCTTGGCCGCGGGCGCTCTGCGCGTGGATCGCCTCCGCGAGAAGCTCCTTGCCGGTCCCCGACTCTCCTTGCAGGAGAACGACGGTATCGGTCGATGCGACGCGAGACGCCAGCTCGAGCATCCGGTTGAAGCGCGGTGACTTGCCGATCAGGCGGTCCCGAGATTTGCGCGCGCCGGCGATGCTGGTGGGCCGGATGACCTCGAGGTAGGAGGTGACCGCACCCTCGGCGTCGGTGAGCGGATGGGTGGAGACGACGTGGTGCTCTTCCCCCTGGGCCGTGTGGTGAACGTGCACCACTTGGGACGCCTCTCCGGTGCGACGGCAGCGTTCGATGGGGCAGCTCTCGCCGAGCTCGTCGCAAGGGGAGGGGTAGTGGTGGGAGACCTCGTAGCAGAACTTGCCACAGACGGTCTGGCCGTCGGCAAACTGGTCGCGGTAGGCGCCGTTGGCCGCCGTAATCCGGTAGTCGTTGCCGATGACGATCGACGGCTCGGAGAGATACTCCAGGACCGAGGGGAGCTCGATCCCGCACGAGCTGGTCTGAGGGTCGGTGGCCACGGTGAGGTCCTCCGACGTCGCTCTGCCGAATCTGGCAGTACTGACCGCTTGATTATGCCACGACTGGCAGGCGAGGGGCGTCTGCAGCCTCACGTTTCCGGGCTTGCGGAGGCGGCACGCGACTTGCGTTCGACTTGAGCTGACCGAGACTCACATCGGACGAGAGTCCGACCGACCCCTAGGTCCCCGACATGGCGACACGAGGACAGCGCTGCAGCGGCATCCGGCCTTGGGTCGGGGGCTGGATGGTCCTGTTTCTCGCCCTGGGCACGACGGACCTGCACGGTCCAGCCGCCAACGCCTCGACGGTGATCACGACCTCCCCGGTCCTCTCCGACTCGCAAGACGTCGGCGAGCACTTCGACCGCTTCGAAGGAGAGCTGCCGCCCGAGCATCCCTCGGCGCTGCTCAAGAAGCTCCCTTCCCAAACGGCTCGGCCACCGAGGTTGAGCGCCCCGCTGGTGACCGCGGCTTGTTTGCGGTTCGTCGAGCCGGCGATCAAGGAGCCGCTGCTCGGCATGCTGCTGCCGGCGCGAGCTCCGCCCGCCGAGTAGTCGCGAAACACGGGCCCTCACGCCGAGGGCTCGACTCGACACGGAGACGGACGGGCTCGATCGCTGCGGGCGAGCATCGCTCACTCCCGGGTGACGACGGCCCGTCGAGGAGGAACCTCGGCTCGAGGGGACCTCGGGCCGGCGACACGGAAGGTCTACGCAATGAGACACGGAGGTTCTCTGATCGTCGCGCTCCTGGTGATGTGCGCAGGGGGCGCCTTCGCCCAGGGTCCGGGGCTCTACGAGCTGCCGCTCTGGTCGAACGACGGCTCGGTGGGATTCAGCAGCTTCTGGAACTCACCGAAGAAGTTTCACGTCAAGCTCGTCCCCGACCTCGGTTACGAGATCGTGGACGTTCAAGTGTTCATCGGCACCGACATCGAGGAGATGCCGGTCAA
The DNA here is from genome assembly GCA_945787575.1 of Thermoanaerobaculia bacterium. GTDB lineage: Bacteria > Acidobacteriota > Thermoanaerobaculia > Multivoradales > JAHEKO01 > CALZKB01. The sequence goes on along the minus strand of CALZKB010000187.1, from coordinate 14,801 downwards.
GAACAACGGCAAGCCGAAGGTGGGCAGTTTCCCCTGGAAATTCGACTGCGACGAGGAGCACCAGGGATGCGACCTGGTGGTCGATCTGCAGGACGATCTCGACTTCAGCTGGGGCGCTTCCTCGAGCGAGGAGCGGACCCGGTTCGTCGCCGTCCACGCCGAGATGGTAAGAGTCGAAGGTGGTGACGAGCTCGGCGTCTGGGCCAAGGGCCCTCATCTCTTCCACAGCCAGGAAGGAGACGACGACTCCGATTCCGAGGACGACTCTCTGACGTCCTGGTATCTTGACTACCTGCTGGCGCATCCCGCCCGCGGACAGTTCATCGATTCCCCCGTCCAGGGCTTGAGATATAGCGGCCCGACGCAGGAAGGGATCACCGGCGTCGAGACCGAGGAGACCGGGGGGAGCTTCTACTTCTTCCCCGGTGAGACGCTCGAGTTCTCGATCGGCTCGGTGCCGCTGGGCGGCGCTCTCGGGGCCAAGAAGGTCTCGCCGCTCGATCTGTGGAGCGGCTCGGACGTCAACGACCCGCGGGTTCTCGGCGTAGCGCGGACTCTGCAGACGTTGGACGAGGACTCCGGCTCCGCTCAGCCCGACGGCAAGATCGTGCTGCTGCCCGAGGTCGTCGGGTGCTTCGAGAGCCTCGCCGGTTCGACCGTCGATTGGGGTGACGCGCTACTCGTGGAGCAGCTCCTGACCCAGACGGTCGCTACCTGCAACGGTGCCGGCGGCGCAACGCTCGCCGTCGTCTCGGAGGCCGAGGCCCAGGGCAACCTGGAAGCGGGCTTGAACGCCAGCGGCATCTTCCGCAAGAACCTCTCGAAGACCGAGGATCTGGGCGAGAACAAGCAGAAGCTCGACGTCATGCCGGTCTACTTTCCCGGCTTGCGATCGAATGGCGATCCGTCGTTGTGCAGCGACGTCAATGGCGACGGTATCTACGACCCGGCTGAGGACACGCTCGGCGTGCCCTACGAGGAATGGCGCCTGGGCGGAGATCCGCTGGCCGAAGAGTGCGACCCCCGCGACTACGAGGATCCCCTGGCGTGCCAGATCACCCTCATCGAATGCCGCGAGGTAGCCAAGCCGCTCGTCGTTACGTACCGCGAAGTGATCGACATCTACGACGACCAGGTGACGACCGAGTTCTGGCCGCACCGCTTCTCGACCGACATCTTCACCGCGGTCTCGCGCGACGACGGCACCACCTGGAAGCGGATCAACGTCTCTCGCATGGCCGATCTCTCGTCGTTCGATCTCGAGACCGGTGAGCCGTTCCCGGGCACTTCCGGGTCGCCGTACCTGAAGATCAACGACAACTACATCCTCAACGTCTGGGAGAGCAAGTTCTGCAAGAGCGGCAACCCGCGCTATGCGATCGATAACTGCGACGTCTACCCCGACGATTGCGTCGACCTCGACGGTGACGGCACGCCGGAGTCGGTCTGCCGCGGCAACCCCGAGCAGGGAACGGAGATCTGCGAGCCCGACTACCCGTTCGACGACGAGTACTATGTCACCGACATCTGGGGTGTTCGCGGCCACCAGCAGTCGGTGGGCTACGACGAAGTCGACGACGTGGCCGAGCTCGGTATCGGGGAGATCCCCTATAGCTGCCTGTGGGCGGCGCGCGGCGTGATTGTCTCGCAGCGCGAGCTCGACGACGGCACGTTCGCCTCGCTCACCGTCGACGACAACCTGGACTGCACGGACGCCGGCCAGCCCTATGACTGCTGCACGGACGCCGGCACCGGCACCTGCGAGGTGCGGTCGGTCGGACTCGGAGACATCGTCTGGTACAAGCCGGAGCGCATCACTTCCGGCCGGCGTGACGCTTACATTCCGGCGGCGGCCTCGGCGCGCGGCGCGGGCTTCGCCATCGCCTGGCAGGAGGATCCCGATGGACTCCGGCCGGGCAAGGGCAAGGGCCCCGGACAGGGCTGGAGCGGCGCGATCTACAATCACAAGACCGACATCTGGTACCCCTACCTCTCGTACGTGGACTTCGCCGCGGTCGACGAGAACTTCGTCCCCGGCGGTCCGCCGGAGAGCGGTGGACCGGACGAGAAACCGGGTCTAGGAAGACCGAAAGCGCTGGTGCCGTTCGCGCTTCCGGTACGGGTGTCGGACAACGACATGGTCAATACCGATACCCTGAAGGTCGAGCAGAGCGAACAGTGCGTGACGCCGCCCGGGGGCAGCGAGCAGGTCTGCTTTCCCTTGGTGGCAGACGGCACCTACGTGCCGCTCGACCCCGAGGAGATCGCCAGCCAGTTCTGCGGCCATCCCGACGCCGATCCGGCTACCTGCTGCGATCCGAACGATCACCAGGGCGATCCGGACTGCGAAGACCTCAAGGGTCTCTACGGCAACATGACCGGCACCAAGCGCTACGCCTACCTGGCCAAGACCATCGACAACGATGGTGACGGCGTGCCGGACTACCAGTACTACACCGACCTTGGAGGGACGCTCGATCTGTGCGACACCTCGGGCGCCAACAGCTACATGGACGGGCTGCCTGGAACTCCGGCGCACGAGCGCTGGTTCGGCTTCACCAACGTCGCCGGAGCCTCGAAGCTGGTCTGCGCGACCTCCGACGGCCGACTGCTCGACGGCGACGTGTCGGCGTCGCGGCCGAACATGCGGATGCAGCCCTACACTCGCCCAGATGGCACCAGGAGCGCCTGGGTCCTCCTCGGCTACGAGGAGTCGAAGGGGATGGGGCACTCGCTCGCGGCCTCGGAGCACGAGAGCACCGACGGGACCTCCAATCCGGTGGACGACATCATCCTCGGGAAGCCTGAGGATCCGGGCCAGAACAAGCCGATCAAGCAGGATCTCGGCAAGAACGTGATCTACCACTCGTTTGACTTTGCCCAGCCCGATCTCGTCTCCGGGGGCCACGTCGTCAACCTGGCGGCGCTGTGCGGCGGTCTCTATCCGCAATGGTGCGGCGAGGACTACGACGGCACCAACCCGACGTGTACCTGTGAGCTGGGGGAGCCGGTGCCGCTCTACTTCGATCGCCAGGAGTGCTCTGACCCCACCGACCCGGCCACCTGCGAGTGGATGCCCGATCCGAATCTCGGTCTGCTGCAGTTCCGCACCGAGATCGCGCGGCGGGTGCGCTTCATCATGCAGTCGCCGGGCAAGATGGGGGATACCAAAACCCTCGGTGCGATCATCTACAAACAGGGTCAGGAAGGTCAGGGAAGGCCGGCGGACGTGTTCATCCGCAGGATGGTCAAGAGCGGTGCGGGGAACCCCTATAAGTTCGAGAACTTCGAATGCTCGACCTACCTCGACCAGACCTTCGCTCTGCCGGCGTGCCCCAACGGCGCTGGCGACAAACCGAGCGCTACCGGATACATGTGCAACGTCTGGGGCGAGGCCTCCGGTGACCGTCTGTGCGGCGGAGTGTTCAACGATCCCTATCCGCGCCGCGATCACATCAACCTGACCTCGGCCGACATCGATCTCGCGGTCGACGCCGGGCCCGAGGACGATACGCCCAACGATCCGACGGACGACGTGTACGGCACCGACAAGGTGCTGCTGTGGACGCAGAACGAGTCCAACCTAGGCGACGAGTCGTACGGGGTCGCGGACACCGCGATCTGCGATCTCGTCAGCTGTCCCGGGATGTACTCCAACGCCCGCAGCCACCGCGGCTTCATCCGTGGCGACTTCCTCGTCACGGCCTACGCCGGTTCGCCCAACTGGGCGGCGGCGCGCAACGGCCGGGATCGCTACAACTTCTACGTCCGACGCTCCTTCGACGGCGGCCGGACGTGGACCACCACCCCGGCTGCGCTCGGCGGGGAGGGAGTCCACTTCTGCCGCGAGTGGCGGTCGGATCCGACGAACCCGGACGACGACGGCAGTGGCAACCTGCCTCCGGAGTGGCCGGACTTCGACCCCGAGTGCGTCGACTGGTGTCCGCCGGACGTCCCGGAGTGCGTCGTGACCGGTACGCCGATCGGGCCGGGTGATTTCGAGCCGGCTCGGAAGGTTTCGCAGTTCGACAACAACAAGGAGACCTCGTCCGATCCGCGGGTGGGGGCGACCCCGCCGACCTATCCGCTCGACGGACGCGTCGGTACGCTGCCCAACCTGTGTGCCGGCGGACCCGGGAGCTGCGTCTTCGTCGAGGACGAGTACGTCGACAACGTATTCTTCGTCGCCTGGGGCGGTGGCGACAACCTGAAGTCGACCGGCGGTACCTCGGTGACTCCTGAGGCCGGAGGACTATGGCGATCACTACCTGAAGATCCCGTGGGTCATCGGGGGCACCAACAGCAACCAGGGGTACGGCGAGACGGTGTGGCGCTACGACTTCCTGGCCAAGGGTGACGAGGAGGAGCAGGGCGAGTGCCAGCTCCGCGCCACGTCGGACGGCTCGAAGGTCTACGCCATCTATCACCAGATGGTGCCGGCGGCCGACGACTCGGACGGCGAGATCACCCGTTGGTACCCCTGGGAGCCGGAGGAGTCGACCCTCAACGACCTCTGGTTCCGTCGGGTCATCTTCTGGCCCGACGCGCTGCCCTAGCCCGATCTGGTGGCTGGAGGCGGAGCTCCGGCGTTTCCACCGCCTCCGTGTCAGGGCGGGGCTTCGGCCCCGCCCGCTTTCTCCCCCGCGGCCGGTGCGAGAGGTGCGGGGCAGGTCGGGAAGGGAGTCACAAGAGATCCTCCCGCCACGAACCAGGAAAGGAGACAGACGATGAAGCACCGACTCATCTTTGGGCTCGTTGTCGGATTGCCGGCACTGCTGATCGCTGTACCCGCCGCCGGCAAGCGGCACTTCGTCGAGGGCCACGTCATCCAAGTGCAGCTGCAGCAGCAGGTCGCGACCCACAACCGGGCCGAGTTCAACGAGCTGACCATCCGCACCCGCGAAGGGCAGGAACTGCGGCTGCGGCTCGGCCGTGGACCTTGCGCGATCTGTCCCGAGGTGGGCGACCGGGTGCGCGCCCGTTTGATGCGGCAGATCGAGCCCAGCGAAGGTCCGCCGATCTGCGACGTGAGGAAGCTGCGCAATCTGACGAGACATGAGCAGTTCCGCGTGCGCGACCGCTCCGGACATCTCGTCACCACCCGTCACCACACCCGCCTGCGGGACGGCAGCCACGGGCGCCGCCAAGGCGGAGGCGAGCGCAAGGGCGGTCAAGGCCGCGGCAGAGGCGGGGGTTAGGGGCGTGCGACACGCAGCACGGCTCGCAGTCGTCCTCGGCGTCGGCTGCCTGGCGGCTCCGATCGCGCAGCCGGAGTCGGCTGAGAGGCTCGAGTCCATGGAGGTCTCGATCTTCGGGTCCTATCTGTCGAACGCCTTCGACAGCGAGACGGACATGCAGACGACGGCCGTGCGTCTGGGCGCCGGCGAGCGGGTGCGGCTCTACGTCGACCTGCCGTGGCTGCGCCTTCGCTCGGCGAGCGTGGTTCCCGGCGGTGGGCTGGGGCCGATCCCGATCGATCCCCGCCGTCGGGGACCGGGCGGTGGCGGTCAGAGTGGACATGGCGCAGGAGCCGGCGGATCGCTGCCCGACACGACAGATCCCGCCGGGCAGAGCTCGGTGCTCCTGACCGACGAATGGACGTCCGGAATCGGTGACGTGCGGGTCGGTGCCGGGCACCGTCTCGTGGGCAGCGGCGGCGACCTCTATCGCGCCGATGTCGAGCTGGAGGTCAAGGTGCCGACGGCGGACGAAACCGAGAACCTGGGCACCGGAGAGCTCGATGTGCGGCTAGGAGCGTCGGGCGAATATCGGTTCTGGTCGGTGAGCGTCTTCGGCGGCGCCGGTCTCAACCTCCTCGGCGATCCCGAGTGGGCCGACCTCAACGACGTCGTCGACGCCTTCGCCGGATTCGAGAGTGGACCGCTCGCCGAGCGGGTGCTCGTCTCCGGCTGGCTGCAGGCCAACGAGGAGGTCGTCGCCGGTGCCGGCTCGCCGGTCGTCATCGGTGTCGGCGCGAGAAGCGTCGGCAAGTTGCGATGGAGCGTCCGGGTGACCCGGCGCGTCAGCGGACCGGTCGAGGACCTCGGGGCCGGGTTCGGCGTCTCCTACGGTCTCGACAGAGAGGGGGTCCGACGCAGGTGAGCTTCGTCGTCGAGCGGAGCAGACGCACTCGACAGCCTCAGGATGCGCCTCACGGCGTGAAGAGCTTCGATCTCACGGAATCCCGATACTCGGAGGGCGTTTGGGTGGAGAGTCTCCGGAAGAGGGTCGAGAAGTAGGCCGCGTCTTCGTAGCCGACCCTGGCCGCGACCTCCGAGATCGGGAGGTTGGTGTTGCGCAGCAGCTCCGCGGCTTCTGTCATCCGCGCCTGTTGGAGGAACTGGATCGGCGTGCGCCCTGCGGCCTCGCGGAAGCGGCGGTTGAGCGCAGCATCCCCTGATAAGGCCGGACCTCATCGAGGAACCTCTCCTGCTGCTTCGAGGGACTCATCCGCGCTCATAGGATAGGTTGCCAACGGTGCCGGAAAACTACGCGTGAGCGAATAACAGCCGGTCTCCCCGCTCTCCAGGGTGGTTGACGAAGCGTTCTCTCGTCATAGAGTCGGATCAGGCTTCGAGGGACGCCCCTATCCCGGGGAGAGGTGGTGTTGTCCGTGACGGATCCTGCCAGCCGGCGAGAGCCCTTCCACTGGCCGAAGAGCAATGCCGCGGCCGTGCTCTGCCTGGTGCTCGTGTCCCTGGCGTTCAACTGGTTCTATCTGCTCGGTGGCTTCCAGGCCGACGAGTTCTTCTTTCTCAACTCGTTGAGACAGGACCCGCTTCCGTTCTCTCGCTGGCTGGGTCTCTGGTCGGTTGAAGAGATCTCGTCGATTTCGAACATCTGGTGGTTCGAGGGGGGAGACCTGGGGGTCTTCTGGCGGCCGGTGCCCTCGCTGATCTTCGAAGGATCAATCCGTCTGTTCGGCGAAAGGGCCTTGCCACTCCATCTGTTCGCGATCATCGCGCACGGACTGGTCGCGGGGGCGCTCTTCCTTCTCGTGCAGTCTGCTCGCTGTTCGTCATGGTGGCGCTAGTGGCCCACGCGGCCTGGCTGGAGAACCGAAAGCCGGGACTCGTCGCCATGTCCGTCGCGGCGCTCGTGCTCGCGTTGCTGTCGAAGGAAAGCGCGGTCGTCGCGCCGGTTCTTCTGGCTCTCATGAGCCTGCTCTTGCCTCATGGGCGTGAGCAGGAACTTCGAGTTCGCCTGCGAACGTACTTCGGCGACCCGCTCTCCTGGGTCCCGGCCCTGATCGTTCTCGTCGTCTACCTGACGGCCTTCAAGATGCTCGGTTTCGGCGGCCCGAGCAGCGGTCTTTACCTGAACCCCTTCATCGCACCGGGCCGGTGGGTCGCTCAGGTCATCACGCATCTGCCCGTCATGTGGCTAGCGACGCTGTCGCCGGTTCCGCCCAGCCTCGCCATGTTCATGCCGAGCACGATCCCTCTTCTGGCTGGGGTGGGCGTGCTTCTGTTCGCCCTGTTCGTCGTCGGCCTCTGGTGGCTGCGGCGCAGTGCGCTTGCCCTCTGGGCGATGGCCGCCTTCGTCCTGGCGCTTGTCCCGCAGATGAGTGCCGGCGCCAGCGAGCGAGCTCTCTACCTGCCGGCGATCGGCTCGAGCATGCTGCTCGCGATGCTGTGCGTCGAGATCGGGCCCCTCGCGCGGCGGATCTCCCCGAGAGCGCTCCGCACGCCCGTCCTGACCCGGGTCGTCGGCTGGGCGGCACTGCTGATCGTTCTGCTCCCGGGCATTCTCCTCTCGGTCGCCTACCCCTTCACGTATATGCCCAGCAACGAGAGTCTGCGCGACAACGTGCTGACCGCGGTGACGCACATCGAAGAGCGGCAGCCCGAGCAGGTGTTGATGCTCAACGCTCCGGGATTCTTCTATGTGTTCTATCCGCCGCCGATCGTCGATTTCTACATCGAGCGGGAGACCGACGTGCGAGTTCTATCGGCCCTCAACGGCATCGTCAGCGTCGAGCGGTCCGACGACAGGAGCTTCGTCATCCGTACCGATCGGGACGGCTGGTTGACGAACTTCTTCAGCAAGATATTCCGCCCGGCGCGGATGCCCGAGCTCGGCACGGTCTACGAGAAGGGCCCCGTCAAGGCCACGGTCTTGGAGATGACCTCCGGTGGCTCCGATATCGCCGCCGTGAGGTTCGAGCTGGATCGACCCCTTTCCGATCCCGACCTGTTGCTCCTCCAGTGGGACGGCGCGTCGTATCGCCCGATCGATCTCGTGTCGCTGCCTGTTGGCGAGCCGGTCGTTCTGGCCGACACCTCCGACATCTGGGCGAGCCTGATGTGATGGAGACCGGGTAGACAACCCTAACCCTGAACAACGTGCTGAGACACGACAATTAGTGCAGTCCGACCTCGCGACACGCCGAGTATTACATTTGACGTAGTATGTCTCGCGTACTACTCTTGGTGGGTGATTCGGTCATTCTCGGACAGCAAGACTCGTCGGCTGTTCGAGGAAGATCGACGACGGGGGTTCCGTGGTCTCGACTACGACCAGGCCCTCTTGTTGCTTGATGCGATCGATGCCGCACCTTCCCTCCAGCCTCTGCGAGTACTGCGAGCGGGTCGGCTCCACGCACTCAAAGGGGATCGCAGAGGCCGGCAGGCGATGACCGTGAACCGTCCTTGGAGAATCACCTTCAGATTCACGGATGGTGACGCGCACGACGTGGCTATCGAGGACTACCACAGGGGCTAGAAGCGATGAAGAGAATGAGAAGTCATCCCGGCCAGCTGCTCCGCGCCGAGCTCGAGGCACGAGAGATGAGTGCCAATCGGCTCGCACTCGCGCTGAGAGTACCGGCAAACCGCATTACCGCCATCCTTCGCGGCGAACGATCCGTCACCGCTGAGACGGCGATCCGACTAGGCCGCTACTTGGGGACCGGTGCCGCGTTCTGGATGAACCTCCAGACGGCACATGACATTTCAGTGATCGAGTCGGAGAGAGGTCACCAGATCGAGAGCGAAGTAGCTGCGCACTCTGACTGAGAACAGTCGGTCTCCGACGGCAGCCAGTGGCGGCCCGACGACCTGGTCAGGACGATCCTTGACGCCCAGGTCTCGATGGAAGAACCACCCCTCGGAGCGAAGCGAAGGAATGGTGGACCCGGACGCAAAGAATTCGAACCGCTGCGGAGGTGTCATTCGAGGTGACGCTGCTGGAGACGGAGGCGTTGCCCCTCTATCAGCAGGTGGCTAGGAAGGCCCTCCATCTCAGAGAGCTTGGCTTGAGCTACTGTGCCATAGCAAGGAAGCTCGAGGTAGGCGATAAGACCGTCGCCAAGGCGGTTAGGTGGCTTCAGATCATGCGGAGATAGCGAGCAATGGCTTTCGAGAGTCTGTCGGCCCGTGATCTAAAGATCCAGGAGAATTCGCTTGGCGGCGACGGCGCGGATTTTACGGCTTAGAGGGAAGGTCTCGGAGCCGCCATGCACGACGTCGAGGCGCGTGAGTCCGAGATCCTCGAGCGCTGAACGCATGGACGGCGTGATCCTCGGCGACGTGGTTCTCTTGATTTCAAAGCCGTATCTTCGACCCCGATGCTGAATCATCAGATCGAGTTCTGCCCCGGTGTGGGTGGCCCAGAAGTAGCAGTCCCTGCTGCGCGCGCCGAGTTGATGGACAACGGCTTCGACGAGGAAGCCCTCCCAAGAAGCACCGAGCCCGGGATGTCGTTCGAGGCCGCTCATCGACTCCACGCCCAAGAAGCTATGCAGAATGCCGCTATCGCGGAGGTACACCTTGGGCGATTTCACCTGTCGCTTGCGGATATTCGCTGTCCAGGGCTGGAGCACGCGCACCATGAATGTCGCCTCGAGCGCGTCCAGATACCGCCGCATGACGTGATGCGACACTCCGAACGAACGCCCGAACTCCGAGGCATTCCAGATGTTCCCGTGGTAATGAGCCAGCATTGCCCAGAAGCGCTCCAGGGTGCGCGCGGGAATCGAGACGCCAAGCTGCGGCATGTCCCGCTCGAGAAAGGCGCGGACGAAATCGTCACGCCAGTCCGCGCTGGCACCGTGCGAGCGAGCCGTGTATGAGCGAGGAAATCCGCCGCGGAGCCAAAGCCGGTTCAGATTGTCGATCCCGACCTCGTCGAGAGAGAGACCGGAAAGCTGGTGGTAGGCGATCCGCCCGGCGAGGGACTCCGAGGACTGTCTGAGGAGGTCGGGAGAGGCGCTTGCAAGAACCAGGAATCTCGCCGGCCGTCGAGGTCGGTCGACCAGAACGCGTAGCGCAGGAAACAGCTCTGGACGCCGCTGAATCTCGTCCAAAACGACGAGTCCCCGCAGTTCCTGAAGAGCGAGCTCGGGATCTTCGAGTCGCGCCAGGTCCTGCCCGCGTTCGAGATCGAAGACCGTAGAGGGTCTTCGGAGAGTCTTTATTAGAGTGTGGGCGAGCGTGGTCTTACCGACCTGCCGAGCACCGAGAATCCCGACGACAGGATTCCGCTCGAGGAGCTGGGTCAGCCTCTTGACCTGTCGAGGGCGATCGATCACCCTCGGAGGGCACCATGAAACCTGGACGCCGCGAGTCCAAATTTCTTTGCCAAAACTCGCTCAGGTTGAACAGCGAGCGCCCGTTGTCACCCGACTCTTGTCTGTCGGGTGAGAGGAGACAATGGCAGGGAGTGACGGCCTCTCAACCGATTCTCAGGGTTGTTCGACGCTCCTGAAGGTCTGTGCCCGCACTGCGGCATCGCGTTGGACTAGGCCCAAGTGTCGTCCGACTCGTGGCCTTCGCAGCCCAAGCGTCCGCAAAGCGTACTTTCCTTCCAAGGTGTCGTGGACGCCTGATTGAAACGCGGTCCGGCGCTTGCTTCGGCGGCGTTGGAAGATTCCCACACAGTGCCTACGAAGAGGAGCGCGCTACAGCGGCTCCTCGAGATCCTCTGCGCTCTTCTTGTCGAGCTCGTCACGAACTTTCTTGAGTATCACCAAGGGATCAAGCCCCGAGGCGGCTAGGTTGAGTTCGGCGAGATGGATCTTGGCCATGTCGCGCACGATGTTCTTCTTCCTGATCTCGCTTTCCGCGGCTTCACGGGACGCTTCGAGGTCCAGGACCGCAGGTTCCACACAACCCGGAACCACCGGGCCGGCGATACCCGTGACCTCCAGGATCTTCCAGCCGAGCTTCGCGTCCAGGTTGTCCTCGACCTCCTGAACAGCCTTTTCCCTCAGCGCATTGAACTTGAGTTTCAGCCGCTCGCTGTCCTCTCGTAGTCTGAGGTTGAATTGGGCCTTGAAGAGCGGGTCGCGATGCCTCCAGCGCCAGACCGTTTCGCGCGACCTTGCGAGCAGCCTTGCCAGCCTCGGCGTCGGTTGCCCCGACCAGAAGATGCTCTATTGCGACCAGCTGTGAAACCGTCAGTGCGCGCAGCTTCGGCTCCTTGGAACCCCCACCTGTTCCGTTGTTTCCATTTCGCTTTTTTTTCATGGCCTTGCCTCCAAATGGGTTAAGCGGAGGTACAGTGACCCCCAGTACCCTACCCAGAAAAACCATGGGTAATCGCCGACATGTGCCCTTTTTTCCGGCTCTAGGGCATTTTCGCCCAGGCTGACCGAGCCCCTGCGAGGCCGTGCCAGCAAGAGGGGGTCAGGTCGTCAGGACACTCGCTATGACTACCGCGCACTGGTCAGCGCGCAACAGAGTTCCGGCGAGCAGTACGGATTCCTGACGTTTCGGAATCTCGGGTGGACGCAGGGGTGGGGCTAACCAGGACGACCGACAATCTCGGGCGCGAGCCGACAGGCGTGGCAGCTCGCTGGGCGCCTATCGTCGCAGGGCCAGCCAACGCTTCGGCTGAACAGAACCACCTGGAAGGGAACGGCGGCGCTCAGGATCCAGCTCTTCAGGCCCTCGTCGCCGAGCTCTCGATACCTGGCTCGCCATACGTAGAAAGTCGACCTCGCGACGCCGAAATACCCGCAGGCCTTGCTTACGTTCCCCACGCGCTCGGCGTGCTCGAGGACTCGTTCTTCCAATGAATCTCTCGCTGCTCGTTGGTCATACAGATCTCCTTGGACATCCCCGACTCTGACAGAGTCAGCCTTGTCCGGCTGGATCTGTAACATCACACCAACGAAGCTCCACTTCACTGATCGTCGCCCTGCCGAGCAAACATAGAGCAAACAGTGGGAGCGAGGTCGTCCTGATTCTTCGCCGAGCTGTTGCTTTCAGCGGCTTACGTCGCTTCTCTCTTCTTCGGGCAACTCCCGCCCTCGCTCTCGTCGCCGTGACGAGAATGGGGTCACTGTGCAGCGCCTGGCTCGGACTTAAGGTCGACGTTGTCGAAGACCTGCCAACCCCGCGTGGTCAGCTCCTCGCGGCAGCGCTGCGACGCCCGACCTCGGAACCAGACTTCCTTCGAGGCAATCTCCAGACCCGTCGCCGCCTGGCGGAACGGGCCTTCGGCCGCCGCTGCAATCCCCTCGGTCCAGGAGATGTAATCTACCGGCACCAGGAAAGTCAGGCGGTCGGCGGCCGCTCCGGCGTCACCGTCAGCCCGGCAGCGACGATGTCGCCTTTGCCCACAGCCAGATCTTCGAGCAGACGCTCGAACGGCGTCGGGATGAGGGGCCGAGAGACGCGGAACGTCGGCCCAGCCCAAGGTTCTACCGCGACGGACAGGCCCGGCCTTCCGGCTCGGGAGATACCCAGACTCAGCCCTCACGTCGTAACCCGTATTCGGTCCTGGTGAGACTCCGCTCAGGCTTCGTCGGTAGAACCGATGATGGGCTCCGGAGGATCAGCCACGTAGTGCGGCGACATGATCTGGATGCCGTTGGAGTGGAAGAGATCCTGGATGTTCTGGTGCAAGACCGAAAGGACCCGGGCTCTCTCTTGGGGTCGATCGATTGCCGCGACAAGCCTGTATTCAGGGTAGTAGTCCGAGAGCGCGGTCTGCAGCACCCTTGGCTTCGACTCGTGGCGCAGGCCGGGAGTCTTCTCGGCCGCGGCCTCGAGAAGCGCGTGGACCGTCCGCCAGGGAGTGTGGTACCCGATCGTGACGGAGGTAGTGATGGCCACACCCTCGCGCTCGAACCGGCTGTAGTTGATCGTCTCGCCTGAGATCACGACCGCATTGGGGACGGTCACCTCCTCGTTCTTCAGTGACCGCACCTTGGTCGACAACATGCCGAGATGGGTCACGGCGCCCTCCACCTCGCCGACCTTGACGAAGTCCCCCGGCCTCAACGCGCGCGAATACATCAGCATCAAGCCGCTCATCGCCTGGTTGACGATGCCGGTCGAGCCCAGCGACACCACCAGGCCGACGAAGACGCTCAAGCCCTTGAACGCTGCGGTGCTGCTGCCTGGAAAGTAGGGATACGCGACAACGATCGCCACCAGCCAGACCAGCGTGTTGACGATCCGACGGGTCGGTTGGGCCGTCTCCGGGTGAAGACCCGGCAACTGGAGTCGCTCCTTCTCTACCGCTTCGAAGAGGCCTCGAACCAGGCGGGAGGTCACACGAGCCAAGAGAAGAATCAGCAAGACCAGGAATAGACCGGGAATGGCGCGCGCCACCCCGTCGGCGAGCCACGCGAGCAGATCGACGAGCGTCTCGCCGAGCGACTCACCCCAGGGACGGGTGTAGGGGAACTGCTCGAGCGAGAACGCGAGCCAGATGTACGCCAGGGCGAGAAACGCGATCCCGAGAACAAGCCTCGCCAGACCCCGCAGGGCGTTGAGGAAACGAAACTCCTCTCTCGCGCCTTCTCCGATGCGTCGGGTGATCGACTCTCGCAGCCGCGCGTCGAGGGCCGGCAGCAACCTCTCGTCGATGACTCGTCTGATTCGTCGCAGAACCCAGAGGGCGAACGCGAAGAGCAGCGACGCCGCAAGGGCCTTCCCGATTCCTCTGACGAGAGTCCCCAGGTCCTTGAGCTCGACCATCTCCGCCAGAACCAGCTCGAGATTGGCCATCACCTCTGTCTCTCGGTCTTCGAGGGTCTCTCCGCCGATAACGTCGAGATCCTCGTGGGCGATCGCAAAGACCGGTCTGTCGGCGATGACGAACAGCACTCCCTGCTCGAGGGAGAACACCTCGACGGGTGAGACCCGGCCCTCGCCGGCCAGCTCGCCCAGAATCTCTACGGCTTCCGCAGCCCGGGCCTCCGGCGGATTCGCGAGAACCGAGGCGCGCAAAGTGGTGACGTACCGGTTCCGCACGACGAGATCCACATGCTCGCTGGCGGGAGCGACCTCGATCATCGCTTCGGGAACGCGAATGGACGTGTACTTCCTGATCCGATCGAACCGGCTCTCGGCCCCGGCCGCTTCCTCGAGCGCCGCTTCCAGCGTTGCTGCCGCCTCTTCGGGCGGGTTGCCGTCCTCCTGGGCGCTTGCGCTAGACGCCATGCCCAAGGCGATCGACAGAACGAGGAGACCACCTCCGCCGATGATCTTGAGCACCCTCGGGGATGCCAGGGCCAGCGTGAGCATCGATCCCGGAGTCCGAACCTCCGTCATGACGTTCTCCTTCAGGCACTGAGAATCATCTAGAGGGCTCCTCCTCCGAACAGGAAGTACCCTGTTCGAAGACGATCAATCCCCTTGAAAGGAGGAGCCCTTGGCACTGTACTGCGGGATCGACTTGCACTCAACGAGTAGCCACCTGTGCGTGATCGACGAGACGGATCGAGAGCATCTGAGTAAGAAGGTCAAGAATCGGTTGAGCACCATCCTTCGTGAGCTCGAGCCGTATCGAGAAGAGCTCGTCGGGGTGGTCGTGGAATCGACGTTCAACTGGTACTGGCTGGTGGA
>CALZKB010000186.1 GCA_945787575.1 Thermoanaerobaculia bacterium | reverse complement strand
GGGATACTTCGGGGACAGCCGGTCGGACTACGAGATCAGCCGCGCACTGAAGATATCAGATACCAAGGTGCGATCTTTGGTGTACGAGATGGATTTGCGGGATCAGCGCATATCCGACAACGAGCTTGCCTGGCTCCGTGAGCAACTCAGTGGCCCCTACACGACGACCCAGGTGGACCCGGCCAAGGGCACGGTAAAGATTCGCCTCGAAAGTCGAGCGGCAAAGCAAGCTCTGGAACACCACATCGTGAAGCATTTCAGGGGCCTGACTGATTCGACATTCAACCCGCGGCTTTTGGAGTTCGATTTTGACCTGTTCAGCAGCCTGATAGCTTCTCTGCTGACCGAAGAGCAGGGAAAGCAGCTGGAACAGGCGATCAGAAGCCTGAAGCAAGTCACCCCACCCCCTGGAGCCGATCTCAAGTCGTTGTTCCATACGTTCCTCAACTCTGCGTCCAAGGAGGCCGGCAAGCGGCTTTTCGATCTTCCCAGCTTGATCTTTGGTGGCGGAGCGGCCGAGTCGGTCAAGTCGGCAACTAACGTGTTGTCCGGGGTCTACAAGTTGTTTCGCGGCGCTCCGGGCAGTGGGAAGGCGTAAGCAAGGCCGCCTCGGCAGATTACCCTGTCGAATGCGCTGTGACCGGCCAGACCGGAGAAGTCCACCAGACTCCTTCGTGTCCCTCTGGCAAGCGACGCTAGCCGTTGGGGCGACGCAAGCCACGAGGTGGGCAGTCAGGCATTCAGCGCAACGTGAAGGAGACGGGTGTTATGGAGACGAATGACATAAAGACGATCGCTTTGGCTGCTGCTGCTGTATGGGCAACCTTTGGAAGTGCGATGAGTGTAATCTATCACCTCAATAAAACTAGAGATCGGGTTCTCGGCTGGACTGGTACAGACGGCAAATTGACCGGTTCGGATTTGGACTTTCTCATTAAGTGGGAATATGAACCCGTCTGGATTTCCGTACTCTTTTATATTGCGATCTTTACTGTCGCACTCGCCGTATTCGCCTGGCTTGCATTTTCGAACGGTCAGTCCCTACTTCCGGGCAGTGTCTGCGTCCTCGGGGCGATATTTGGTTTTCTAGGCCTTGCTATCCAGATCGCAACGGGTAGGAGGACGATCAGGATGATGACCGAACGCGTGCACGAAGTTCACCCGTCGAATCCTGATAACCAGTGACCTGCCCCCCCCAGAACCGGTCACTCAGTCTGAGAGTCCGATCGTCCAAGCACGAAAGGCGGCGCCACGGTCACCGGCCAGACGATCTACCAGCACGGCCAACGGCCGATCCCGGCCATAGTCGCCGCCAACCGCTACCTGGCGCTCGGCATCCCGCTCATGAATATGTTCCGCACCGGCCCGGGCGACGACGAAACGGCCAACGACACGGCCAACACGGAACTCGAATGGCACCACGGAAGGGTTTCAGGGTGTACATACGGGAGAGCGACGACGACCTTGCTGTCGTGCTGCGGCCCAATGGATCAGTCGAAGTGGAGTATCGGCAGGCTTCGGGCGGGTGCTAGGTCGTGCGCTCACAAATCGTGATGAGACGCTGTGCCCGATCTGGGTCATAGACAACACCGTCGACCGACATCTCAGCTATTCCCGCGTGATTGCCGATACCCTGATCACGAAAACGTGATTTTAGTATAACTACTTGAAATTGCGGATATTTTGAAAGTTTTCCACAACTTGCCATATATAAGTCACTTGACGATTTCTCCCATTCTCCCGAACGCTGACAACAAGTAGCTGCTGAGCTGGGCCTGATCTCTCGTGTTTGGGGCAGGCTCCGGATAAGGAGAAATCTCGGCGGGCCGCGCGCCATGCGGCCGCCCGGCAGGGGGGAGAAGATCTATGGCGCTCGTAGCGGGCAAACCGATCGCAACCCCGGTGGTTTACGCCATCGGAGCCCGGTCGAACTCTTCGCCGCACTCGTTGCCCCCAATCATGCAGAAAGAGCCTTTCAACCCACGGGACCCGCGTCGGTGGCCAGCTTCCGCCGTCGGGTACCCAATAGGAGATTGGCCGGCCGAGAGCGGCCGGCGAGGAGAGCCGTCATGACCGTCCGCGAGCGCAGCATCCTTGTCGTCATCGTCCTTGGCCTGGTGGGCGCGTTGCTGGGGCCGACGGTGCCCTGGCGCGATCTGTTGCCGGGCTGGCCGGGCGACGGCGCGCAGCTCTACCCCGTGGCGCAGGCCCAGGGCACCCCGCCGCCGGTCGCCGACGCCGGGCCGGATCGCACCGCGGCCCTCGACGAAACGGTAGTGCTCGACGGCTCCGGCTCCACCGACCCCAAGGGCATGGTGAACGACTTCGCTTGGCAGCTGACGGTGCCGGCGGGCAGCGCCGCGAGCCTGAGCGACCCGAACGCGGTCAAGCCGCATTTCACGGTCGACGTAGCAGGCATCTACACCGCCCGGCTGCAGCTGACCGAGGGCAATCGGACCTCGGCGTTCGACACGGTCGTGATCAGCACGACGAACTCCGCGCCGGTGGCCAACGCCGGCCCCGATCACGCGGTTGCGTTGAACGACATGGTGGTGCTCGACGCCAGCGGGTCGAACGACTTCGACGGCGATCAGCTGAGCTTCAGCTGGACGCTTCGGGCCCCCGACGGCAGTCCCGCGGCACTTGCCCAGCCGAACACCCTGCGCCCCAGCTTCGTCGTGACTTCGGTGGGGACGTACGTCGCCGAGCTGACGGTGAACGACGGCACGGCGTCCGGCGAGCCCGACCTGGTGGCGATCAGCACCGAGGGCGTCGCCCCGGTCGCCGAGGCGGGCGCAGACGTCAGGTCCAAGGTCGGCAACCGCTGGACCGAGCAGTTCGACGGCAGCCTCTCGACGGACGCCGACGGCGAGCAGCTGGCCTACGACTGGAAGCTGATCTCGGTGCCCTTCCTCTCTGCCCAGGAGCTGGCCAGCCAGGCGGACGTGCGCCCAACCCTGGTGGTCGACAAGGACGGGCTCTACGTCTTGCAGCTCACTGTCACCGACGAGTCGGGCGAGGTCGACCGCGACACGCTTACTATCTCGACCGTCAACGCCCCGCCGGTGGCCAACGCCGGACCGGACCGGAGCGTCGCGCAGCACGACTTGGTCACCCTCGATGCGGGCGGCAGTTCGGACGTCGACGGCGACCTGTTGAGCTTCCGCTGGGCGCTGGTCTCGGTGCCGGCGGACAGCACGCTACTGAACGATCCGGAGCGCCCCTTCGGCCTCGACGATCCGACGAGCGTCCGGCCGAGCTTCACGGTCGACGTGCCGGGCGACTACGTCGCCCAGCTGATCGTCGCCGACGACGAGGGGCCGTCACGCCCCGACACCGTGCTGATCTCGACCGAGAACATTTTGGCGGCGGCCGAGGCGGGCCCTCCGCAGACCGTTCCGATCGGCGCGACCGTGCAACTCGAGGGCAGCGCCTCGGCCGGCGGCAGCGGAGACCCACTCCGCTTCTCCTGGTCGATTCTGGCCGACGCCAAGGGCAGCCGCGACGCCTTCTCCGACCCCACGATCGCCAACCCGACCATCACCCTCGGCAAGTTCGGCGACCACGTCTACCAGCTCGAGGTCGACGACGGCGCGCTCCTCAGCACACCGCGCAAGGCGCGCGACACGGTTCTGATCACCACGATCAACACCCGGCCCTTCGCCAGCGTCGGTGCGGACGGGCGGGTGCTGCGCGACATCCCGGTGCCGCTCGACGCCGCCGGCTCGACCGACGTCGACGGCGATCCCTTCGAGTACTTCTGGGCTTTGATCGCCAAGCCGGAGGGCAGCGCCGCCACGATCGCCGCGCCCTTCCTCCCGGCGACCAGCTTCACGCCCGACCTGCCCGGCATCTACCTGGCCCAACTCATCCTGCGCGAGACCGTGCCCCTCGCCAACCCGCTCGCGTTTCCCAAGACGAGCCTGCCGCTCACGGTGGTGGCCGAGGCCAACCACAGGCCGGTCGCCGTTGCCAGTGCGGACAACCAGCGGGTCCACGTCGGCACGCCGGTGACGCTCGACGGCACGGCCTCGAGCGACGACGACGGCGATACGCTCGCGTTCTTCTGGCAGATCACCACCCGGCCCTTCGGTAGCACCGCCGCGCTTTCCGACCCGACAGCCGAGACGCCGGTCTTCACGCCCGACGCGGTCGGCGACTATGTCATCGAGCTCGTGGTTCACGACGGCTTCGAGGCCTCGCTGCCGATCTCGGTAACAGTCACTGCGGTCAACCAGGCCCCGGTGGCCGACGCCGGCCCGGACCAGGTTGTGCCGATCCCCGACGGCCGCATCGTCACGCTCAACGGCGGCGCCTCCAACGATCCCGACGGCGATCCGCTCACCTACGCCTGGAGCTTCGTCTCAAGGCCTCTGGGCAGCGCGGCAGTGCTGAGCGGCGGCGATTTCGAGAACCCCACCTTCGTGGCCGACCTGGCCGGCGACTACGTGGTGCAGCTCATCGTCAACGACGGGTTTGAGAACTCCGCGCCCGACCAGGCGACCGTGACTGCGGACGCGAACCGGCCCATCGCCGATGCCGGGCCGGACCAGGAGGCGATCGAGGGCGCACTCGTGACGCTCGACGGCAGCGCCTCCAGCGACCCGGACGGCAGGCCGCTCACTTTCTCCTGGCAGCTGCTGTTCCCGACCGGGCCCGGCGCGCCGAGCCTGGCCAACCCGACCAGCCCCAAACCCAGCTTCACGGCGAACACCTCGGGCCTGTACATCGCGGAGCTGACGGTTAACGACGGCGCGTTCGATTCGCTTCCCGACATCGTGGCCGTGCGCGCCGGCGACGGTCTGGTCAACACGCCGCCCCTGCTCGACCCGGTCGGAAACAAGACCGTCGCGCTCGGCTCGACGCTGCGCTTCACTCTGAAGGGCAGCGACGCCGACGGCGACACGGTCTTCTTCCGCGCCGCGCCCCTGCCGCTGCCGGAGGGCGCCACGCTCGACGCCGTCACGGGTGACTTCGCCTTCAAACCCAACGCGGGACAGGTCGGCAACCATCTCCTGACCTTCATCGCGAGCGACGGCCTGGCGTCCGACTCGGAACCCGTCACTATCACGGTGACGGGCGCGCCGGTCACCGGCGCCACGGCCTTGAGGGGTGTCGTGCTTGACGCCAACGCCAAGGCCCTGGGGCTCGACGTCGCGGTCGAGAACGCGACGGTGAAGCTGCTCGGCGATACGGCCAGCGCCACAACAAACGCCAGCGGCGTGTTCACCCTGACCGGCGTCACGGCCGGCCCCGACCGAGTTCTCGAGATCGACGGCGGAACTGCGGTGCGCTTTGGCGAGCCGTTGCCGGACGGCACGCCCTATGCCTCGATCCGGGAAGACGTCACGGTCATTGCGCGCGTCACAAACGACCGCAGCGAGCCCTTCTTCCTGCCACGTGTCGACCTCGCCAGCAGCGCGGACTACGACCCGCTCAGCACCACCCCCACTACCGTCACGAACAGCACGGTCGGCGCGGGCCTGACCGTTGCGGTCGGCTCCGCTACACTCAACGGATCGGCCTACACCGGCCCGATCAGCCTTTCCGACGTGCCGCCAGAGCAGGCCCTCACCCTCCTGCCGGCCTTCATCTCGCCGTGCAACATTGTGACGATCGAGCCGCTGGGCCTGGTGTTCAACCCCGCCGCCACGATCACCCTGCCCAACAACGACAACCTCCCCGTCGGCAGCGAGACGGAGGTCTGGGCCCTCGACTTGGCGAGCGGCCTTTTTGCCCCGATTGGCCTCGGTACGGTCACGGACCTGACGACCATCACCGCTTCCGATGTGATCACGACCGGCACGCTGGTCTTCACTGTGCCGCGGGCGCCCACGGTCGCCGTCGCGCGCGACGAGAACGGCTTCAACAGGAGTCCGATGCCGCTTGCTGACGGCAATCTATCCCAGACCTTCTCCTTGCCCGGATACCGGTGGTTGGGGCAGTCCGAAGACCTCAGATTCGTCTACAACTCGGCCTCGGCCGACCCGCTGCCCGTCGTGGCGGCCGAAGTCACCTTTCCGAACAACACGGGCCTGCCCCCGGCCATCACCGGCCGCCTCGAAGTTGGTGGCAGCCTGGTGGCCGGGCCGGTCTTTACCAGCACGACCAACCCGGCACCCGTCGCTGCGGGCGTACCGGTCCGCCAAGCGCTGCAGTTCGACGCCGGTGATCTGCCGTCGGGCAGCTATCCCTACACCTACGTTGCCTCCAGCAGCTACGCCTGCTCCAAGGTCGGCGCCGCGGCTCAAGGCCGGGTCATTGTGGCGAACCGGAGGGAGAGCCCCTTCGGCGCCGGTTGGTCGATCGATGGCCTGCAGCGGATCACCGAGCAGAATGATGGCCGCCTTGTCCTCGAGGAGGGTGACGGCTCCACGGTCGTCTTCGATCCGATCGTGGCCGATCGGGCCCCGATCGAGTTCCCGGACTTCTCCGACCTGACCCAGTTCCGGGTCAATGGCGCGGCGGTCAACATCAACGCGACGCCGGTGATCTTCGGCGGCCAGACCGTGCTGCGTTTGACCAACGCCTTGAGGCAGGCGAGCACCGCCTTCCTCGACGTGCCCGTACCACTGGTCTCGGAAACCGGCGAGACGCTCTCCTTCAGCTCCGCGTTCACGTTCCAGTTCACGCGATCCGGCGGCATCAGCGACGGGGACGGCATAGGCGCTGACGGCATCACCTTCGCCATCGTCAATTCGCCGGCGGTCACCGGCGGCTTGGGCGTCGGGATTGGCTACGGGGGCATCGCCCCCAGCGTCGCCGTGGAATTCGATACCTATTTCAACAGCCCCTCGAGATACCCCGCCGTACGGGACCCCGACGGCAACCATATCGGCATCGACATCAACGGCAGCCTGATATCGGTGGCGACCGCGCCTGTCAGCCCGGAGATGAACAACGGCGCGGTGTGGTACGCCTGGGTCGATTACATCGGCAGCAGCAAGACACTCGAAGTGCGCCTGGCGCAGACGCCCGACCGGCCTGTCGCGGCCACGCTCACTCGCGTGGTCGACATCCCGGCGACCATCGGATCGACGACGGCCTATATGGGCTTCACCTCGGGCACCGGCAGCGCCTGGAACAAGCACGACATCCGCTCGTGGAAGGTCCGCGTCTTCGGCGAGGGCGTCAGCGTCGCCTATGCCTCGCCGGTCAGCGACTTCTCGGTGATGGCGAAGAACGACGGCGGCGGCTTCACGCGCATCATGAAGGACGGCGTGACCATGGAGTTCGACGCCGACGGCCGGCAGACCGCCGCGATCGACACCAACGGCAACACCACCGCCTACATCTACGACGCAGAGGGGCGGCTCGACCGGATCGTCAAGACACCGGGCGACCTCATCACGACCTTCGTCTACAACGCCGCCGGGCAGCTGGAGACCATCACCGACCCGGCCGAGCGCGTCACGGCCTATGCCTACGATCCGCTCGGCACGCTGCTGAAGGTGACGTACCCGGACGGCAGCGTCGTGCGCTACCGCTACGCCGACAGCGCGCTGCTGACCGATACCGCCTCGGCGCGCGGGTTCGTGACCACGCACGACTACGGCTTCGCCGGGCAGTGGACCGGCTCCGGCTTCCCGGACGGGACGTCGATCACGGCGAGCATCTCCGGCTCGCTGGGCCTCAGCGACTTCGGCTCGGGCCTCGGCACGGAGGGCAGCCCGGACAGGTATGTGCTGCCGGCGGACAGGATTACCAAACTCCAGGACGCGAAGGGCAATCTCTACGAGACCGAGGTCAACGAGTTCGGCGCGCTGGTCCGCGTCACCGACCCGATCGGCCGCGAGACCAGCTATGTGCGCGACGCCGACAATTTGGTGCGCGAG
>CALZKB010000185.1 GCA_945787575.1 Thermoanaerobaculia bacterium | reverse complement strand
TTGGCGAGCACCAGCCTTCGTTGTGGGGCTGGACGACTCATCGAACGGGGGCCGAACGGCGGCTAGACGGGTACGACGGGAAAGCAACACCCTAGCCGTGAAAGCCTCTGTGGGGCCGCGATCGCGCTAGACTCCCGCCACTATCGCGAAACACACCGACCTTTTCAGGTTCTAGAAACCGAGTCGAGCCGAACCTAGTCTTGCCATTCGAGCCGCATGTTCCGGTTCGCCCGCAGAATCACGCGCAGAGTCCTGACCTCTCCCTGGCCGAAGCGCCCATCGATCGACTCGGTGACGTCCACTTTGCCTTTGCCGCCGACCAGGTGAACCGTGACGGTGTGTCGGCCCGGAGAGGCGGGCGCGGTCACCCGTTCCTCTCTTCCTGCCGCGCGCTTTACGATGTTCTTCGGCCCCTCCAGGATGCCCGACCAGACCTCTCGGTCACCGATCGAGATGGCGAGTGTGACCGATTTCAGCCGATTGACGTGGACGATCTCGAGGGTCGCCTTTGCCGACTGGCCCGCGACCGATTTTGGACCGACCTCCAAGCCCCCAGGGGTCAGCCCAGCCTTCGACGCGGTTCGGCCCGGCTCATCGGCACGCGAGTAGATCCACTCCGTCTCGTTCGTCTCGCCCTTGCCCGACCACTTGCAGTTGACCTCGAGCGACTCCTCTCCGCTGAGCCTGCCCAGACAGGCCACGTAGAAATCCCAATGAAACCACTGACCCGGGTACAACCCACCCTGCTCGTCACCCGCGACGCCTCCCGAAGCCAGGATCTTCGAGATTTCGGCGCGGTCGTGCTGACTCCACGGATACTCGAAGAGAGTGCTCCCCTCGTGCCGCCCGCCGCCCTGGGTCATCTTCAGGACATCTCCCGAGACCGTCGCCTTGTACTCGTTCCTGTCCATGACGCGATCTACGAAGCCGTAGGTCCTGCGCTCGGCCTTGCCGGCGCCCCCGACGACGCGGACCTCCAGGACCTGTCGCTGTCCCGCCGGCCTGCCGTTGTATGAGACCAGCGTCCACTCCCCTGCGAACTGGGCTGGATCAACGGTTGGAGCTCTTGCCTCTCGAGGCTGCTCCGTCGGAGCGACTGCTTCTCGGGTCCGGCTGCGCCCTGGTTCGCCTCGCGTCTCCCGCCCGGTCGTGGTTGCTGTCCCAGGCTCGGCGATCCCTCCCTGATCCTCCGGGCTCCCCTCGGCGCCACTAGGCTCGAGCCCGCTGTTCGCCGCCTCGATCGAGTAGTCCGCCGAAGCGTAGAAGCCGCAGTCGAGATACGTCTCGAGGCTCTTCGCTTCGATGGCACACGACGTCACGGCCTCGCTGGGAAGCTCGAGGTCGGCCCGTTCGAGCAACCGCGTCGCCCTCTCACAAGAGGCGATCCAATCGCGAAGCTCGGGATGCTCCGCATAGCGCTCGGTGAGCAGCGTCGCCCAGTTGGCGCACGCCAGGTCGCACTGTTCCACCGTGGACTCACCTGAGCAGCCCCATAGCAAGCTGCAACAGAGGGCGGCCAGCCGGATTGGCCCGGCAACGGCCCGCCCAGACGGTTCTGGCCGCCAGCGGCCACTTGTCTTCGAGCTATCAGAAGTCGACACCGGGCCTCGCTTCTGGCCCGATGAGGCGCACTCGATCGATCCATGCAGAACGCCGAGGCGACCTCCCCAGGCCTTCACCTCCTTCTCCCAGCACTCTTCGTGTACAAGAATCTTACAAAGTGCTGAACCCAAGGAGAGTAGCGGCCCAGCCCTCCACGGTCGCCGGGCAGCCAGGGCCTCAGTGCGCGAGACAACGTCCCTGGCCGACGAAGGATCTGGAGGGACGGGTAGGACCTCCTGGAGTTGCTCGCCAAGGGTCTAGAACTCCCAGCGGAAACCGGCGGAGAGCGTAAAGATCTCCAAGTCGTCGCGCTCGAGGTCGGTGTCGTAGTAGACGTAGCAGGACCTGCCCTTGGTGAAGACGAAGGTCAGCCCGGCGCCGAGGTTGAAGAAGTCACGATCCGGAGGATCGGTGGCGAGCACGAACTCGTTGGCGCTGAGATCACCGAGGAAGCCGCCTCGAATCAGACGCGTGTCATCGTCGAACTCGTGGAGGTAGGCCAGCCGCACGCTCGGCTGCATGACTCCCCAGTTGCGGCTCACCGAGCGCAAGAACTCCAATCCCGCCTCGCCCAGCAGCGAAGTGATGTCCTGCTCGCGAATGAACACGTTGAACGGGCCTCCTCCGGTCTCCGAGTAGCCGTCGACGTCGGCGTCGACATAGCTCGCCTTGCCGAAGAAGCCGAGCGTCGCCGCCCCGACCGGCCGGTCGTAGCCACCGGACATCGCCAACGAGAACTGGCTGCTGTCCGGGCTCCCGCGGGCGATCCACCGGCTTTGGCCCTGGAAGGGGATCGGCAGATCGACATGGCGGACGACGTCGTACTCGTTCTCGCCGAAGGCGACCACCCAGTCGAGGTAGAACGCCTCCCGGAAGTAGGTGGCGTAGGCGGCCAGCGCCGTACCCTCGGCGTCGAGGCCGCCGCCGTCGGCGACCAGCTCGAGGTCGGTGTCGAGGTAGCCCAGCGCCCCACCGAAGACGAAGCGATCGCTCGCGCGGTAGTCGATGCCGACCGTCACCCCCTGGGCGTCGACGTCGAACCCTTCTTCGTTCGACGTCGTGCCGCGGTCGCCCATCGAGACCCGGCCGTTGATGAAGAAGCCGAGCCGCGGCTGCGCGTCGAGGTCGGCGACGTCGGTGGCGGCGGCCGGCTCCTCCTCTTCCGCGTCCTGGAACGCTTCGGCGAAGTCGGGGAGCTCGAGCTCCTTGGCCGGGGCCATCGCGGCCACGATCGCTTCCCAAGGCACCGGCCGGCCGTTGATGTCGAGGGCCAGCTGGGTGACCGCCTGCCGGGTCGCGCCGCTGCGAAGGGCGGCCAGGCGGGAGCCGATGTTGCGCAGCTGGATCTGCGCCGACTCGAGACTCATCGTCCCTTGCGCCGGAATCTCCTCCGGCGTGATCTCACCGAGCACCGCCAGCTGGTCGGCGGGGCCGGGTAGCGTGAACAGATAGGTGCAGAACTCACCGAACTGCCCCGTCGCCGACACGCAGGCGGTGTCGAGCACCGCTGCCACCGACGCCTCTCCGGTCTCGGGACCCGACTCCGGGAAGAGCTCTCCGAGATTCCCTTCGACGACGACCGTGAAGCGAATCGTCTGGCCGGTGGCGGCGAGCGTCGCGGTGACGACCACCGTCCCCGGTACGTCACCGAGCTCGAGCGTGCGCGAGCTGATCCCCTCGGAGTCGGTTCGATCTTCCGGGCCGCCGACGAGCTCGGCGCCACCCTCGACCGCCCACTCGACCAGAGCGTTCTCCACCGGATTACCCTCTCCGTCGAGCACCCTCACACTGAGCTCGGCCTCGGCCTCGACCGTCGCGGTCGATTCGGTCTCGCCGACGACCTCGACCTCTTCCGCCGTGTCGTCGTCGAGGATTCGCAGCTCGCCGGTGGCCGGCGTCCCCAGCGAGGCGCCGGACGGGGCGGAGAGCGCGACGGCCGCGGTCTCGTCTCCCTCCACCGCGCTGTCATCCAAGATCGCGACGTCCACGGACCTGGTTCCGGTCTCGCCGGAGCTCCAACTGACCACCGTGTCGACCGCCTCGAAGTCCGCTCCCGCCGTCGCGGTGCCGCTGGACACGGTCACCGTCACGCTGGCGGCGCCCGAGCTCGCGCCCGATCGCACCACCAGCACCTCGGCCGAGCCGACTCCTTCGCTCACGGTCGGCACCGACGAGAGGCGAATCTCGCTCGTCTCCGGCTCCAGGTCGTCGTTGACGATGGTCGCCACCCCCCGTGCGCGAGCGATCGGCGGACCGCTCGAGCCGACGAGGTTGACGAAGAAGCTCTCGTCCGCCTCGACGTCGGTGTCGCCGTCGACCGGAATCTCGATCGTCGCCGAGGTCTCACCGGCGGGGATCACCACCCTGCCTTCCGTCTTTCGATAGTCCGCCCCCCGCTTGGCCGTGCCGTTGGAGGTGGCGAAGTCGACGAACACGTCCACCGCGCTGGGGACACTCAGTGAGACGGTGAACACCGCGTTCGCCAGGCTGGTGTTGCCCTCCGGCACCGAGACGTCGTCGATCGAGAGGACCGCCACACCGTCGTCGTTGAGGATCGTGCCTACACCCTGCCCGTCCGCGATCGGCGGTCCCTCGACCGACTCGATGTTCACGAAGAAGGTCTCGTTGGGCTCGGAGAGGACGTCCCCGACGACCGGCACTTCGATCGTCGTCGTCGTGTCGCCGGCCTCGATCATCTCCCTTCCTTCCGTGGCCCGGTAGTCCGGGCCGGCGCTCGCCGTGCCGTCGGCGGTTGCGAAATCGATGAAGACGTCGTCCTCGCGGGGGCTGCTCAGAGAGACCGTGAAGACGGCGTCCGAAAGGCCGGAGTCTCCTTCCATCAAGGAGACGTCGTCGATCGACAGGGTCTCCACTTCGTCGTCGTTGAGGATCGTGCCCTGCCCTTGTCCGTCGTCGATCGGAGGTCCCCCGGCGGCCTCGATGTTCACGAAGAAGGTTTCGTCGTCCTCGAAGAAGGTGTCGCCGTTGACGACCACGGGGATCGGTGCTTCGAGGTCACCTTTAAGAATCGTCACGCTTCCCGACGTTGCCTGATAGTCGCTCGGCGCGGTTGCCGTGCCGTCCTCGGTGGCGTAATCGATTGAGACGTCGTTCTTGAGAGGGCTACTCAGGGAGACGGTGAAGATTGCGTCGGTGGTACGGGAGTTCCCTTCCGGCACTTCGACGTCGTCGATCGAGAGAGTCGGCTCTGGATCGTCGTTGAGGATCGTTCCCTCGCCTTCCGAGTCGACGATCTTCACCTTGGAGTCGATAAACACGAAGAAGGTCTCGTCAGGTTCGAAGAAGCGGTCCCCGTTGACGGTCACTGAAATCGTCCCCTCGAACGTGCGAGCGGGAATCGTGACAGTGCCCATCGTCATCTGATAGTCGCTTGGCGCCGTGGCTGTGCCGTCTGCGGTTTGAAAGTCGACGCTCGTCGGAACGTCGCGCTCGTTCGTCAGCGACAAGGTAAAGACGGCGTCTGTAGTGTCGGAGTTCCCCTCAAGAAGTTCAGCGTCCCGAATCGACAGCATGGCGGTGTCGTCATTCAAGATTGTCCCGGTGCCATACACTATCTCCGCTCTCTCCCCCACCACAGCCCTGACCTTCAGCAAGAACGTCTCGTTGAGTTCTTCGATCCCGTCTCCTATCACGCTCACTGTGACGGTGGTGCGGGAGGTGCAAAAACGGCCGCCGTACTCCAGCACGAACCCACCATGAGTCCTTTCGTAGTCGTCGTCACCATAGTCAGCGGTTCCTGGGACGGTCTCGTAGCCGAATTCAATGGGTGTGCAGAAGTCACCAGTTTCGGAGATCGGCACCTGCAGCTCAACGTCGAATTCGAAACCGGTCGTGCCCGTGTTGCCCTCTTTCGAGGAAAAGTTCGAAACGGTGAACCTCGAGTCGTCCTGTGGGTGCGCAGCCCCTGCCCAAGCGAGAGCGAGCAACGCAACAGCCAAATAGCGGTAGGAATCAAGCAATCGTCGCGACACGGCGTTCTCCTTCCACCTCTGCCGGCGTTAAGCGCCGAGCGTCCGATAGAGCTCTCACCAGGGCTATCGACTCCGGTTGGCCGGTCTCCACGGGAGCACAACTCGAAGTGACCGGAGCCACCTTTCTTGATCTTCGTTTCCTCACTCTTGCACCCAAGAGCCGGCGGAGTCGATCCAGCTCTCCTCGCCGCTGTCGAAAGGGCCGTCCTAGGATCCTGCCCTTCGGCAGCCCGGCGGTCTTGAGATCCTCGTGGAGGTGAGTCTGCCGCGGGAAACCAAGACCCGTGGCTTTGCGGCCCTAGCTTTGGCTAGGTGAGCTTTGTCGGAGCGTGTATAAAGTGTACATAATCCGAACGCTACAAGCAAATCCACCGGGCGGGCAGAGCCGTCTGCCTGAACAGACGGGCGCGTTACAGCGGATCTGCGGGGACTTGGGCGGAGCTACGCTCCTACCGTAGCGATTCGTTGGACCATCGAGGCAGTACCCGAGTCATTCTTGTTTCTGAGAGACCTGGGCTTCAGACCGCGTGCGGATGACCCGGTCGACCAGGGCACAGTAGTCACGTACAGATCTACGACGTCGATTCTGGAGGTCACGGTTGACCTCAATGAAAGGCCCTCTCGGGTCGTCGTGAGCCTCGAGCCCACAGGCTTGCCGGAATCTGAACGTGTACAGCTGCTATCGTCTGACATGAACTGGCCGTCGGCATGGCCGTGTGGTCCTGCGTCACCTGGGCCACGTGCGAACAAGAAGGCACGGGCTAGGAGTCAGAGGATGATCGACGCTTCTTTCGCTGCCCTCGCTGTCGCAGCACTCGTCTTCGTAATCTTGGGAATCACGACGGCAGGGACACGAGCAGCGTCGTTGTCGGCTCTAGCATCACGCCAGTTTCGAGTTCCGTGAGTGGCAGGTGCGGACGACGCCGAGCTTTGCGAATTGCATTTCGGCTCAAGCCACCTTCCAAAGTCGCAATCAGCGGGATCGATCACCTCTTCGAGTCGCCAAGCAACGCACCTCACCGGGGGAAATGCCTATGCGCTCAATCTCCTACCTCGTGCTCTTGACCACTTCGGTCCTTGGGATCATCGGCTGTAGTGGGGACTGTCCCACGGTGTCCCTCGAGTCGAATGCGGATCTCTGTGCGTCCGATGATGTGTCGCTTACTGTCTCCGCTGAGTCCCGCACCGGTCGAATCCAAAGTGTAACGATTCAGTTGCAGGATCAAGAGCCCGTCCTGCTTTGTACAGACTGTGCAAGTCCCTTTTCAACTACACATTCATTCGGCACTGTCGGCGCCGGAACGCCCATAATCCAAGTAACCGCCGCAGACTCTCGCTGCACACACATTCACGATCAAATAGTCACGATCAATGAAGATCCGACACTCATTTGTCCGGATGACATTGAGCACCTTCTTTGCGAAGGCGACTCCTCCCTTTCCTATGCCGACGTTCAAGATCGGCTACAGGCTGATTGGAGTCACATTTGCAGCTCGAACCCGCCGATAGACGACGATCATCCATTGACATTTCCAGTCGGAGAGACCACGGTTACTTTCCACCCGGTCGACGTCGCTGGTGCGCCCGACACGTCGCAAACATGCACAGCCAAAGTGACCGTCAAGCAGCCAAACGCGCGTCCCACGGTGTCCCTTGACTCAAATGGGGATCTCTGTGCGTCCGATGATCTCTCGGTTACTGTCTCCGCTGAGTCCGGCACCGGTCTAATCCAAAGTGTAGCGATTCAGTTGCAGGATCAAGAGCCCGTCCTGCTATGTACAGACTGTGCAAGGCCCTTTTCAACTACGCATTCATTCGGCACTGTCGGCGTCGGAACGGCCACAATCAGACTAACCGCCACGGACTCTCTCTGCCCAGACATTCAGGATGAACTAGTCACGATCATCAATGAAGATCCGACACTCATTTGTCCGGATGACATTGAGCACATTCTTGGCGAAGGCGACTCGTCCCTTTCCTATGCCGACGTTCAAGATCGGCTACAGGCTGATTGGAGCCACACTTGCCGCTCGAACCCGCCCATAGACGACGATCATCCATCGACATTTCCAGTCGGAGAGACGGCGGTTACTTTCCACCCGGTCGACGTCGCTGGTCCGCCTGACATGTCGCAAGCATGCACATCCAAAGTGACAGTCAAGCAGCCCAACGGGTGCAGCTCCTTCGAGGGGGCACCGATCGGCAATCTCCCCGATGTCTGGCGGTATGATCGCGCTGTGTACACGAACTTGAGCAGTCCGTACATTGTGATAGATGAGTTTCCACGCGGAGTCGGTCCGTGGGGAGCGCCTGGGGATGGCATCGGTGAACTGACCGTGGGGATCGGCGATGGCGTCCGTGTCGAACTGCCGTTCCCGGCGGGTTGGGCGGAGGTTCAATACGACGTGGGACACCCCTCGCCAGTTGTGATAACGGGTTTTGATGGAAGTGGTAATCCAGTCGCCGAGTTCACGAGTGCGTCAAATCTTAACCAAAACCGCCGTCACTTTTCGCAGATAACTGGTGAGGAAATCGAGTATTTGGAGGTGTCAGGCGTTGAGGCGGCTATTCACAAGGTCTGTTTCTGTCACAGCTACTGCCTTCCTGGCGATGTCAACATAATGGTCTTGCCTGAGATACCCTGACAATCGCGTTGACGAGCGTTCGAGCCCCGGGGTCTCCAAAAAGCGCTACCACCCTGTTCCCGAGGGTCTCCCGGCGACGGCGTTCGAATCGCTTTTCCCGCCGAAGAGGTGCCACCCTCTGTTTGGGGCCGCGATCGCGCTAGACTCCCGCCACGATCGCGAAACACACCTACCTGTTCAGGTTCTAGAAACCGAGCGCTTGCGGTGAGCTGCCCGTGTCAGCGCCGAGCGGAAGGAGTCGCCCCGTGAACCGAAACCAACGATGGCTGATGGTGGTCGCACTCGCGGCACTTGGTCTCGCGAGTTGTGAACGCACTCCGAAAGTCGCCGACCTCGAAAGCTCGCTCTTGAGTTTGTGCGCAGAGCGCAAGGGTCTCGAGACGACGGCGTGCGAGCGGGTCGCTCGCCTGCGAGCGGCCGTCTCCTCGGAAGGCGACGCGTCGGTCGAGAGCGATTTCCGTGCGGTTCTCGAGATCGCGCAGCGAGAGCAGACTCCGGAGCTCGTCTGCAAGGCGACCGTTGTCGGCGGCGCCTATTGTCTCCAGACGACCGATGCGTACGCCCTCTACGAGCAATCGGCGATCGAGACCATCAGTGCCGAGTTTGCCGCGATCGCGCAAGCCCTCGAACGATCGCTGTCGAATCAGGGGCTGCTCCTGTGCCCGGACGGATCGAAAAAGCTCCTCGATGTCTCCGAGCTCTCGGACGACGCGTTCTCGGTGCGGGCGGACGCCACCTCGCGCGCCCGCTCGATCATCGCCA
The DNA here is from genome assembly GCA_945787575.1 of Thermoanaerobaculia bacterium. Lineage (GTDB taxonomy): Bacteria > Acidobacteriota > Thermoanaerobaculia > Multivoradales > JAHEKO01 > CALZKB01. Next base: position 1,384 of record CALZKB010000185.1, on the reverse strand, counting down.
TCGGACGCGCCCATCGGACCGCAGACCGAGACGACGAGGAGAAGGCGTTTCTCGACCGCGCGGCGAAAGCGTGCGAGCCGGACGAGGGGGCGGGACCGCCGCTCGGCGGTCCGCCGATCCCGCCAACCCAAGCTTCGTTTTCGTCTTGCATGGCGTCGGACTCGGGCGTTGCCGATGATGTTCTCGCCCAAGCACGGACGATCGGCGATACCGCGATCGCTTGCGTTGCTGCGGCTCTCGGCGGGCGCCCCCCGAGCGACAACCCGCTTGCGCGACAGATGCAGGACTTGTCGACCTTGATGGCGGGATCGGCGGGGACATCGGCGACGAGTGATGCCTCCTTCAGCGACAACGGCAACATCCAGATCACGGCGCAGGACGACGAGGGGAACACGCATACGTTGACGCTGGCCGAAGACAGTACGTTCACGGTGACCGATGAAGTCGGTGACATCACCGCCAGCGGAACGATGGGTGACGACCTCACCGAGATCCCGGACGGTGAAGGGCCTTTCGCAGCGATCAGCGTGGGAGAAGACGGAAACATCGACCTTCAGTTCGACGACGGTTCGCAGGTCGAGGTCGATCCCACGACCGGCGATACGGCGAAGAAGGACAAGAACGGCGACCCGGTAGAGCCCGAGTTGGAGGATCTGAACGCAGACCCCCCGGACGAGACGACCACCTGCGCGCCAGACGACGTCGCCTGCGAGTGCGGCGCGAAGGTCGACCTGGCGCTGAGCGCGCTCAGCAGCTGCATCCAGGGGACGAGCCAGTGTGAGGACATCCTGGGCGCCTACGGATGCTGTGAGGATCGCTACGCGAGTGATCCGCTGGTCCGTATCGACCCGGCAGGAGACTTCGTGTGTGAAGCGGCGTCCGAGGATTCAGCGGCGGGCATGCTGTTTTGTGCCGACCGATGCAAGGAGTTCAGCTGGGAGGGATGCATGGACTGGTGTCTCAATGGGCTGACGCTCCAGACCCCCGGTGCACGCTGGATGGACAACATCTGCCTGTACGTGGATGGCCTCGAGTGCCCACAGCAGGGCGTGGGTGCCGGTATCGGTGGTACCGATGGGGGACTCGGACTTCCGACGTTGCCCACCGCGTTCGACGACCCCGGGGCGTTCAATTCGTTCTTCGCCTCATCCGACCGTGCCTTGCTCGAAGGCCTCCTCATCGATCGGGAGGAATAGGAGGCGCGACGACTCCCAATGATGAGATGGCTCACAGCTCGCAGACCGACCGTTTTCCGCCACGTTAGGATCGCGGCATGGACTTCGAACGCGCGTTCAGCGGCGCTCCATGGGAGGCTCGCGTCGGATACTGCCGGGCTCTACGGGCAGGTCTCGATTGCACCCCTCTCGGGCGACAAGCTGCCCTA
>CALZKB010000184.1 GCA_945787575.1 Thermoanaerobaculia bacterium | reverse complement strand
CGACGAGAGCAGGATCTTCTTGGTCCCTCCAGCCTCGCTACTGTAGGCCTCGGTCGGCCAGAACTCCTGGGTCAGGGTCTCACCGGCCGGGGTGCCCTCGCGGAAACAGGCGGCAACCAGCAGAACCGGCACCGCACCGAGCAGGATCTTGAGGGGAGGCGACATCATCGGCTGAGTGATGTGTAGCGTGGCACAGGCCCGACTTTCATCCCTGGATCGAGTCTATAGCCCCAGGGCCGAGACGAGAAAGCGGCGGCCGAGGGCAGGGGCTGGAACCCCCTTCATCGTCGACTCGAGACTTTCCCGCGGGAAGATCCCAGGGGTTCCAAGCAATCCCGTTAGGGTCACCCCAACGGGAGAGTCTTCAAACACCGTTATTCGGGCTCTCAGGGTAGGAATCCGCTTTTCTGCGCCGCGGGGACGGGGTTCCGAGGAACTCCCATAAGAGCACCCTGATTTGAGCACCAAGAGTACTATAAGTCTTTTAAGCCGCGTGCGGGTGCGGCGCACGAGGTACTGCCCAAGCAGGGCAGCGACATGCTGCTTCTCGTGCACTACCTCCGCAATGGCGGGTCATTAGCCATGCACTCGGCGAAGGAACGCTGACTATTCAGGCTCGTCTTGAGCGCGGCAGGTGAGTTGGCGGCGGCCTGAGCAGAAGACCTGTCTTTTGCTCAGTTAGGCGCGCCGCTGGGTAGACGTGGAGCACGTCCTTCAGGGGGCCTAGAGACTTCCTCCTGAAGTCCCGCAGCTGCCGGTGTCGCCGCCGGTGTCACGGCGACGGCGGCGAGGGCCGGCCCAGAGGGCGAGATCATTGATCGTTGCCATCATGGTGGGCTAAGCGGCGCCTGAATGACGCATTACGACGACCGACTCGGCGTGGTTCCCATGCGGTCGCCCAACTCCCGCATCGCCCGCTCTCGCCAGCGCGCGCCGTTTTCCTTGCCGGCCACTCCCCCCCTCGAACCGTCGGCAAAGATCACTTCGTACAGTTGATACTGGTCGCGCTCACCCACCTCCGACTCGTGTCTCGCCGCCTCGCCGGCGAGGTCTGCGAGCACCCGCTCACGCAGACTCTTGAGCTGTCGGATCATCATGAACGTGTCGATCAGGATGAAGAGGTTGCGCAAGAAGGGCGCAGTCCAACCCCGGAGTCCTCCGCTGACGCGAAAGACGACTCTCGTCCCTCCGGCCTCGGGCTCGATCCGGAGACAGAAGGCCAACGACGTGGCGGCGCCGAGAAAGGGATCCTCCGACAGCCACCATGCGAGTTCTCGGCCCGGCTCGATGTGTCGCAGGTACCCGATGGCCGTGGCGTCGCCCAGCCGCGGATCCGGGATCCAGGAAACGACACGCCGCGCCGAGACCTTACCGCCGTTGTCCAGTCGATCGTAGCTGTAGAAACCGGCGCCACGACCGAGCTGAGCGACCCAGGGCCAGACCCTTTCGGCTGGGGCGGCAATCGAGATCGCCCGCGTCATCGGCACCCGCGACAGCGGTCCGGCAGGCTCGTCGAGCCAGCTGTCGCCGGTCATCGTTCGCTCGACCTCGGCCTTGGTCGCACCCCACCTGGTGCCCCAGGGGACAAGAACGAGGAACCACAGCGCCGCTCCGGTCACGAGCACGACCCCGAGGGCAATCGAGACAATGGCGAGTGTCGGCATGTTCTGGATTTCCTCGCTCGACGGGTCAGCTGGATTCTAGCGACTCCGAGAGCGCCGATACCCTCGCCCTCAGGGGAGGACGAGCGAGATGAGTCTGTGACGGTCGAATCAGCAGGCCTGCCCCGCATGCGATCGACGAGCGCCTCGAGTGTCTTGCGGGATTCGGATCCGTACGCCAAGACAAGAACGGGTAGCTAGGTTCTGATCCGATCACGGATCAGGTGGCTGGTTCCGATTTCCTTCACGCTCGGTCGGCGGTCCGGAGCCGGGAGAAAGGGAATGGAGGCGCTCGATTCGAGGGCTTCTCGGTCCCTGGAGCCGTGGCACCGTCTTTGCTATCTCGACGACAGAAGATGAGAGGGGCGTGAATCGTTGGCTTCCGGAGACAGATCCATGGGGCCATCGGCTCGCGAGTCTCGTCAGGAGAGGCACGAGGCGCGGCCCGGCGGGGGAATCGTGGATCTCGGTTTGGTCTGCGGCCGGGGAGTTCGATGCGACGCATGTGGGAGCAGAATGGACTGGAATGGGCTCAGTAGCTGGCCGGAGAGCGTCGTCGCGGCGGAGACCGCGCCGATCGGAAAAGTCGTTCTGAGCGATCGATGACGGATAGCGAGGAGCGGGCGGCTGCCTCACGCCAAGCCGAGCTCTCGGCGGGCGAGACGCCGATGGTGCTCGATGCCGTTGCGGCGGCGCCGGCCGGCAGCTACCTCGGCGGACTCGAGGAACAGCGGGCGATTGCGCGCGATCCGACTCGGCCTTTGGACGAGCGACTCGAGGCGTTCGAGGACGTCTTCGATTCGGAGGTCGGAGATACCAGCTTGGTGCGTGCGCGCAACATCGAGAGAGAGTTCGGACTGCGGCAGCTGTTTCTGAAGTTCGAAGGCGGGAACCCGACCGGGTCGCAGAAAGACCGCATCGCGTTTGCCCAGGTCGCGGATGCGTTGCGCCGAGGCTTCGACGGCCTCACCGTTGCTTCGTGTGGGAACTACGGTGCCGCGCTGGCGCTCGCCGCTTCGGTTGCCGGGCTCAGGTGCGAGGTCTTTGTTCCGGCGAAGTTCCACACGCGCAGAATCAAAGAGGTCGAGGACCTCGGCGCGCGTATCGAGCGCTCGCCGGGCGACTACGAGAGAGCCGTCGAGTGCTCGACACGGAGGGCTGAGGAGGCCGAGCTCTACGATGCGAACCCAGGGGGCGCCAACACGACGATCCAGCTGCAGGCTTACGGCGAGATCGCCACGGAGGTCTACGACGAACTCCGAGACGCTCCTGCAATCGTGGCGGTGCCGGTGTCGAACGGCACAACGTTGGCCGGAGTCTTCAAGGGCTTCGTCCGTTTGCACCGGCGCGGCAAGATCTCGCGTATTCCAAAGATGCTAGCGGCATCGTCTTTCGGTAAGAACCCGATCGTCAGCTCGTTTCAACTGGGACTCGACTCGTGTTTGGATCTCGACCCGGGAAAGATCCGCGAGACGTCGGTCAACGAGCCCCTGATCAACTGGCATTCCTACGATGGCGACCTCACTCTCGATGCGCTGAGAGACAGCGAGGGTGAGGCCGCTTCGGTCAGCGATCGCAAAATGCTTCAGCATGCGCGGCTGCTGCTCGAGAAGGAAGGCCTCAATGCGCTACCGGCTTCGTGTGCCGCGTTGGCGGTCCTGCTGAGGAGTCACACCACCAATTCGCTGCCGCCCGATCGATATGTCGTCGTGCTGACCGGTCGGCGTCAGTAAGGGAGGGAGAGGAACATGGACGGCAACGCGATCGTCTACTGCGAAGGGGCCTTTGGATCGCCCAACGGCAAGACCGCTCACGGGTTGGTGCGGCGAACGAATCGCTACCGCGTTCTCTCGGTAGTCGATTCCCTTGCCGCGGGTCGCGATGCGGGGGATTTCCTGGATGGGCGGCCGGCAGGAATACCGATCGTCGCCTCCATCGGCGACGCGATTGCGGCAGCGAGCGAGCGCGATTCGAGCGCGACGCACCTGGTCGTCGGACTGGCGCCCGACGGCGGCCGACTCAGCACGCAAGCCCGAAAGGACATCGCCCAAGCGATCAGTGCCGGCCTCGCTGTCGATTCGGGCTTGCATGACTTCCTCAGTGAAGACGAGGAGCTGGTGAATCTCGCTACGCTGCACGATGTCGAGCTGCGCGACGTGCGCAAGCCGCCGCCTCGGGAGGAGCTCCACTTCTTCAGCGGCAAGATCGAGGAGGTGACCAGCCTCAAGGTCGCCGTTCTGGGGACCGATTCCGCCGTGGGTAAGCGGACGACAGCCTGGCGACTGGTCGAGGACTGCGAGGCAGCCGGCTTTTCGGCCGAGCTGATCGGCACCGGTCAGACGGCCTGGATGCAGGGCGCGCGATTCGGGATCGTTCTCGACTCGCTGATCTGCGACTTCGTCTCTGGGGAGATCGAGCACGCGGTCTGGTCGGCGTGGAAGGAAGCCTCGCCCGACGTGCTGGTCCTCGAAGGGCAGGGGAGCCTGATGAACCCGGCGTATCCCGGTGGCTTCGAGATCTTGGCAGGAGGGCGCCCGGACGTGGTCATCATGCAGCACGCCCCGATGCGCCGTGAGTACGATGGCTTTCCCGGCTATCCGATCCACCCGATCGAGCAGCAGATCGGGGCCGTCGAGCTGATCTCGGGCAAGCCCGTGATCGCGATCGCGCTCAACCATGAGGGCCTGGAGCCGACGGAGATCTCCGGCGCCTGTCAGCGGCTGAGCGAGCAGCTCGGGCTTCCCGTGGTGGATGTGCTCGTCGACGGCGCCGAGCGACTCGTTCGAGCCGTGAGCGCGCACCTGCGAAAGAAAGGAGTGCACCCCTTTGCCTGAGGTAGAGAGAATGCTAGTCGACGAGGACCCGCTGGCTCAGCTCGCGGTCATCGATCGGCTGGAGATCGGGCCGGTCCGGCTGCGGGTCGACCGCCTGGCCATGCCGTATCGGGTCCACGCGGCGGGAAAGGTCGCCGAGACGGACCTCCTCTACCGGTGGGAGCAGAAGGTCTTCGATCCCGAGGACGAGTCGAGCCGGCAGCTCGCTTCCCTGATCGGCGCCCAGGTAGCCTTGAACTACGGGCTCTTCTGCCACGAACTGGTGCTGCACGGCCCGTTCGATCCGGCGGACCGCACCCTCCTGGCGAAGATGGTGGAGAACACGGCCCGCGAGATCTATGTCAAGAAGTTCCTCGAGCCGAATCCGTTCATCACCGGCGCTGCCAGGAGGCTGCCGGCGATTCGGAGGAAGAGCTACACGCGGGCTCGGCTGAGCTTTCCGGACGTGGCGCCATCCGGGCAGCGGCCTCGGTCGGGGGACGATTCGGCTCGGTCTTGGTGGACTGCAGATCCGTCACGCATCGCGGTGCTGTCGAGTGGCGGGAAGGACAGCCTGCTGAGCTACGGGTTGCTGCGCGAGATGGGTCTCGAAACCCATTCCGTCTTCGTCAACGAATCCGGGCGCCACTGGTTCACGGCTCGGAACGCCTATCGGTACCTGCGAGGGGAGGCTCCTGGAACCACGTCCCGGGTGTGGACCTCCTCGGACCGGGTCTTTTCCTGGATGCTCCGACACCTGCCCTTTGTGCGCAGGGACCACTCCCGGATTCGATCGGACGAGTACCCGATTCGACTTTGGACCGTCGCGGTGTTCCTCTTCGGAGCGCTGCCCGTGCTGCGCGCGCGAGGTATCGGCCGAATCGTGATCGGGGACGAATACGACACGACTCGTCGAGTCCGTCGCCAGGGCATCGCGCACTACGACGGGCTCTACGATCAGAGCCGCTACTTCGACGAGGCGCTCACGCGCTATTACCGCCGCAAGGGGTGGCCGCTGGAGCAGTTTTCTCTGCTCCGGCAGATGTCGGAGCTGCTGATCCAAAAGACCCTTGCCGGGAGGTACCCGCGACTTCTTCGACAGCAGGTGTCGTGTCACGCAGCGCACATCGAGAACGAGAGAACACTGCCGTGCGGCCGGTGCGAGAAATGCCGGCGCATCGTCGGGATGTTGATCGCCGTCGGGAGTGACCCCGAGAGATGCGGCTACACCTCGGAGCAGACCCGGACCTGCCTCGAGGAGCTGGCAAGGAGAGGTGTGTTGCAGGAGTCGTCGGGAGCGCAACAGCTTGCCTGGATGCTGTCGCGACGCGGAGCTTTGGCGGGCGGAACCGAGGCCCTCGGCGGCGCTCGTGAGAACGCGGAGATTCTGAAGCTCCGATTCGATCGGCAGGCCTCGCCGCCCGAGACGGTGCCGGCCGATCTTCGGGAACCCCTCTTCGACATTCTGCTCGAACATGCCGACGGCGCCGTCGAGAAGAAGGGACGGAGCTGGAGCCCCCACCGGCCGCCCAGTGGCCTGGCTCAGACGGAGCGGGCGTCCGACACGTCGGCACCAGAGAGCCCGTCGTCGATCTCGCAGCACGCCGGCCCAACCTCGTTTGTGCTGGGTGAGCTGACTTGGCCGCAGGCGAGGTCGAGGTTCGGCGAGACGGACATCGTGCTGCTCCCGGTGGGCGCTATCGAGCAGCACGGGCCGCACCTGCCGCTCGACATCGACGGCTGGGATGCGGAGTACCTCTGCCGTGAGGTGGCTACCCGGTGCACCGATCCGAAGCCGTTGGTGTTGCCGCTCATTCCGTTCGGCGTCTCGTATCATCACGACGACTTCGCGGGAACCCTCAGCGTCGGCCCCGACACGCTGGCGCAGTTCGTCTACGAGGTCGGGATGGCGGCCGCGAAACATGGAGTAACGAAGTTCGTGATCATCAACGGGCACGGCGGAAACGCTCCGGCTCTTCAGCTCGCAGCTCAGAAGATCAACCGCGATGCGAGGATCTTCACCTGCGTCGATTCCGGAGAGACGAGCGACAGAGAAATCAACGCAATCGCCGAAACTCGAAACGACGTCCATGCCGGCGAGATCGAGACGAGTACAGCTCTTGCTACTCGACCCCATCTGGTGGACGAGAGCTTGCTCGAGTCGTCGGTTCCGAAGTTCTCGAGCCGGTATCTGGAGTTCTCGTCCGCCTCGAGCGTCGAATGGTACGAGCACACGGCCAGGATCTCCGATTCCGGCGTTCTCGGCGATCCGACAAAGGCCAGTCGCGCCAAGGGTGAGCGAATGTGGGAGTTGATGACCGGTCATCTAGTGCGCTTTATCGAGACGCTCAAGGACCTGAGCCTCGACGAGATTGTCGAGCATCGCCACTAAGGGAGCGAGGGGACACTCGGGAGTTGGGCGTCTGTGTGGGCCTGAAGAGCCCGGCTTGGGCATCGAGCTTCCCTGATTCCGATCTGGGGCTAGACTCGGCTCAGGATTCGAGGGGGAAGAGGAGTCGATGGCCATCGAAGCCGGACAAGGAGCACTCCACCACCCGCCGATGGAGAAGATCGGCGAAGGCGGAAGGGGTGTCTAGGCGGAATGACGGCCGCGTCTACGACCGCATCGTCGATCTGTTGACGGCCTCCGGCTGTTCGTTCGAGGTGCTCGAGCACGCGGCGGCGTCGACGGCCGGCGAGGCCGCCGCGGCGCGGGGTAGCAGGCTCGAGCAGGGGACCAAGGCGATCCTGATCAAGTACGGCAGGCAATTCGGCGTCTTCGCCATGAGCGCCGAGCGAGCCGTGCACTCGGCCAAGATCCGTCACGCGCTGGGAGAGCAGCGTACCCGCTTCGCCACGCGGCGCGAGCTTCGCGACCTGACCGGCCTGGCGCCGGGATCGGTGCCGCCCTTCGGCGAGCCGGTACTGCCGCTGCCGCTCTTCGCAGATCCGTCGGTCCTCGAGCGCGGCATCATGTTCTTCGCCGCCGGCTCGCGGACCCGCTCGATCCGGCTCGAGGCGGTCGACTACGAAGCGGTCGCCCGGCCGCGGATCTTCCCCTTCGTTCGCTGAGCGCAGATTCGTAGACGCCTCGGCGTGGAGCCGCCGAAGCAGGAGAGGGCTGTCGAAAAGGGGATGGTACTTCTTCCCGGGAGTACCCCGAACCTCGACCACCGACGGGGAGCGTCATCCCCCAAGGCACCGGAAGCGACGCCTTTCCTGCGCGCTTCATGGAGAGGTTCACCATTTGGCACGACTGTTGCGGACTCTCTCCTTCATGAACGCCGCGGGCTCCCACCCTCGTTGTGGCCGCCTCTCTGACGATCGCGCCGCCCAGTGGCGCGCAAGACACCAACCCGCAGACCCTTGGGTTCGACAAGTCCCAGCTGACCCTGCAAAACCACCACTCCAGCCAGGCGTGCGGAAAGAGGTGGCTCAAGCGCGCGAGGCGGCTGGCCGAGGGGCAGCTCGAGTGGATGCTGCGGTCGGATCACAAGCTCTACTCCATGCTCCTGCCCGACGGCCAGGAGATGACGCTCGAGATCCTGAGCACTGCCAGCTTCCGCGATTGCGACGTGGAGCAGCACTGGAACAAGCGCGAAACGACAGCTCGGATCACCCGATACCGTTCTGACGGCGAGGTCAGAGTTCGATTGTTCCACTTTGCTCAGGACGACATCTTCTTCAACCAACGGCCTCGCATCCTGGCGCAGGCGGGCAAGATCCTCCTGACCGGGGTCACCTTGGATGGCAGGCCCGCCAGCCGGTGGATCTTCCTGCCCGAGCTTGCGCGCCACCAGCAACAGCCACCTATAGGAACGGGTGTTCTCATCGCGGCGAATTGAGGTCGCCGCTCGGCGCCCAGGCGCTAACCGTGAGCCCGCTCGAACTCCCACATCAGCTCGGCGAGCCGATCGACGCCCTCGGCCGGCATGGCGTTGTAGATCGAGGCGCGGATTCCGCCCACCGAGCGGTGGCCCTTGAGGTTGGTCATGCCCGCTTCGACGCTCGCCTCGAGGAAGCGGCTCTCGAGCTCTTCGCTCGGTAGGCGGAAGGGGATGTTCATCGGCGAACGGCTGGCGATCTGGACGGTGCCGCGGTAGAAGTCGCTGCCGTCGATCAGGTCGTAGAGCTTCGCCGCCTTGGCCGCGTTGCGCTGCGCCATCGCCTCGAGCCCACCCCGACGCTCGAGCCACTGACAGGCGAGGCCGACGACGTAGATCGACCAGCAGGGAGGGGTGTTGTAGAGGGAGTTCTTGTCGGCGTGGATACGGTAGGTGAGCATCGTCGGCAGGCTCTCCGGGGCTCTCGCGAGCAGGTCCTTGCGAACGATGACGAGGGTGACGCCGGCTGGGCCGAGGTTCTTCTGGGCTCCAGCGTAGATCAGGCCGTAGCGGCCGACGTCGATCGGGCGGCTCAGGATGTCGGAGGACATGTCGGCGACGAGCGGCACGTCGCCGGCGTCGGGCTCGCTTGGCCACTGGGTTCCGACGATCGTGTTGTTGGTCGTGAAGTGGAGGTAGTCGGCCTCGCCGTCGAGGTCGAGCTCGGAAGCTTCGGGAATCCGGTCGAAGCCGGTCTCTTCGCTGCTCCCGGCGATCCGTGCCCGCCCCTCTTTGCTCGCTTCCTTCAACGCCTTCTTGGACCAGGTGCCGGTGAGGATGTAGTCCGCCTTGCCGGCCGGATGCATGAGGTTCATGGGAACCATGCTGAACTGGAGGCTCGCTCCGCCCTGCAGGAAGAGCACCGCATGGTCGTCGCCGATCCCCATCAGCGAGCGCAGGCTCGCGATCGCGTCGGTGTGGATGGCGTCGTAGTGCGGTGAGCGATGGCTCATCTCCATGACGGAGAGGCCCGCTCCTTGGTAGTCGACGAGATCCCGCTGGGCCTCCTCGAGCACCTCGAGGGGGAGCACCGCCGGGCCGGCGCTGAAATTGATGATGCGGTGGGTCATGTCAGCTTGCTCCTAGTTGGCGACTGGTCTGGGTTCTTGGCGATCGGGAGTCAGAGAGCTCGCAAGGTCACGGCCAGGACATGGTCCGAGGAGGCGCGCACCTCGTCGAGCACGGTGTCGTCGGGCTCGCGGTCGAGTCGAAGCCGGGCGCTCGCCGCCTCGGCGCCGCTGAAGATGATGTTGTCGACCTCCTGGACGTTGATCTCTGCGGTTCGCAGCACGTCGAGCACCCCGGCGAGGGCGCCGACCCGATCGCGGTGACGAACGACCAACAGATGGGTCGCCGGCGTCTTCTCCGCCAGGTTCACGCAGTTGGGCACATGGCCGTCGCCCGTGAAGCTCTCGACGATCCTCAGCACCTCCGCGGCGACTGCCTCCTGGGCCTGGGCGGTGGAGGCGCCGATGTGGTGCGAGCCCTGCACACCGGACAAAGCGAAGATCCCGGGATCGAGGCTCCCTTCGCCGCCAGCCGGCTCGCCCTCGAAGACGTCGAGCGCCGCCCGCAGCCCCCGGGTCTCGACCTCCCGGGCGAGCGCCGCTTGGTCGATTACGCCGCCGCGACTGGTGTTGATCACCAGGGCACCCTCCGGCAGGGCCGCCAGGACCTCGGCGTCGACCAGCTGCCGGGTGTCGTCGTTGAGTGCGACGTGCACGCTCAAGACGTCGCAGCGTTTGGCCACCTCGACCGGAGTCGCTGCATGCTCGACGCCCAGCTCCTCCGCCTTCTCGGGCGTGAGCGAGCGACTCCAGGCGACGACCTCGATGCCGAAGGCGTGCGCCCGGTGCGCCATCTCCCGGGCGATCCGGCCCATTCCGAGCAGGCCGAGCGTGGTGCCATAGACGCCTCGGGCCTTCGCGTACTCCTTCTTCTTCCAGGCGCCGTCGCGCAGATCGAGCGCCCCGTCGACGAGCCGGCGATCCATCGCCAGCAGATGGGCGAACGCGAGCTCGGCCACAGCGATCGAGTTCTTACCCGGGCAGTTGGCCACGTGGATCGCGCGGCGCGCCGCCCCCTCGACGTCGATGGTGTTGACCCCGGCCCCGGCCCGGATCACGAGGGCGAGATCGGGCGAGACGTCGAGGTGCTCGGCCTCGACCCGGGTGCTGCGGACGACGAGGATCTCGGGGCGGTGCTCGCGCAGCGCCTCCGCCAGCGCCTCCTCCTTGAGGTCCGGGTCGCTCGCGACCTCGAGCCCCATCTCCCGCAGGCGATCGAGGCCGGTCTCCGGAAACTTGTCTGCAATCAGGATCCTCACCGGTCGAAGCCTCCTCAGAATTCGTGAATCAGCAGTCCAGAGCGCAATTTGGGCTCGAACCAAGTCGACTTGGGCGGCAGCACCAGGCCGGCGTCGGCCACCGCCATGAGCTCACCGACTCCCAAAGGGAATACGGAGAACGCCACCCCCCCGGTGTCCCGGACTCTCTTGACGAGCTCGTCGGTGCCGCGGATGCCGCCGACGAAGTCGATTCGAGTCGAGGTCCGCGGACTGTCGATTCCCAGAATCGGCCCGAGCACCCGCTCTTGAAGGATAGCGGCGTCGAGGGAATCCACCGGGTGATCGGCCTCGACCGCCGCCCGCGGGGCTTCGAGGTGGAACCACTCGCCGCCGAGGTACATGGAGAAAGCCCCCTTGCGGTCGGGACTGGGCGGACCGCCCGGGGTCACCTTCATGACCTCTCCGAGGCGCTCGAGAAACTCCGCCTCGGAGGCCCCGAAAAGATCGTGCACGAATCGGTTGTACGGGAGGATCTGCAGCTGCTCGCCGGGGAAGAGGACGGTGAGGAAGGAGTTGACCTCCTCGTCGCCGCTGAAGCTCTCGGCCTCGTCACGTCTCGCCGCCCGGGCGCGACTCGCCGAAGCGGCGCGATGGTGCCCGTCGGCGACGTAGAGTGCGGGAACCTCCCGGAACGCTTCCTCGAGCTCGACCGGGTCCGGAACCTTCCATACCGTGTGGGCGACGCCGTCGACCGCCACGAAATCGTAGAGCGGCTCCTCGGTCGCGGTCACGGATTCGACCGCCGCGTCGATCCGCGCCGTCCCGCGATAGGTCAAGAAGACAGGGCCGGCATGGGCGGAGAGGGTCAGGACGTGGCGGGTACGGTCGTCCTCCTTGTCGGGCCGGGTCTTCTCGTGCTTCTTGATGAGGTCCCGGTCGTACTCGTCGACCGACGCACATCCGACGACGCCGATCTGGGCGTGGTTTCCCATGATCTGCCGGTAGAGGTAGAGGGCCCGGTCGTCGTCGCGCAGGAGGCTCCCGTCCTCGACCAGCCGCGCGAGAGCCCGCGGCGCTTGTTCGTAGACCTCGTCGTCGTGAATGTCCGTCTCGGGCGGCAGGTCGATCTCGGGACGGACGACGTGGAGAAAGCTGTGGGGATTGCCCGCGGCAAGCTCGCGGGCCTCGGCGGTATCGACGACGTCGTAGGGAACGCTGGCGACCTTGGAGGCCAGATCGGGTCGGGGACGCAAGGCGCGGAATGGACGAAGCTCTGCCAATGTGGACGACCTCCTGGGGCTGGGGAAAGTCCGCTCTCTCGAGCGGCCGTGAGCTTCGTAGTCTATCCCGCCTGGATCCTTCAGCTCGGCACGATCGCCGGTCAACGATCGCCGTAGCCGGTGAGCTCGACGTAGCCGGTTCCCGAGACCGGCTTGCCGGCCCGACTCCCCGTGACTCGCACCGCGCCTTCCCAGTAGAGGACGGAGAGACGGAGCTCCTGGTCGCGCAGCAGCGGCTCGATGCGCAGCGCGAGCCTATCGTCGGGCACGGCGAGGCGCCATCCCGACGGATAGCGCGCCCCCGATGCCGGGCTGGTCCACCAGTCCAGCACCTCGAGCTGAAAGTCGTCCCAGCTCAGCGCGGCCTTCGACCCTTCGGCGTCGATGCGGCTGCCGCTGCTCACCGGATCCGCACGGCCGTCGGCGCGACGCATTTGGTAGACCATGAGCTCGGTACCGTCGTCGAGCTGGAGCGCAAACCAGTCCCATCCACGCTGCCCTGGCTCGAGGGCGCTGGTGCTCCATTCCCGGTCGAGCCAGCTCGACCCCCGGACGTCGAGCTCGGCCCCGTCGAGCCGGATGCGACCGGCCGTGTCCAGGCGAGTGAAGGCGTAGTAGTAGGAGGCGTTGCCGGGGCGGCGCCCTTTGCGGCTCAGCCCCGCGTCGCCCTGGAGAACGAGCGGCTTGGCGGCAACGAGCTCGAGCTCGAGGTCGATCGCACCGCTGGCGGCAGCCAGCCGAAAGGTCTCTCCGGACTCCGCGCCGCTCAGCCGCCAGTCTTCGAGCCAGACGCGGAAGGGGTCGAGCTCGGTGCCGGCGAGACCGGCGGCGCCGCGGGCGAAACGCTCGACGGCGTGCAATCGTCGCCCTTCGACGTCGGTCAGGGCGAGATGACCCATGTAGATCTGCCGCGTCGCCCAGTTCGACACTCGGGCGGGGCTGTCGGCGGCGACGGCGTTGCGGAAGATCGTGAATTGATAGCCGAAGCGGCGCCCGGTGTCGGTCGCGACGTTGCCGGTGAGATACCACCACTCCGTCCGGAAGTCGGGATGAGCGCCGTGGTCGCGAGGGAAGTCGAAGGGGCGCGGCTCGACGGCCCGGGCGAAGCCTCCGGCGTCTCCCGACAGCAGCCTCGAGAGCTCGAGGCGCGAACCTCGGGCGGCTTCCAGCACCTCGTCCGCCGTCTCCGAATACGAACAGCCGAGGAGGCTCAGCGCGAGGCCGGCGACGAGAGGTGGAATCGGATTCCTCTTCCGCGGCGTGGGGCGCAGTCTACTCATCGCGCAGCGCCTCCGAGGGACGGGTGCGACTCATGCGCCACGCCGGATAGAGACCGGCGAGGAGGGCGGCGACGACCCCGACCGCCACCGCCTGAACGAGGGAGAGGGGGAAGAGGTCCATCTCGAGAGTCCAGCCGAACGATCGGCGGTTGATGACGTGAACCATGATCGCCGCCATCGACACGCCGACGGGGAGGGAGAGCAGCCCGGCAGTAAGACCCATGAGCGCCGTTTGCTGAGTCACCATCTGCCACAGCTGGCCGGGGGTCAGCCCGCAGGCGCGCATTACCCCCAGCTCTCGTGTCCGCTCGAGCTGGAGCGCCAGGAGGGCGCTGAGAACCCCGACGAAGGCGACGATCACCGCCAGGGTCCGCAGGACGCCGGTGATGACGAAGGTGCGGTCGAAGACGCGCAGCGATTCACCGCGCAGCTCGCGATTGCTGCTGAGCCGGGCTCGCAGATCCGCGGGCAAGACGGCCCGGATTCGGTTGCTGACCTCCTCGATCTTCGCGCCCGGCTCGACGTGAACCGACAGAGCGGTCGTCCCGTCGTCTCGCCAGAGGCGTTCGTAGAGAGACCGGTCGAGCATCACGAGACCCCGCTCGGTCGAGTAATCGAAGAAGACCCCGGCTATCGGCAGCTCGAGGTCTCCTCGCGGCGACGCGATTCCCACGGCGTCTCCCTCTTCGAGGCCGAGCCTGTAGGCGAGAGGCTCGGAGACGATGACGGCTTCGCCGGCGTCGATTCGGCGCCAGACGCTCTCCGCCTCACCTCGCCGGAAGAGGAAGGCCTGGCGGCTGCCGGGAGAGATCTCGAGGGCGATGCCTCTCACCTCCTGCCCGTCGACCTTGGTGAGAAAGTGACGCAGGAGATTGGTCGCGGCGACTCCGTCGACGTTGGCGATGGCGTCGACAGTCGCCCGGTCGAGCACGGCTCCGCCGGG
>CALZKB010000183.1 GCA_945787575.1 Thermoanaerobaculia bacterium | reverse complement strand
CTATCAGCGAGGCCGCCGACCTGGGCGTTACTCTCCGCGGCGCGCCTCCCGACGGCACCCTCGTCTTCCAGATCTACGACGATCCAGCTGCTTTCGATCGCTTCCGTGACCCGGCTCGGGAGATCGTCCTTCCGGCACACGGGGACGACGAGTATCTCCTTCGTGGTGTCGAAGAGGGTGAGATCGCGCTCCTCGTGTACGTCGACCGCGCGCTCGAGGACGGGCAGAGCGTGTGGAAGGCAGCGCTCCCGGGGAGCTCAGGACGAGCTGCTCGAGCAGCGCAGGATAGGCGGCCGTGAAAATGCGCTGCCAGCTCACCGCCGTAGGAGTGGCCGACGAGCGCCACGCGCTCGACACCGAGGTGGCGGGTGACGATCTCCCAGAAGTCCGCGACATGGCTCTCGAAGGACGTCGCTTTGGGCCGCCGCCGGTCCGAGAGCCCGGTCCCACTCTGATCGTAGAGGTAGATCTCGCGGCCGTGCCGCGCCAAGCCGCCGAGCGTCTGGATGGTCGAGCTGTGGACATAGCCTCCCGGGCCGCCGTGCAGGAAGATGACCGGCGGCCGCGACGTCGCCACTTCCGCCGGAATACGCGAGTAGGCGATACGGTAGCCGCCGGTCATCTTCCAGTAGGCGGTCGAATCGAGCGGCTTGAGCCGGGGCATTGTCGGCCGGATGGGGATCAGAGTGAGCGCCACAAGAGCGACTATCCCGAGGATGGCGGTCGCCGCCAGCCACTTCAGCAGATGTTTGAGTAATCTCAAGAAACCAGCCTCCTCTGGCCGAATAGGACCCACGAGAGCGGGAGTGAGTTCGTAGCCGTGGGGTAGCCCGAGTGGAGACAGCGCTGGATGCAGCCAGGCAAGCATTACAGGGGTCTGGCGTCCGAGGGAGAGACAATGATGAAAAGAAGGGCTGTGCAACTACTCGCGGTTTCGGGCCTCGTCTTGGCCATGCCGGCGGTCGCGAGCGAGCTGGAGGACCGGATCGACGCCATCGTGGCTCCGTATCTCGCGGCGAGCGATTTCATGGGAATCGTCGGCGTGCAACGGGACGGCGGGGAGGCTCTATTGCTCCCCTATGGCCTGGCGAGCGTCGGACTGAAGGTGCCGCATCGGGCTGACGGCGTCTTCATGATCGGCTCGGTATCGAAGCAGTTCACGGCAGCAGCCGTGCTCGCGCTCGAGGAGTCAGGAGCCCTCAGCACCGCGGACTCGGTCGTGAAGCACCTGCCCGGATTCCCGCACGGCTCCGAGATGACCCTCGAGCAGCTCCTGACCCACACGGCCGGGCTCGTTGATATCTACTCTCTAGAGCGCTTCGGCGCCAGTGGCGGCAGGGTTGGCACGTTCGAGGATGTCCTGGCCGATATTGGACGGGCCGACCTGACCTTCAGCCCGGGCTCGGGCTACGCCTACAGCAACGGAGGGTACGCGGTCCTGGCGGCAGTGATCGAGCAAGCCTCGGGAGTCCGCTACGGTGAGTACCTGAACCGCCGCTTCTTCGAGCCTCTGGCCATGGGGCAGACGGCTCATGACGGATCCTCCGCAGCCGTCGACGGGCGAGTCCCGGGCTACGACCCCTGGGGTTCGGACGGGCTCAGTCCCGCGATTCCGGTGTCGGCTGCCTTCACTACGGGTTCGGGCTCTCTCTGGTCATCGGCGGGAGATCTCTTGAGGTGGAGCGCGGCGCTTCACGGAGGCGAGGTGCTCAGCAGGGCGTCGTACGCGAAGCTCACTCGGGACTATGGCAACGCCTACGGCTATGGAGTCAGCTTGTTCCAGCGGTTCGGACGCGATGTCATCGGACATGACGGGCGGGTCGCCGGGTACTCGAGCGATCTCGCGTGGTACGTCGACGAGCGAACGACGATCGTGACCCTCAGCAACGTGCAGTCCGTGGCGCGGGACGAGATCCGTCGGCTGGTTGCGGCGGCCGTGTTCGGCGAGGAGTACATCGTGCCGACGGTGAGAGAGTATCGAGAGCAGTCACCCGCCACCGTTGAGGCTCTGGTCGGCGTCTACTCGTTCGGCCCCGGTTTCGAAGTCTCGATCACCGAGTCGGACGGCCGGCTCCTGGCCCGCGCCAACCAAGGGGGCTACTCCGAGCTGGTGCCCAGGGATGCCGAGACCTGGTTCTCCCGAATGCTGTATGCGACGGTCCGCTTCGGTCGCGACGACGAGGGCTCGGTCGACCGCCTGATCTGGGGAGCTCAGGATGGCGCGCCTGTCGGGCGCAAGGTCAGGTAGCGGGCTTATGTCGGCTAGTCGGTCCCGAGTTGCTTCTCGGTGAGCTCTGCGAGCTGCTCGCGAGCGTTGACGTACTCCGGGTGGATCTCCAGCGCCCTCTCCAGGCTCGCCCGAGCGCCGTCGAGGTCTCCGTTGGCGCGGCGTGCCAGAGCCAGCATGTAGTGGGCGCTGTGGTAGTCGGAGTAGGTATCCGCGTACATCTCGTAGAGTCCGAGAGCGACCGCCAAGCGCTCGGGGTCACCATTGAATCCATCCTCGCCATAGAGGAAGCCGTAACCGACGAAGAAGGGGACGTACTGGCTGAAAAGGAACTCGCCGGGGCGGTCCTTTCTGACTCGATCGAAGATCGAGCGGGCGTTCTCGACGTCTCCGGAGAAGAGCGCCTGCTCGAGGGCTATGACCTCTTCGCTCAGCTCGACATAGTCCCGCTCGAGCTCCGCGAGCCTGGAGTCGAGCTGTGCCTTGTCGAACCAGTGACCGTCGAGCATCACACCTCCGAGGTCGCGGAGAGCACCGACGTCGTCGAGGGGGTTCCGATCGAGCAGCACGAGGTCGGCCTCGTAGCCCACTTTCAGGCTACCCACCTTGGTCGCGGAGCCCAGGCAGCGCTCGAAGAGCTCCCCGGGGTTGGTCGTGGCTGCCCGCAAGGCATCGACCGGCTTCAGGCCGGCTTCAACCAGCAACTCGATGTCGGTGATCAGCGAAGCGCCGGGGAAGACCGCGGTGGTCGAGGCGTCGGTGCCGGCCAGGAGCGTCACGCCGGCCTCGTGCAGCATGCGGGTGATCCGCTTCTCGATCTCGAAGCGCTCCTGCACGCTCGGCACCCACTCCTCGGAGTTCCGGACGTAGCGGTTGTTGGCACGCCGGAACGGCTGGAGGATTGCCGGGTGGAGCCGCCGAGCTTCCTCGGTAGCGAGGATGGCCTCCAGATCCTGACCCTGCCGGATCATGGCGTCGGTGAACGCCAAGTTGGGTGTCACGGTGACGTCGGAGGCCGCGAGCTGATCGACGACGCGCTCGATACCCTCCTCGTCGTCGTAGCCCTCCAGATACCAGCGAATGAGATCCTGGCCGTGGGCGAGGTTGGCCTGGCCGGAGGCGATCAGGTGCTCGAGGCCGTAGTTGCTGCCGCCGTGGCCGACGACGCAGGTTCCCAAAGCGCCCGCTTCCTCGGTGATCGCCGAGAGCTGCTCGGGCGTCAGGCGGGTGAAGACCTTGATGAAGTCGTAGCCCGCCTCGACCTGGCGCCGCACGGCGGCGCGGGCGGGCTCGGTCCCGTCCAGAGCCACCATCGGCTCCATCCAAGCGGGGTAGCCGTCCAGGTAGTCGCCCGTGAGATAGAGGCCCGGGCCGAAGCGCTCCCCGGCGCGGATCTCCTCGCGCCACCGAAGATGATGGGGTACTCCGCGCAGGACGAGGGCCGAGGTGACGCCGGCGGCGGGGTAGAGCTCGAGCTCGTCCGGATGATCGACGTGAACGTGCGCATCGACCAGGCCGGGTAGGACGTAGCGGCCGGCTCCTTCAATCACCTCCGCTACTGGACCCTCGAGCTCTTCGCTGGGGCCGACGGCCGCGATCTTGCCGTCTTCAAATTGAAGCGACTGGCCATCGAGGATCCCGCCGGTTTCGAGGTTCACCACCCGAACGCCTCTAAGAAGAAGACCGGTCGGTGGTTCCGAGGAACAGGCGACGAGCAGGAAGAGGATGAGCGAAGCAATGCGCAGATGCTTGGGCATGTTGAGCTCCATGGCTTGCAGTAATCTCTTGCCGACTAGCGAGGCTGAGGCCGGTTCATCGAGAGGCCTTGGAGCCCTCGTCCAGGCTCTCATAGACGAACTCGCCCTCGGCGACGACGGCGGCTATTCGCTTTGTGTTCCGGATGTCCGATAGCAAGTCTGCGTCAAGCAGAACCAGATCGGCGAGCTTGCCCTCCTCGACGGTGCCCAACGAGTCCGCAAGTCCCATGAACTCGGCTGCATCTCGAGTGGCGATTTGGAGCACGCGGGCCGGGGGCAGCCCGGCGCGCACGAGTAGCAAGAGCTCATCCTGAAGGCCGGCGCCGGGCCTGGCGCCTGGATTGGGCGCGTCGCTCCCGGCCAGGAGTCGCACCCCGTGCTCCTCCAGCTCACGCACGATCTCGCCGAGCTTGGTGGCTCGGCGGCAATCACGTTCGAGCTCTTCGGGCTCGACTTCTTGCAGTTGCACAAAGCGGTGGAGGAAGCCTGGCAGATAGGCCAGGCTCTCGGCGTCTAGAGGCGGGAGAGGCGATCCGGCGCAGCGCGGATCCGTGATCACCAACAGAGTGGGCTCGATCCACGCACCTTGGTCGCGGAACAGTGCGAAGAGCTCGGTCGCCTTCTGTGGGTCGTAGGTTACGAGCAACCGGTCCGTGCGGGAGCGCTCGGCCGTCTGGGCCGCGGCTGTGAGCATTTCGCTTGCGAGGATCTCGAGCTCGATCTCGGTGCGGATCTGGTCCTCGGCGGACGAGGCTGCAACCAGGTAATCGTAGAGATGCTCGAGGGATCGAACGCCGCCGGCGACCGCGGCTCGGGTGCCGACCCGGCCCGGCACGTGCCCCGCGAGCGCCAGCCCGCGCTCCCGAGCCCGTACCGAGATCGCCTCGAAGGTGTCCGGGGCAAGAGCGCTGTAGATCTTGATGAAGTCCGCGTCCCGGTCGGCCAGCGTATCGACCCAGTCGGGTGCTTCTTCGGGGCCGGGCGCTCCCTTGAAGAACGCGGCGCCCTGCTTGTCCGGGTCCCCTCAATTCAAGATGAAGCCGGCGGCGAAGACCCTCGGGCCCGGAAGCTCGCCGTCGCGAACGGCCTTCCGCCAGTCCCAGACTCCGGCCGATCCGCCCCACGGTGGCTCGATGCCGGTCCCCATCTCGCGAACCGCCGTGATGCCGTGGCCGAGGAAGATCTCGGAAAACGGGCTCGGCCCCCAAGCGTGAACGTGCATGTCCCAGAGGCCGGGGATGAGAAAGCGGTCGCGGCCGTCCAGCACGCGGGCGGAGGGCGGCACCTCGACCCGCCCAGCGGGAGCGATGGCCGCGATCCGCCCGTCAGCGATGAGGACGGTCTGGCCGGTGACCGCCGGCCCGCCGTTGCCGTCGATGATGGTTACGTTCGTTACGGCGAGCTGTGCTGAGGGCACCCTCACCGTCGGCGCACAGGCTCCGGTCGCAAGGACGAGGGCGGCAACAAAGCCGGACTTGGTGTTCTTGTTACGGGTGATCTTCTCCAGCCTCATGCGAGCCTGCTCCCAGGAAAGCCGTTACGGGGACCAGAGCGTAGCCCAAGGGGCAGGAAAAGGGGTGCGGCTCGGACACGGAGCTTCGCTGGCGCGGACTGCGCTAACCTCCATGCTTCAACCCTTGCCTCTCGAGGTGTTACCTTGAAGAAACTCCTGGTCAGCTGCCTTGCGTTGTGGCTCGTAGCCGGTCTATTGCCAGCATCGGAGGTCGAGTCCAGCGCCGAGACGGAGATGTCTTCCCTCGAGCAGGCAGTGGACCGTTACCTCCAGCCCTATCTCGATATCGGCCACCTTTCCGGGACGCTGCTGATCGCACGCGACGACGACGTTCTCTACGAGAAGTCCTTCGGCTTGGCCAACCGCGAGCATGGGGTCAAGAACACGCCGCGTACCAGGTTCTGCGTCGGCTCGGTCAACAAACCGATGACGATCGTGGTTCTTGCGCGTTTGCTCGACGTGGAGAAGCTGGCGCCGACGGACAAGCTCGACAAGTTCCTGCCCGACTTCCCGCGGGCGGATGAGATAACGGTTAGCGATCTCCTGCGCCACAGTGCAGGCATTGCGCACCGGGTGACCGAGCCACTGGATGAGACCCTGGCACAGACGCCGGCGAGCATGGCCGGGCTGGCGGCGAAGAAGCAGCTGGTCTTTGAGCCGGGGACCGACAGCGTCTACAGCTCCGCCGGCTTCTCGGTGCTCGCGCGTGTGCTCGAGCTGGCCGGCGGCAAGCCCTACGCAGAGCTTCTCGAGGAGCAACTGTTGGTCCCCGCCACGATGACCGATACCTCGGATGCTGGTACGCGGGCCATCCTCGAGAGCCGCGCGGCGAGCTACTACTTCGACAGCGACGGCTTCGTCAACGCGCCGCCGTCGGACATCTCGTACCTCGTTGGGGCGGGATCGGTCTACTCCACGCCACGCGACCTGTTCGCCATGCAGCAGGCATTGTTGGCGGGCAAGCTCGGCAATCGCGCTCAGGAGCTGCTCGTTCGCGAAGGCGGTGACCTGAGCTGGAACGGACTTGCAAACGGCTATCGCGCCTTTGCCGACTACGACGCGGCGAGTGGCGTGAGTGTCGTCCTGGCCAGCAACGTGACCTCCGGTGCTCTGGACAAGATCCGGGCCGCCTTGCCGAAGATCGTGGCCGGGGAGGACGTACCCGCACCGGCGCCGATCCAGGCCCGTCCCGCCAAGGTCGATCTCGCGATCCTCAATTCCTACCAGGGCGCCTACCAGCTGCGGCCAGGCCGGAACCTCGAGCTCAGGGTCCGCGACGGACGGGTGATGATGGAGGAGTGGCTCTTGATCCCGACCTCCGAGCGGACGCTCTTCTCCCCCCAGGATTACGCCGAGATAGAGGTCGTGATCGGCGACGACGGAGAGGCAGCGCGCCTGGATTGGAAGATCGGAGAGCAGACCTATCCGTTGCCGAGGGTCGACTCCCCGGCCCCCGCCGGTGCCGATACCCAATCCGAGGCCGTCGATACCTTCGTTGCGCCGTTCGTTGACCTGGCCATGTTTGATGGCACGGTGCTGGTCGATGTCGGCGGCGAGATCCGGTATGAGAAATCCCACGGCTTCGCGAACTTTGAGCACGGCGTGCGCCACGCTGCGGAGACGAAGTTCCGTATCGCGTCCGTATCGAAGACGCTGACCGATGCGGCGTTGGCTGTACTCATCCAGCGAGGAGCACTGAGCCTCGAGACACCCCTGGCGGAGTATCTGCCGGAGTTCCCATCGGCGGACTCCATAACGATCGGGCAGTTGCTCAACCACACCTCTGGGATTCCCCACACGAACGACCAGCCTTGGGGCGACGGCACGACCTCCATGACGCTCGACGAAATAGTTCTGCGGCTCTCCGCTCTGCCGCTCGATTTCGAGCCCGGGACAGATCGCAACTACAGCAACGGCGGCTACGCAGTTGCGGCAAAGATTCTTGAGCTCGAATCGGGTGGTTCCTTCGGAGCGGCCATGCGGGACCTCGTTTTCGAACCGCTGGGCATGTCTGCAACGGGCCACATCGCGGATGCTCGTCTGCCGCTCGCGGGCATGGCCACCGGGTACGAGCCGGGAGCCAGGCCAGGGGAGCGACGCCACGCTGCTTTCTACGCCGTCGAGACTCGGCCGGGGGGGGGGTCGCTGTACTCGACGGTGCGTGATCTCCTTCTCTTTGCGCGTGGCGTATTTCGTGAGGGTTTTCTCGAAAACTCGCTGGTCGCAAGCGTTCTGCATGGCGACGACGGACCGTTTCTTGCTCAGGGCCGCTCTCCCGGATTCGTAGCAAAGCTCTTGTTCGAACCGGCTCGGGACGTCATCGTTGTCAGCCTGGCAAACAACTATGCCGTGCCAGCGGATTGGACGGCCACTATCGCCGACCTGGCGACGGGAGAGGCGACCGAAG
>CALZKB010000182.1 GCA_945787575.1 Thermoanaerobaculia bacterium | reverse complement strand
CGGGAGTGACGGTGGTGCCCGGCGTCTGCACCGTCGGCGGGATCGCGCCGCCGAGCGCCGCTTACACCAACCTCGGTACGGTCGCGATCCCCGGCGCCAACGACTCCGACCCCTCGAGCTACTGCAATCCGCTGCTGGCGACGATCTCGGTATCGCCCGATGGCGTGGTGCTCGGCGTTGGCGAGAGCCAGCAGTACACCGCCGCGGGCTTCGATCAACAGGGCAACCCGTTCCCTGCCGGCGAGGCCTGGTCGGCGACCGGCGGCACGATCACGGCTCTCGGGCTCTATACCGCCGGCGCCGTCGCCGGACCCTTCACCGTGACCGCCGAGAACGGTCCGGTCTCGGGCTCTGCCGGTGTCGTCATCTCCCTCGGTCCGCCGACCGCGGAGGCGGGCGGCCCCTACAGCGGGGACGAAGGCAGCGACGTTCCCGTCGACGGTTCCGGGTCGGTCGCTGGCGCCACCAGCATCGTGGCGTGGGACTGGGACTTCGACGGCGACGGTGACCACGACGACGCTTCGGGCGAAACGGCGATCTTCAACTCCGTCGACTCCGGGGCTTTCGTCATAGGTCTTCGGGTCACGGGAGCCGACGGTGCCACCGATTCGGACACCGCGACGGTCACCGTCCCCAACGTGCCACCGACCGCAGATGCCGGCGGCCCCTACAGCGGCGATCAGGAAAGTGACATTCTTCTCGACGGCTCAGCGTCTAGCGACCCCGGCAACGACATCGTTGCCTACGAATGGGACCTCGACGACGACAGTCAGTATGACGACGCTTCCGGCGCGACCGCGCTGTTCAACGCCTCGGGCCCCGGCGTGTTCCCTATCGGCCTTCGCGTCACCGATGCCGACGGAGAGACGGGCACGGCGCCGACGACCGTGACGGTCAACGACACTCCGCCGGCCCCGCCGACCGGTCTCGTCGCGAGCAGCAGTGACGGTGAGGTCTCCCTGAACTGGGGCGACAACACCGAGGTGGACCTGGCGGGCTATCGCGTCTATCGGGCGACGAGCTCGGGTGGTCCCTACACCGACGTGTCGGGTCTGCTCGTGGCGAGCGACTATCTCGACACCACGGTGACCAACGACGTCACCTACTACTACGTGGTGACGGCCGAGGACGCAGCCGGCAACGAATCGGCCGACTCCTCCGAGGTGGCTGCGACGCCGCGGGCCACCGATCCGTCGCTGGTGGGGCATTGGCGATTGGACGAAGGTTCGGGAGCGGTTGCGGTCGACGCGACAGGCAACAGCGACGGCAGCGTGGTGGGTGCCGGCTGGGTGCCCGGAGTCGGTGGGACGGCGCTGGACTTCGACGGTGTGGACGACTACGTCGCGATGGACAACACCGCCTCTCTCGAGATCACCGGCACCGAGCTGACTCTCGCGGCGTGGATTCTCCCGCGGGACGGCGGCAGCGCAGGCGGTTCCCGGGTGATCTCGAAGCGCACCGACGCGGGCGGATCGGACGTCTACTCTATGTACACCTATGTCAATCGCCTGCGCTTCCGTCTCGACGGCCAGGACATGGTGTCGGCGCAGAGCCTCGCCATAGGCGACTGGCAGCACGTGGCCATGGTCTACGACGGAGTCGATAAGCGGATCTACGTCGACGGCGTGCTGGATGCGGCCACGCCACAGCTCAAGAGCGACCCGATCAATGCGTCATCGCGGGCGGTCCATTTGGGGATGCGCGAAGGTGAAGCTCGGCAGTTCAACGGCCTCCTCGACGAGGTCCGTGTCTACGACCGCGCGCTGTCCGCCGCGGAGATCTCGCTCCTGCTCAGTACCAACCAGCCTCCAGTGGTCGATGCGGGTCCTGACCAGAGCATTCGCCTGCCGGTGGGCAGCGTCGCTCTCGATGGCACGGTGACCGACGACGGCCAGCCGATTCCTACGCCGCTGACCACGTGGAGCCAGATCAGTGGTCCGCCCGGAGTGACCTTTGGCGACGTTAACGCAGTCGATACCACGGCCACGTTCCCCGGCGAGGGCACTTACGTTCTGCAGCTCGCGGCGGATGATACCGAATTCGTGGCCACGGATCAGATGACGGTGGTCGTGGAAGCCGCCGCCACGCTCTCGACGATCGTCGTATCGCCCGATGGTGTCGTGCTCGGGTTCGGCGAGACCCAACAGTACACCGCCACGGGCCTCGACCAATACGGTGACCCGTTTCCCGTCAACCCGGTGTGGTCGGCGACCGGCGGCACGATCACGGCTCTGGGCCTCTACACCGCCGGAACGCTGGGTGGGACCTTTATCGTCACCGCCGAGGACGGCCCGGTGTCCGGCTCCGCCGGTGTCGTCATCTCTCTCGGTCCGCCTACCGCGGAGGCGGGCGGCCCCTATACCGGAGACGAGGGTAGCGACATTGCGGTCGATGGATCCGGGTCGACCCCTGGGGCCACGAGCATTCTAGCCTGGGACTGGGACTTCGACGGCGACGGCGAGTACGACGACGCCTCGGGCGAGACGGCGACCTTCAGCTCCGTCGACTCCGGTGTTTTCACCATCGGCCTTCTGGTCACCGCCGACGACAGTGCCACCGATTCGGACACCGCGACGATCACGGTCGGCAACGTTGCACCCACTGCCGATGCCGGAGGTCCCTACAGCGGTGATCAGGGTAGCGACATCCCTCTCGACGGCTCTGCGTCGAGTGACCCCGGCAACGACATCGTCTCCTACGAATGGGACCTCGACAACGATGGTCAGTACGACGACGCCTCAGGCGCGACCGCGCTGTTCAACGCCTCCGGCCCCGGCGTTTTCCCCATCGGTCTTCGCGTCACCGATGGCGACGGAGAGACGGGCACGGCGCCGACGACCGTGACGGTCAACGACACGCCGCCGGCCGCGCCCACCGGTCTCGTCGCGACTGGTGGCGACGGTGAGGTTGCCTTGGACTGGGACGACAACACCGAGGTGGACCTGGCCGGCTATCGGGTCTATCGGGCGACCACGTCAGGCGGTCCTTTCGCCGACGAGTCGGGTCTGCTCGCCACGAGCGACTACTTCGACACCGCCGTGACCAACGACGTCACCTACTACTACGTAGTGACGGCCGAGGACGCGACGGCCAACGAATCGGCCGACTCCGCCGAGGTGACGGCGACTCCCGCCGTCGCCACCCCGATCTTCAACGAAGACGCGAAGCTGGAGGTTCCGGGGGCGGCGTCCGCAGGCAAGGGAGGAGCTGTGGGTTGGGCCGTGGCCGTTTCCGGTCAGACGGTGGTCGTCGGGGCTCCCGGCGACAACAACCCGAACAACCCGGACTTTCCCGGGGTCGGCGCCGGTGCTTTGAGCGGTTCGGCCACTGTCTTCGTCCGCAGCGGTGAGGTCTGGACTCTCGAAGCGATGCTCTTTCCGAGCGACCTGGCATTGGACGACCATTTCGGACGGTCGGTCGCGATCGAGGGGGATACTCTGGTGGCGGGATCGATCTACGATAATGATGGAGGCGGTCGTGTCGGTTCGGCCTACGTTTTCGAGCGCAGTGGGACGACCTGGACAGAGGTTGCCAAGCTCGTTCCGAGCACACCTGAGGACGATCTGTTCTTCGGCATGGGCATCGGCTTGTCGGGGGACACGGTCGTGGTCGGAGCGCCGAGCCTGTTCTTCGGCAACGGCGAGGCCTACGTCTTCACCCGTCCGCCGTCAGGCTGGGCGGGGACGCTCAACGAGACGGCAAAGCTCACAGCCAGCGACGGCTCGGTGAACGATCAGTTCGGCTGGGCGGTCGCGCTCTCGGGAGACACCGTCGTGGTAGGGGCGTATCGCTCCGAAGCCGGGAACGCCGGTTCGGCCTACCTCTTCGAAAAGCCAGGCGGAGGCTGGAGCGATATGACCGAGACCGCCAAGCTGCTGCCGAGCGACCCGGCGTCCGAGGCCAGATTCGGTGAATCGGTTGCGATCCTTGGAGACACGGCCTTGGTGGGGTCGCCCTCCGATGGCGTCACTGGCACGGGCGCCGGCGCGGCCTACGTCTTCACGCGGCCCCCTACAGGCTGGGCGGGCACGCTCACCGAGGACGAGAAGCTCACGCCGACCGACGGGTCGCCGGGGGACTTCTTCGGCGAGGGAGTTGCGCTATCGGGGGCGCGAGCGGTCGTCGGCGCGCCCCACGACCTCGATGGTCATCCCGTTCCGCCAAGGGTCGGAGCGGCCTACCTGTTCGTCAACAACGGCACGGGTTGGAGCGAGGAGGCCGAGTTCGCGGCCAGCGACTCGGAGGACCTGGACCAGTTTGGTAAATCGGTGGCGGTGTCGGACGACCTCGCTATCCTCGGGGCGCCTCGGGACTTCGTCGATTCGGCCAAGACCGGTTCGGCCTATGTCTTCGACGCCGACCTCGCGGGCATCCCAGGCGTCGCGATCACCAAGCGGACCAACGGTGCGGACGCCGACAACCCGGATGCCCCCGACGTCCTCAAGATCCCGATCGGCGACGCGGTGACCTGGAGCTACGAGATCGAGAACACCGGCAACGTGTCTGTCGACGAGGCCGACGTGCTGGTCACCGACAGCCAGGCCGGGATCGACCCGCTGTTCGACTCGGTGGTGGTTGGGAACGGCGACGCCATCCTGGATCCTGGCGAGATCTGGTTGTACGAAGCGTTTGGAACGGCGATCGATACCGCCAACCCGCCGCCGGGAGTGACGGTTGTGCCCAACGTCTGCACCAGCGGCGGCATCGCGCCGCCGAGCGCCGCTTACACCAACCTAGGTACTGTAGCGATCCCGGGCGCCGTGGCCTCCGATCCCTCGAGCTACTGCAACCCGGTACCGGCCATCGACATCGAGAAGGCGACCAACGCCATCGACGCCGACGACCCCAACGACGGGACCGCACCGCAAGTCGCCATCGGCAACCCCGTGAGCTGGTCCTACACGGTCGGTAACGTCGGCAACGTCCGACTGGTCAGTGTCGTTGTCACCGATGATCAGGGGATTGCGGTGAGCTGTCCCCAGGACACGCTCGAGATCAGCGAAGCGATGATCTGTACCGCCGCCGGCCTGGCCGAGGACCTCGACGCAACGATCTTCACCACTGTCTCGGGCATCTGCGGAGGCCTCGTGGATCAGCCGCTGTACGAGAACGTGGGCACGGTCACCGCCTTCTCAGAGACCGGCGATCCGGCCGGCGATGCCGACCTGAGCCACTACTGCAACCCGTTCCAGGGACCGGCCATCGACATCGAGAAGGCGACCAACGGCATCGACTCCGACGATCCCAACGACGGGACCGCGCCGCGGATCGAGATCGGGGATCCTGTGACCTGGTCCTACGCGGTCAGCAACGTCGGCACCGTCCGGCTGATCAACATCGACGTCACTGATGACCAGGGGGTCGTTGTGAGTTGTCCTGATACCACCCTCGAAGTCGCCGAATCGATGACTTGTACCGCCACCGGTCCGGCCGAGGACCTCGAAGCCACGATCTTCACCACGGTCCTGGGCACCTGCGGAGGTGTCGTGGATCAGCTGCTTTACGAGAACCTGGGCGCGGTCACTGCCACGACCGAGCTCACGGAGCCGCTCGCCTTCGACACCGACTTCAGCCATTACTGCAACTTCGTGCCGGTGACCGCCGCTTGGCGGCTCGACGAAGGGTCGGGAACCCTGGCGGCAGACGTGGCGGGCGTGAGCGACGGCACGGTGGTGGGCGCGACCTGGGTCCCCGGCGTCGGCGGGACGGCTCTGGACTTCGACGGTACGGACGATTACGTCGAGATCGACAACACCGCCGCCCTCGAGATCACGGGCACCGAACTGACTCTCGCGGCATGGATTCATCCGCGTGACGGTGGCGCCGTGGGTGGTTCGCGGGTGATCTCGAAGCGCACCGATGGGGGAGGCTCGGACGTCTACTCGATGTACACCTACCAGAACCGCCTGCGCTTCCGGCTCGACGGCCAGGACATGGTGTCGTCGCAGACTTTCGCCGTCGATCAGTGGAACCACATCGTCATGGTCTACGACGGCGTCGACAAGCGGATCTACGTCAACGGCGCACTGGATGCGGCCACGCCGCAGCTCAAGAGCGACCCGATCAACGCGTCGTCGCGGGCAGTCCATCTGGGCATGCGCGAAGGTGAAGCTCGGCAGTTCAACGGTCTCGTCGACGAGGTGCGGATCTACGACAGCGCGCTGTCGGCCGATGATGTCGTGACCCTGTTCAATGCGCTGCAACCTCTCCACGCCCCATGATCTCTGCCAGGTTAGGCACGGACTGGCTCTGGTCGGGGAGGCCGTGCGCCTCCCCGCGCGGGTACCTCGCAGTCCCCCGAGTGTGGGGGTGGCACAACGCCCATTCGTTCGCTGGCTTGGCTTCAGAGGGGCTTCCCTGGTGCGGGCCGGCCGAGGATCTGCTCTTCAGGAAGAAGGGTATACTCGCCCGCCAGTCGCTCGGCGAGGTGCCGGTCGAAGACGCTAGCTCAGAGGCCTCTGCTCGATGAGTCGGACCCAACACGCAAGAGTGATTCTCGGCCTGACGGACGGAATCACGTGCGGTGCCGCGGTTCAGAGCGACGGCGCCATCTTGGCCGCGGTGAACGAGGAGCGCCTCTCGCGGATGAAGATGGCCTACGGATTCCCGCGGCAGTCGATCGTCGAGGTGATGCGGATCGCGGGCGTCTCCGCACAGGATATCGATCTGGTCACCTGCGCCACGGTCAACAATCACTTCTTCGATGGCATCCGTCCCTTCGACGGTTGGATGGCACGCGACAAAGGGATCATCCGCAACACGGTGTTCGGCGCCGCGGGGCGCTTCGGCTTCCTGGCGGACGCAGTTCCCGGCCTGGAATCGCTCTACTACGGTCTCCGTTGGCCTGTTTTCGCCGGGCGGCGGCGGAGTATCCAGCGGATTCTGCGCCAGGAGTTCGGCATCGCGGCTCCGGTCGAGTTCGTCGACCATCACTTGGCGCATGCGGCGAGTGCGTTCTTCACGAGCGGTTTCGAGGACGCTCTGGTGGTGACCATGGACGGTGGGGGAGACGGCTGCTCGGGGCATGTCTATTCCGTGCGGGACGGCAACGTCGAGCAGCTCGCCTCCACCAGCTCTTACAACTCACTCGCCAACTACTACGCCTACGTGACTCATCTGTGCGGCTACAGAGCACAGAAGCACGAGGGCAAGATCACGGGTCTGGCGGCCCTGGGAGAGCCGCGATATCAGGAGCTCCTTGGTTCGCGGATCACCCTCCGCGACGGGAAGCTGCGCAACGTCGGCGGCCACGTCTTCCTCGGGGCGATCAAAGACCTCGCGGGGAGGCTCGAAGAAGGTTGGACTCACGCCGACCTCGCCGCGAGCATCCAGGGCCACTGCGAAGAGCTCGCTCGAGGCTACATCAGTCAGTTCCTGGACCCTGACAAGCCTCGCGACGTAGCGATCGCCGGCGGCCTCTTCGCCAACGTCCGGATCAACCAGGAGATCTTCGAGCTACCCGGTGTCAGGCGGATCTTCGTTCATCCCGGCATGACCGACGGCGGCCTCGCGGTGGGGGCAAGCCTGGTGCCCTGCATCCGCAATCGTGAGGGCCCCAAGTCCGACTGGCAGCGCGAGGTGATTCGTGATGTCTGCTACGGCCCGGACTACAACGACAGTGAGATAGAGGAAGAGCTGTCCCAGAACGGCCTCGCCTACACGAGACCTGACGACTTACCGCGCGATGTGGCCCGTCTGTTGGCCGAGGGCCGCGTGGTCGCACATTTCGACGGCAGAATGGAATATGGCCCGCGTGCGCTCGGTAGTCGCTCGATCCTCTACCACCCCGGTGATCCCACGGTGAACGACTGGTTGAATGGCCTGCTGAAACGAACCGAGTTCATGCCCTTTGCTCCGGCGACACCCATCGAGGAGGCAGACCGCTTCTATCGCGACACCGATGGGGCGCTCGACACGGCCCGGTTCATGACGATCACCTTCGACTGCACACC
>CALZKB010000181.1 GCA_945787575.1 Thermoanaerobaculia bacterium | reverse complement strand
CTGCTCGCCGCGGCGCGAGAGGCTCGCGGCGAGGAGTGGAAGCCGGAGGGCGCGGCCGCGGAGGGAGACGTGCTCGCCCGAATGCACCGTGAGGAGAGTCCCCTGTCCCGGTTCTGGGAGCAGTGGGACGGCGGCCTGGAGCCCGAGATGGCCTTCTCGGCTCTGAGCGAACGGCTCGAGGAAAGCGGTTAGCGGCGGTGATCGTGGAGCTGCCCGCGAGCCCGTAGGAGAGAGTATTGACCGCTAAATAGGTATTCGGTATCCTATTTACCGATATACGTGAGAACCCGATGACAAGGAGCCGCTGGTGAGAGTTCGGGGATGGATCGCAGAAGCCGTTGGAAAGCCGCTGCGCGCGACCGAGTACGAGGTGGAGCCGGGGCGATCTCAGGTTCTCGTCCAGGTTGCGGGCTGCGGGGTCTGTCATACGGATCTCGGCTACCTCTACGATGGAGTGCCGACCCGCCACCCGTTTCCGCTCGTGCTCGGTCACGAGATCTCGGGGACGGTGGTCGAGACCGGCGCCGGCGCCGAACACTGGCTCGGCCGCGAGGTCGTCGTCCCGGCGGTCATTCCTTGCGGCGAGTGCTCCGCTTGCCGGGACGGACGGGGGTCGATCTGCCCGCGGCAGATCTTCCCCGGCAACGATCTCCACGGAGGCTTTGCTTCCCACCTCGTGGTGCCGGCGGCCGGCCTCTGCCCGGTTCCCGATCTCGGCGATGCCGCGGTCAATCCCCAAGGGCTCGCGCTCGACCTCCTTTCGGTGGTGGCCGATGCGGTGTCGACCCCCTTTCAGGCGATCCACCGCTCGCGACTCGCGGCCGGTGACCTCGCGATCATCGTCGGCGCCGGCGGTGTGGGCGGCTTCGGGATCCAGATCGCGGCCACCCTCGGTGCGAAGGTGGTCGGGATCGATGTCGATTCGGCGCGTCTCGAAGCGCTCGAGGGGTACGGCTTGACTCTCGGACTCGATTCCTCCGCCGTCGATTTCAAGCAGCTGCGAAAAGCGATTGCCGGCATCGCAGAGGAGCACGACGTTCCCACCTATCGCTGGCGGATCTTCGAGTGCTCGGGAACCCCCGCGGGCCAGGCGACGGCGTTTGGCCTCCTCCGTCACGGCGGCTACCTCGGGGTGGTCGGCTACACCCCACGCAAGGTCGAGATCCGCCTCTCCAACCTGATGGCCCTCGACGCCGTCGCCGAGGGCAACTGGGGCTGCCTCCCCGAGCACTATCCGGCGATCGTCGATCTCGTGCTGACGGGCGAGATCGCCCTCGGGCCGTTCGCCGAGAGGCGCCCCCTCGACACGATCAACGAGACCTTCGAGGAGCTGCACGCCGGCCAGCTGAGGCGGCGCCCGATCCTCATTCCGGAGGGTTAGACGATGGAATTCAAGGACCACAATCTGACCGCGGACGCGGCCGCCCCCGGCGTTCGCTACGAGGAGCGGGCGCTGCGCGCGCCCTCGGGTGACGAGGTCGAGGGGCTGCACGTGGTGTGGATCACCCTCGACAACCCACGGCAGTACAACTCCTACACGACCGCGATGGTCAAGGGAGTGATCCTCGGCATGCGCCGCGCTTCGAACGATCGGCGGGCGGTCGCCGTCGTCTTCACCGGCGTGGGTGACCGCGCGTTCTGTACCGGCGGCAACACCGCCGAGTACGCGGAGTACTACGCCGGGCGCCCCGAGGAGTACCGCCAGTACATGCGGCTGTTCAACGACATGGTGACGTCGATCCTCCACTGCGACAAGCCGGTCATCTGCCGGGTCAACGGCATGCGCATCGCGGGCGGCCAGGAGATCGGCATGGCCTGCGACTTCTCGATCGCCCAGGACCTGGCGGCCTTCGGCCAGGCCGGGCCGCGACACGGTTCGGCTCCGGACGGCGGCAGCACCGACTTCCTGCCGCTGTTTACCGGCGTGGAGGCGGCGATGGAATCGTGTGTCCTGTGCGAGCCGTGGAGCGCCCACAAGGCCTCCCGAATGGGGCTGCTCACCGCCATCGTCCCGGCACTCAAGATCGAGGGCGAGTTCGTCGCCAATCCTCTGGTCGAGACCGAGCGCTGGGTCGATGAGCTCGGCCGGAGCGTGTTCGGGGAGTACTTGGTGGGCGAGGCCCGCGTTGCCGCCAAGGCGACTCTGAAATCGGGCGAGCTGGATCTGTCGCGGCTCGACTCCGAAGTCGACGGTCTCGCCTACCGCTTGGCGAACACCATGCCCGGCTGCCTCACCAAGACGGTCGAGAGCGTACGCAAACACAAGCTGGCGCACTGGGATCGCAATCGCGAGACCAACCGGGCGTGGCTTGCGCTCAACATGATGACCGAGGGCCGAGCCGGCTTTCGCGCCTTCCACGAGGGGACCAAGGGGCGGCGGGAAGTCGACTTTCTGGCCCTGAGGCGCGATCTCGCCGACGGAAGACCGTGGAATCGAGAGCTTCTCGCCGACGTCCTCGCCACCGTGCGCGACGAAGAGGAGGTCGCTCCGTGAGCGTGCGAGCTCCCCGCGCGATCACCGTTCGACCGCTGACGCCGCAAGACCTCGACCGGGTCTGTGAGATCGACGCGCTCCACACGGGTGTCGCCAAGCCCGACTACTGGCGCGGGGTCTTCGCCGACTTCCTCGACCCCGAGCGCCATCGCGGCGGCAAGGTCGGGCTGGCGACGATGGCCGGCGACGAGCTCGCCGGCTACCTTCTCGGCGAAGTGCGAGCCTTCGAGTTCGGCTCGCCCCCGTGCGGCTGGGTCTTCTCGGTCGGGGTGGCGCCCGAGTTCGACCGGTCCGGCCACGCCTCGACCCTGCTCGACGAGGCCCTCCGGCTGTTCCGAGAGGAGGGCGTGACCACCGTCCGGACGATGGTGCTGCGCGACGACATCCCGGTGCTCTCGTTCTTTCGCGCCCGCGGCTTCACGGGTGGCGCCTTCTATCAGCTCGAGCGCCGACTGGACGGGGGTGAGTCGTGAGTAGCGCCAACTCGCAGGTGGGGGTCGTTCGCGAAGAGCTCGAAGAGGGGCAGCTTTGGGTTCTGATCCTCGATTCGCCGCCGGCCAATATCCTCGACGGCGCCAAGATCGAAGTGCTGACCAGAAGCTTCCGCGACGCGCGGGAAGTGGCTCAACTCAAGGCGATCATCCTCGCGGGCGCCGGCGATCACTTCTCGTTCGGCGCCAGTGTCGAGGAGCACCTTCCCGGCGCCTTCGACACGATGATCCCGGCCTTCCACGACCTGTTTCGCGCCCTGCTCGCGGCCGAGGTACCCTGTCTCGCGGCGGTCAACGGACGCTGCCTCGGCGGAGCGCTCGAGCTCGTCACCCCCTGTCAGAGAATCTGGGCCTCGCCCGAGGCCAGCCTCGGCCAGCCGGAGATCACCCTCGGGGTGTTCGCCCCGGTCGCCTCGCTGCTGCTGGCCGATCGAGTCGGCCGCGCGCGCGCCGAGGAGCTCTGTGTCAGCGGAAGGGTGATCGACGCCGCCGAGGCGGCTCGCATCGGCCTCGTCGACGAGGTGGTCGCCGAGCCGGTCGCCGCCGCCAAGGAGTACGCGCAGACCCAGCTTCTGTCGAAGTCCGCCAGCAGCCTTCGGCTCGCCGTCCGCGCGGCGCGTCTGGAGCGCAAGGCACTGCTGGCCGACGCTCTCGCCGAGGTGGAGCGGCTCTATCTCGACACCCTGATGGGCACCGCGGACGCCGTCGAAGGCCTCACCTCCTTCGTCGACAAGCGCCGACCGGTATGGAGAAACCGATGACCGCCGAGCCTGCGAGCAGCGAGCTGGCGGGCCTCGTCGCTGCGGCCGACGAGCTGTTTCACGACCTTCGGCTCGGCGCCGTTCGGCGCTGGAAAGAGAGCACTGACGGGCTCGCCATCGGCTATATGCCGATCTACGTTCCGCAGGAGCTGTTTCACGCTCAGGGCGCTCTCTCCGTGGGCATCCTCGGCGGCGGTGATCAGGTCGAGATCATCCGCGGCGACGCCTACTATCAATCCTATATCTGCCACATTCCCCGCTCGACGATCGAGCTCGGCCTCAATGGGTCCCTCGACTGCCTCGACGGGATGATCTTCCCCGCCATCTGCGACGTCATCCGTAACCTGTCCGGGATGTGGAAGCTGCAGTTCCCCGACAAGCTGATCCGCTACCTCGACGTCCCCCAGAACTTCGACGCCGAGATCGGCGGCCGCTTCTACCGTCACGAGCTCGAATCGCTGGCCGCCGAACTGGAGAGTCACGGCGCGCCCGCCTACGATGCCGAGCGCCTGCGGGAGTCGATCGCTACCTACAACGAGCTCCGCCGCCGGGTTCGGGATCTCTACGAGCTCAGGAGGCGGCAGCCTTGGAAGGTACCGACTCACGAGCTCTACCTGATGCTGCGCGCCACCTTGGTGCAACCGGTCGAGGATAGCCTGGTGCTACTCGATCGATACCGTGCGGCGGTCGAGGCCGACGATCAGCGCCGGCCGATGGACCAGGCGCGAGTGCTGCTGACCGGCTCGTTCTGCGAGCAGCCGCCGTTGGGGTTGATCAAGACCCTCGAGCACTCCGGCTGCTACATCGTCGACGACGATTTCATCCAGATCCACCGCTGGATCGAGGACGACATCTCGACCGACGGCGATCCGCTGCAGAACCTCGTCGATGCGTTCATCGAGGACTCGGTGGCGAGTCCCGTGCGCTACATCGGCGAAGAGACCAAGGGCGCGGATCTGGTGGCGCGCGTCGAGAAGAGCGGCGCCGAGGGCGTCATCTTCTGCGCCGCCAGCTTCTGCGATCCGGCGCTGCTCGATCAGCCGATGATCGTCGCCGCGGCGGAGGCGGCCGGAATCCCGTGGACCGCCTTCAAGTTCGCCGAGAACAACGGCCAGTTCCAGGTGATCAGGGAACAGGCGGGGACCTTCTCGGACTCGATCAAACTCTGGAGTGGAGCCTGACCATGACAGCCGACAGCGCGGAAGCGACCCCCGAGGCGCAGAAGGACAGCAGCCAGCGGACCCAGAAGCGGATGATCGCCGATCACTTTCGGCGTCTGGCAGAAGCGCCCGAGACCGGCGACAAGTGCGTCTACACCTTTGTTCCCGGCAACCTCACCGAGCTGCTCTTGAGCTTTGATCTGCTGCCGGTCCTGCCCGAGATCAACGCGCTCCAGTCGGGAATGCGGGGCAAGTCGCGCGACTACATCTCGCTGGCCGAAAAGCACGGCCACTCCGAAGACGTCTGCACCTACGTCAAGTGCGACGTGGGGATGATGAAGTCGGGCAACATCGGGCCCACCGGCGAGAAGATCCCCGATCCCGATCTGCTGCTGCTCTCCTACACCGGTTGCTTCACGTTCATGAAGTGGTTCGAGATTCTCCGCCAGGAGTACGACGCTCCGGTCGCGATGCTGCACGTGCCCTACCAGGGCGAGGGCGAGATCACAGAGTCGATGCGCGACTACGTGGTCGATCAGCTGCGCGAGAAGGTCATTCCCGCTCTCGAGGAGGTCTCCGGCAAGGCGTACGACGAAGGGCGGCTCAGCGAGCTGCTGGCGCGCTCGGCCCGGGCCGAGGACGATCTCGTCTGGGTCCTCGAATCGGCGAAGAACCGCCCCTCCCCCATCGACGCCTACTTCGGCGGCGTCTACTACATCGGTCCGATCTTCACAGCCTTCCGCGGCACCGACGAAGCGATCGACTACTACCGCGAGCTGCGCGCCGAGGTCGCGCAGAGAATCGTCGAGGGGCGCGGTCCGGTCACTCCGGACGGCGAGATCGAGGAGCGCTTTCGCCTCGTCGTCGAAGGGCCGCCGAACTGGACCAGCTTTCGTGAGTTCTGGCGCATGTTCGCGCAGGAAGGCGCCGTCGTCGTCGCTTCGAGCTACACCAAGGTCGGCGGGGTCTACGACACCGGCTTCCGGCACGACCCGAGCCGACCGCTCGAGAGCCTCGCCGAGTACTGCATGGGCTGCTACACCAATCTCAATCTACCGGGCCGCATCGACCTGCTGTCGCGCTACATCGAGGAGTACGAGGCGGACGGGCTGCTGATCAACTCGGTCAAGAGCTGCAACTCGTTCAGCGCCGGGCAGCTGATGATCCTGCGCGAGGTCGAGAATCGCACCGGCGTGCCGGGCGGCTTCATCGAGAGTGACCTTGTCGATCCTCGTTACTTCGCCGCGTCGAACATCAAGAATCGCCTCGAGTCCTACCTGCAGATGATCGAGCAGAAGCGGCAAGGAAGTGCTGCGTGAAGTACACCGTGGGCATCGACTTGGGCTCGACCACGACCAAGGCGGTGGTGCTCGGCGACCGGGGGGAGACCCTGGGCCGAGGGATCACCAACAGCCGCAGCAACTACGGCGTGGCCTGCGAAGTTGCCCTCATCGAAGCGCTGATCGGCGCCCGCTTCGGGCTCGTCGAGCAGGAGGTGGCGAAGTTCGAACAGGATGAAGGGCGCCGGAGTCTCTGGCTGACGCAGCTGCAAGAGAATCTACGTCTCGAGCAGTACCTCGGACAGCTCGAGAGCCTCGCCGCTGTCCTCGCGCGCGAAGCGGAGTCGACCGGACTCGAGTCCACGGTGGCCGAGACCGCAGACGCGCTGACTAGCGAGGCGCCCGATCTCTACGCTCCCGGCACCACGCGCAAGAGCGACTTCTTTCGCGATCTTGCCGGTAGTCGCTATCGCAGCCTGGCCGAGCAGGCCGCGAAGGAGCTCGCCGGAACCTTCGACATTCTCGTCGGGCTGTTCGACAAATCGATCCTCGAAGTCGAGAACTCGCCCGCCGCTTCAGGAGAGTTCTCGACCTACGCTCGCGCCGCCTTGAAGAGGATGACCGACGTGCCGGAGGATCTCGAGGGGGCCGTCGAGAAGGCGATCGACATCCCGCTCGAACTGGCGATCAGCGTCGGTACCGGCTACGGACGCGCCACCCTCCCCTTCCCCAAGGAGCAGATCCGCTCCGAGATTCTCTGCCACGGCCTGGGCGCGCATGCGATGTTCCCAGACACACGTACGGTGCTCGACATCGGTGGCCAGGACACCAAGGCGATCCAGGTCGACGAGCAGGGCATCGTCACCTCGTTCCAGATGAACGACCGCTGCGCCGCCGGCTGCGGCCGCTACCTCGGCTACATCGCCGACGAGATGAACCTCGGCCTCCACGAGCTCGGTCCGCTGGCACAGGAATCGACGCGGACGGTGAGGATCAACTCCACCTGCACGGTCTTCGCGGGCGCCGAGCTCAGAGAGCGACTGTCACTCGGCGAACGGCGGGAGGACATTCTCGCCGGACTCCATCGAGCCGTCATCCTTCGAGCCATGGCGCTGCTCGCGCGCTCGGGCGGCGTGAGCGATCAGTTCACCTTCACCGGGGGGGTCGCGAAGAACCCCGCCGCCGTGGAGGCGCTCCGGCAGCTGACCGAGGAGAACTACGACGGACCGACCCTCAACATCTCTCCCGACTCGATCTACCTCTTTGCGCGCCGCGACTGGCAACGATCACTCGACGGAGGAGGGCCGATGAGCGCTGAGCCCGATAAGACCCTGACCGTCGCCGGAGTCGATCTCGGCTCTTCGGCGGTGAAGATCGTTCTCTTCAGGGACCGCCCCGGAGAGAGCGGCGAGCTCTTCCTGGGCCGGTCCGAGCGGCTCCGTCGCCGCGATCCGCTCGAGGTGACGGAAGAGCTCTTCGACGCCTGTCTCGAGGAGTCCGGCCTCGGGCGCGGCGACCTGGCCTACGTGGCGACGACCGGAGAGGGCGAGGGCGTGGCTTTCCGCACGGGGCACTTCTACGGAATGACGACCCACGCCCGCGGCGGTCTCTTCCTCGACCCCGAGGCCCGCACCGTGCTCGACATCGGGGCGCTGCACACGCGGGCGGTGCGGATGGACGCGCGCGCCAAGGTGCTTAGCTACAGGATGACGAGCCAGTGCGCGTCGGGCTCGGGACAGTTCCTGGAGAACATCTGCCGCTATCTGGGAACCACCATCGCGGATGTCGGGCCACTCTCGCTCGAGGCCGACAATCCCGAACCGTGTTCCTCGATCTGCGCGGTGTTGGCCGAGACCGATGTCATCAACATGGTGTCGCGCGGGATCACGACACCCAACATCATTCGCGGCATTCACGATTCGATGGCGGGACGGTACTTGCGTCTGCTGACCTCGGCGGGCGCCGAGGGGAGGGTGCTCGTCACCGGCGGACTGTCGGCCGACGTGGGGCTGCTGGCGGCGCTCGCGGATGGGGCCGAGAGAGCGGACGCTCGCTTCACGATTCATACTCACGACCGCGCGGTCCTCGCCGGCGCGCTCGGCGCCGCGATCTGGGGTGCGTTCCGGGTACGCAGACTCAGAGCCAAGGGCCTCGATCTCGCGGTCGAGACGGAGGCGGCCTGAAGGAGGAACGCCATGGAATCGATCGAACACGACGCCATCACGGTGCGCAACCTGCTCCCCGAGGACTTGGATACGGTCATCGGTCTCGACGCTAAGCTCAGCGGCCGCCGGCGTGGAGAGTACCTTCGGATCAAGCTCGATCAGAACCTCGCCGAGACCGGAATCAAGGTCTCTCTCGCCGCCGAGGTCGACGGCTGCTTCTGCGGCTTCCTCCTGGCCCGGGTCTATTACGGGGAGTTCGGACTGCTCGAGCCGACGGCCGTCCTCGATACGATCGGCGTTGATCCCGGCTTTCAAGGTCGGGGGGTCGGTGAGGCGATGGTCCAGAAGCTGCGCATGCTGCTCTCCGGCCTCAACGTCGGTCACCTCCAGACGGAGGTCTCTTGGGACGCCCCGGAGCTGCTTTCCTTCTTCCACCGCCAGGGCTTTCGACCCGCCGAACGGTTCTGTCTCGACCTCGAGGTGACCCCTCTGCCATAAGCCGAGGAACCGGTGATGCAGCTGAACAAGAGCACCCGCTACGCCCTCTATGCGGCGATGGAGATGACCTCGGCCGACGGCGAACCGGTGACCGTCGCCCGCGCGGCGAATCGCTACGACATCTCGGAGGCGGCGCTCGCCAAGGTATTTCAGCAGCTGGTTCGCGCAGGTCTGAGTCGAGGAATCCGCGGCGCGGGCGGTGGTTACCGGCTGGCCAAGAGCCCGAGCGATATCACCGTTCTCGACGTCATCGACGTCTTCGAGCCGTCCCCCGACCCCAACCGCTGCCTGCTCGACGACTCCGGCGAACCTTGCGCCGACGCCGGCAGCTGCCGGCTCAAGCGGCTGTTCGACGAGGTCGACCTGCTCACCCGAGCGACGTTCGCCTCGACCACTCTCGAAACGCTGGTCACCGGAGGTCGCTAGCGGCCGATAGCCGGGGACCCGTGCCCCCGGCCGCCGCCATCTCCCTCTGCCGTCGATGGCGGCCGCAAAGACGGGTCCACCGGGTGCTAGACCTCGTCAGCCTCCGGCGGCGCCAGCTCTCGCAGGTGGCGAGCCGTCAGATTCACGGTGTGTCCGAAGCCGGCCACGAGCCGGCCGCGCTCGATCTCGAGCGAGAAAAGGGTGAAGTCGCCGAGCCCGAAGGTGACGGCGCCGGAGGGGAGGCGAGCGAGATAGGTCTCTCGCGCGGCGACGTATCGATCGCTTCCCGGCTCCAGCGGTCGCGCCCGCCCTTCGAGGGTGACGCGCGGGATCTGGAACGGGTCGTGCTGTCCGTCATCTCCGAGCTGCAGCAGCGCGCTCCACGGCGCCCCCGGGGCGAGGCCACGCGAGTGCTTGGCCAGACGCGACACGTGGATCAGGAGGCTCGCCCCGTCGGGGGCGAGCGCGAACGGTACCTGACCGACGTAGGGCGCGTCGTCGACCACCACGCCGAGAGCGAGCAGACGGCGCTCGACGACGAGACTCCTCAAAAGCTGGCGTTCGCCCTCATCCATCTCGGCCTCCGGAAGCGCGCACGGCGCGCTCTCGACTCAGTGCGAGTACT
Source organism: Thermoanaerobaculia bacterium (assembly GCA_945787575.1). Taxonomy (GTDB): domain Bacteria; phylum Acidobacteriota; class Thermoanaerobaculia; order Multivoradales; family JAHEKO01; genus CALZKB01. The sequence continues at coordinate 5,520 of CALZKB010000181.1, read as the reverse complement.
TCAGCGGGTAGTGCTCGTGAGTGCCTTGGTCCTTGACCGCTTCGTAATCGAAGACGAAGCCCTCGTCGACGAAGGGGCTCTCGCTGTTGTGGCACCCGATGCACTGCGCCTCCCCGACCGTGTCGACCAGGCCGACGGCCACGATGTCGGCCTTGACGTACTCCTTGTTGTCGAGGGTCATGTAACCGTCCTGGATGTAGGTGCCGCCGGGGCCGTGGCAGGACTCGCAGCCGACGTTGGCGAGCTCCGGCGTGGTCTCCATGTCGACGAAGCCTCCGGGCTTGCCCATCCCCGTGACGTGACAGGCCACACAGCTCTGATCGGTCGTGTAGTCGGCCGCCGGATCGAGCCCGGCCGCGGTCTTGGCTTCCGCCGCCTCACCCGGCTTGAGCTTCTCGTAGGTCGTCGCCATCGTCGTCGCTTCCCACGACTTGAACTGCTTCAGATGGCACTTCTTGCAGTTCTTCGAGCCGACGTACTCGAACTCCTGCGCCTGCGCGGCTGCCGTACCCAAGAGCAGCGCGCCTGCCACTATTGCCAACACCATCGGGGCTACACGTTTCATCGAATCTCCTACTGTCTGGTTGTGTTCTGCACGGCAAGGCGTCCCGAGTCTCAAAGCGCTCGCCGGCGCCCGGCTATTCTCTCACCCGGGAAGGCCGGGCTACTACCCAAATGATCGCGGAGGCTCGCAATAGCTCCCACACCCTAAAGGGTGGGCGTCCGGAATCCACTCCCGGTCGAAGTCTCGTGGATCGCGCTCCTTCCAGGTAAGAGCGGCTCGGTCAGCCCGGTTCAGCCGCCGCCGGGGAGAGACAGATCGTCGTTGTCGCGACCCGAGTCCGGCAGATAGTCCTTGCCGCTGCCGTGGCTCTCGCCATGGCAGGTGATATAGCAGGTCCGTCGCCGCGTGGAGGTGTCGAGGTCCCAGGTGGGATCCGAGAAGCCGCAGCAGCCGGTGATCTCGGGCGCGAAGCTGATCAGCCGGGTCTTCCAGCTCGTCGGCGGACTGTTGAAGGTGGTGCCGTTGACTCGCCAGTCGGTGTGGGTCTCGTTCTCGTTGCCGTGGATGTTGTAGTGGCACTCGGCGCAGACAATTCGTTCGTCATCTACCGAGTTGAGGTGGTACCAGTGGAAGTTGTCGCCGCCATTGTTGAAGTTGGTCTCGTTGTTGGATTGATTGTCGAACGGTCCCGACGAGTGGCAATCGAAACAGAAGGCGTAGTTGGGCTTGGCGCTGGCCCAGGTACCTGACGGTCCGGGCCGGTCGCTCCAGTAGGAGGCCTTCAAGATGAACTCCTCGGTCGAGCCGTGGGGACCCTGGGGGCCGGCGGATTCGCTGGTGTGGCAGTCGGTGCAGGTCATGATCGATTCGATGGTCCAGGGAGAGATCAGGTTGTTGACCATCGAGGTCGAGCGGTTGCGGCCGCGGTTGCCGATCGGGTGGTAGGCGCTGCGGTCGGGCTGGAAGTCGGTGCGCTTGTTGGTGGTGTGGTTACGGCTCGCATTGTAGCTGTCGCCATGGCATTTGAAGCACACTTGGTACTCGGCCGTCGCGTTCGCCAACGGGCTGGCGTCGAACCTGACCCCCGAGACCCCGGCCACCTTGTTGGCGTTCGTCGCTCGATGAGGATTGTGGCAGTCGTCGCATTCGACGGAGCGCCCTGTCACCTGCTCGGCGTCCTTGACCGGATGGCGGAAGATCGGGTCGGTCGTCGAGGTGGGAGGCGATCCCTTGGCGAACTCGCCCAGGATGTTGGTAGTGGGAGCCCCATCGTGGCACGTGTAGCATAGATCCTCGCCCTCGTCGGGATCGGTGGTGGCAGCGGTCTGCACATGGCGTTCGACCATGAGCAGCGGATAGTCGTCGGCCGGCGAACCGTCGTCGGGCCAGCCGTGCGGCTGGTGACAGTTGGTGCAGTAGCCGGTCTTGCCCGGGTTGGTCATCTGAGGGAAGTTGGAGCCGTACTGGCCGCCGGGCCAGAGCACCCCGGTGGAAGCATCGAAGTGCGAGCCCGCGACAATGTCGGCGAGTTGATGGCAGTTACTGCACAAGGTGGTGGTGTTGGCCACCCGCGCCAGCGAACCGTCCGAGGTCGGAGCGTAGTGCGGCTGGTGACAGGTCGAGCATTGAACCGTCATCAGCGGTCCGGGAGGCGTCAGATCGATGTCCGGGATGTAACCGCCGCCACCGTGGCAGGTGATGCATTCGAAGCGCGTGGCGTCACCCACCGGATGCGATCCGAGGGACGAATCGTCCACGTCGCGAGCGGTGTGGCAGTCCTTGCACATCTCATTGGCCGGGGTGTCCACCCGTTGGAACATCCGCCCGGCTCCGGTGCCCGGGCCGGTGTACGGCGGGGGCGGCGAGTTGTACGGCGTGAACGGCGTCTTCGACTGGTTGTGCTGGTTGTGGCAGGTCGAGCACATGATCTTGCCGTCCTCGAGCCGAACCAGCATCGACGGGGTCGTCGGCTCGCGCAGGTCGGTGAGCACGAAGACCCGCCAGACGTCGCCGGACTCGAACGACGGGAACCCGCTTCCGTTGGTGAACGTCACGGTGACCCCTTCGTTGAGCACGACGTCGGCCCCGGTCGTCCGCACGCCGCTGCCCCCTTGAGTGTCGGTGAACGAGAACGCCGCATCTCCGGTGTCGCCCGGGGTGGTGATGGTCAGGATGTAGGTCTTGGCGAAGCGGCCGGTGAAGCTTCCCCCCGAGCGCACGAAGCCGGGCGAGTTGTTGGCGGAGTCGGGCTCGGTATGGCCGGCGCTGCTCGAGTCCCAGCGGTGGGAGTTGCCGGTCGGGTTGAACCCCGGCGGCAGCCCCGGTCCCGGCAAGGCCTGATCGGTGATCGCGAACGGCTTGCCACTCGCTTGCCCACCGGTGACGTGGCAGCTGATGCAGAGGTTGAAGTTGCCCTCCACCGTCGTCAGCGAGCCTCCCGGTGCGGTATGCGGCTGGTGGCAGGAGTCGCAGACCTGAGCGAACTGGTGCGGCGGGTCGACGGCGGCGAGCGGACCGGCGGTTGCCGCGACCACGAGAAGGGCGAGTCCAATCTGCCGAGCGCTCACGGTCGCCTCTTTGCCCGCCGCCCGGCGGTTGGCGTAAAGGGGCTGAGCGAAAGCCCGAAGGCTTCCACCCTTCCGGTGCTGAAGGAAGCGACATGGAGGGCGCCGTCGCGGATCGCAAGCCCGAGGGGCGTCGTCAGCTGTCCTCGTGCGGAGCCGAACTCGCCGACGGTGCCCAAGAGTGCGCCGTCGGCGTCGAAGGACCAGACGAGTCCCTGGAAGGCGTCGGCCACGAAGAGCCGCCCCAGGGTGTCCGTAACCAGCCCGCTCACCCGCCCGAATCGCTGGCTGCCGGGGCTGCCGCCGATACATGCGAGGAAGATGCCGTCTTCGTCCAGAATCTGGACACGATCGTTGTTCTGGTCGCTGACGTAGAGGCGGGTGGGATCATCACTGTCGGCCGGCACGAGGTGAATCGCCGCCGGAAAGTCGAACAGCCCGGGCCCGCTTCCAGGGCCGCCAAAAGCGAAAAGGAAAATCCCGTCGGCACCGTAGACGCGGACCTCGTGGGTGCCGCCGTCGGTGACGTAGATCCACCCGGCGCCGGCGGAATCGACGGCGATGCCGGTCGGATTGACGAACTCCCCGTCTCCCTCTCCGAGGTAGAACTGCAGCCTCCAACCCTCTTCAGAGACTCCAACCCGGCCCGGGTCCTGCTCACCGACATAGGCGCGGCCTTTGTCATCGACGGCGATGGCGTAGGGGCGATCGAACGCGCCGCTGATCGAGACGACGTCGCCGCCGGCGTCGCGCACATCGACGATCCCCTGCTCGGGATGAGTGGCATAGAGCAGACCAGCGGCGTCCGTCGCCAAGCCGGCTGGAGCCGGCCCTTCGCCGAGGTCGACAAACCCGAGCCACTTGGGCGACCCGGGCGTCGCCTTCTGCAGGCGCGTTCCGGGCAGGTTCTGTTTCAGAGGCTCGATCCAGATGCACTCCTGGGCCGCAGCCGCCAGCGCAACTGAGCCGAAGAGACCCGCAAAGAGCATGGCTCGAGCCGGTGGTCGTCGTGCTCGCTCGGGTGCTGGTCCCGCACCGCCCTGCCTATGATACCTAGGATTTGGCGACCTGGCGATGCGGTGTCGCATCATGACGTGGTCCTCTCCGGAAGCCTGAATGGCGCTGACACACCGTTCTTGTAGCGCAGTATACGCCAAATTTTGTCATAGCGCAAGCAGCCAAGCCGCGGCGTCGCGACATGCAATCACCGTCGGGCCGTCGCTCTATTCGACTTGCTTCGCCGTCGCGGATGCCGGTCGCGAGGCCGCCGCTACGACTTTGTGCATCGCCTTGGGCATTCCGAGACGCCCGAGTTTGTCGACGATGAATGAGCTCTTCATGATCAACTTCATCGAGGAGAGCATGTAATCGCGACGGAAGGTGTCCGGGAACCTGTGGAAGTCCATCATCTTCTTCATGTAGAAGTCTTTGTAGCAGCGGATGATGGCCTCATCGATCCCGCGCAGGCTCATCGCCTGTGGCGCGATGATCGGCTCGATCAGGTTGTACTTGGAGTAGTCGGTGACCTCGATGTGGTCTTTCGTCTCATCCCAAAGCTGCGAATAGGGCCACGGTGTGATGGCGAGGAAATGGGCCATGTCGGGATTGAAATCGCGGGCCGACTCGAGCGTCTTGCGCACGTTTTGCTCTGTTTCGTCGGGAAAGCCGAGAACGAAGGAGGTCTCGCTCAACATGCCGTGCTCGCGAATCAGGCTCAGCGACTCGCGGCCTTCTTCGACCGAGGACTGCTTGTCGACGCGGTCGAGCGTCTCCTGATCGGTGGCTTCGAGACCGACGTAGACGTGGACGATTCCGGCCGCGCGGTACTTGGGCAGGAAGGCTCGATCGCGCACGATGTCGGCAGCGCGAGTCTCCATCAGCAGATAGATCTCGCGATCCAGCGCGATGACCCGGTCCAGAAGCTCCTCCCAACGGTCCTGATTCTGAGTCGGGTACTCGTCGGTGATGAGGATCGTTCGGACGCCGTAGTCGTCGTAGAGATGGCAGATCTCCTCGACGACCTTGGCGGGAGAACGACCGCGCCAGGAACGAGCCCAGAACTGCTGCTGGCTGCAGAACGTGCAGGTGTAGTTGCAGCCACGTGAGGTCGCCACCGACCCCAGGCGTCCCTCAGGGATCGGAAAGTACTTATAGGTCGACCAGTCGGCAATGTCGAACGCCGCCGGGTACGCCTCCAGATCGGGCAAAAAGCCGCGTGGGGGTGTCGTGTCGGCCTTGCCGTCCTCCTGGCGCCAGGCGATGCCGTTCACGGCGGCGGGATCACCACCGTCGACGAGGCAGCGCATGAGGTCCTCGACCGTGGCCTCCCCCTCACCGCGGACGATGAAGTCGACGGGGCTGCCCGGCTCCTCGAGCACGTCCCGCCACATGAAGGTCGGGTGCACTCCGCCGAGGATGTACTTGGCGTCGGGGACCTCCTCCTGCAGCTGG
>CALZKB010000180.1 GCA_945787575.1 Thermoanaerobaculia bacterium | reverse complement strand
TGACGAGGAACGGGTTCCGAGCTGACCGGCACTATCGATCAGGACGGGCAGAGTGTCAGCGTGCCCGGTGAGCCTGTCTCGGATGCCAGTGATGAAAGTCCTGGTGTGCCCTCCCCAACCGATCCTGATGACGTTGGTGTCATTGGTGAAGCCAAGGGCACCTATGAAAATGTTGTTTGAGCCGTAGGTGGCGGAATGACCGGCCGAGTTGCCGAGAGCGATGTTGTCGTGTCCTGTGGAGAGATCGAGTGCGCCGTTGCCAACGGCGATGTTGTCACGACCGCCTGTGGTTGCAGCGAGTGCCCACTTCCCGACCGCAATGTTCCGGTCGCCGGTCGTGTTTTTAAGGAGCGATTCCTCGCCAATGGCAATATTCTCCTCACCGTAGGTGTTCGCGTTAAGCGAACTCTCGCCTACGGCGATGTTCTCGTTTCCGCCAGTGTTGTGGCGGAGAGAGTGCGTGCCGATGGCAATGTTCTTGTCACCGTCAGTGTTGCTCAAGAGAGAGAACACACCGACAGCGGTGTTGTAGTGGCCGAATCCGCCGTTGGCCGGGAGCGCGCCGTAGCCAACAGCAGTATTGCCGAAGCTGGCAGTTGCTGTGCCAAGTGCGCCGTACCCGAGAGCCGTGTTTTTGCCCCCTGTCGTGTTCTGTTTGAGGGCATAGGTTCCTACGGCAGTGTTGAAGCTCCCGCTGGTATTGTCCGCGAGTGCTGACTCACCGACACCGGTGTTGTTTGAGCCATCTTCATTGAGAGAGAGCACGTGATACCCAACGGCCGTGTTGAAGCTGCCCACGGTGTTGTTCGAGAGCGCCTGGTGCCCTGCTGCGGTATTGCGGGAGCCTGTATTGGCTGCAAGAGCCCCCACTCCGACGTGGGTGTTACCCGCACCAGAGCCGTGATCGATGCCACCGTCCGTCGCGCAGGTGAGGTTCCCGGCGGCATCGATCGCCGTCGCGAACTGCCCGGCGCCGCAATCGGCCGGGTCCGCTCCAAGAACCGCCGCCGTTGATGCGGCCCCGGAGATGTTCGCCGGGAGCGTCCCCGTCCCGTCGAGCGCCAGCAGCGTGTTGGGAAAAGCGGTGGCCGACGCGTCGAAGCCGTCGACCTGGTCGGCGTTGCCCGTCGCTCCGGAGGCCGTTCCGAGCTGACCGGCGCTCGTGACCACAACCGGTGAGCCGGACAGCGCGGTGCTATGGATTCCGGCGATGAACGCGCTGTTCTGGTACCCGGACACACCGATCCGGATCACGTTGCTATCCGCCGCCTCGCCGTAGTTGCCGATGATGATGTTGTAGCTACCGGTCGCCGCTCCCCGGCCGGCGCTGTATCCGATACCGATATTGAAAGCACCGGTCGAGCTCTCGAGCGCCAACGAGCCGACCGCGGTGCTGGCATTCCCAAAACTGCTGGAGCCAAGGCTTCTGTGACCCACCGCGGTGTTCTCCGAGCCCGACGTGTTGGCGCTCAGGGCTTTGTAGCCGCTGGCAGTGTTGTTGATCCCCGTCGTATTGGCGGCCAGGGCCATCGCACCGATACCGGTGTTCTGATTGGGGATGTCGTGATCGATGCCACCGTCGGCAGCACAGGTCAGGTTCCCGGAGGCATCTATCGCGGTTGCGAACTGGCCGGCGGAGCAGTCGACGGGATTCGACGCCAGTGCAGCGGCCGTGGAGGCGGTCGTGGCGCTGGTGGCGGTGCTGGCGCTGGCTGCACTCGTCGCCGTGGCGGCATTACCGGTGATGTCCGCAGGGAGCTTGCCCGCCCCGTCGAGCGCTAGCAGGCTGTTGGCGGTCGCAGTGGCCGTGGCGTTGAAACCATCGACCGTTCCGGCATTGCCCGAGACATCGATAGCCGCTGTACCTGCCGCGATATTGACTGGGGAAAGGTCGGTCAACGTCGAGCCGTCTCCGCTGAACGAGCCGGCCACGATGCCGCCGTCGACGGTCATCTGCGTGGCTTGGACAGCGGCCGACACCACTGCCTTCGATGCTCGAGGTCCCAAGGCTGTCTGCAACACGTCTCCAGAAGCTTCCGAGCCCGTCACTTCCACCACTCCTCGTGCCTTGAGGTCCGCTGAAGCGACTTGCACGATGGCATTCTCCCTCCACCGGTCCCGCTCGGCCTCACCCGACCTGGCCGCGACCTCGAACAGGCTCGGCTCGGACCACGCGCTACCCTCACCCTTCTCCGCCGAGACCGCCCGGATCGACCAGGCGTATTGCTCGCCGGCCTCGAGACACCGAGCCAGTGGAGGTGTCCACGACGAGGCTGCGCCGGAAACCTGGTGCTCGATGGCCAGCTCCCCCACGCCGGTCTCGCTGACCCGGTAGATCCGGATCTCGTACAACTCGGCGCCCTCCACCGCACCCCACCTGAAGGTCGGGCACCTGGCCTCGACCAGAGCCAGTTCAGTCGAACTTCCAGGAGAGACGGCAACCGGCACGGAACCTACCTGGAGCGCTGAAGCCGGAAGAGCGACAACGATCAATGCCAGGACTGCGCGCTGTGCTGTGAGTCGCATTTTGAACCCTCCTTCTGTCATCTCGCCCGACACCCAACTGCGAACGGCTAGAAAATCGCTTCTACCTAAAGAGGCGACGGGCGCGGCCGGATTGCCTCAGAGCCCCTCGCCGAGCGATCGGTGGGTTCGAGGCGGTGTATATTCCTGCTTTCCCCCTTGGCGGAGTCACGAACGGATGCACTCCCGACAGAACATCACTCAACTGCTCGTCACCTGGTCGAACGGAGGCCGAGAGGCCCTCGACCAGCTCATGCCGCTGGTCTATGGCGAGCTGCGACGGCTCGCACGGCGCCACCTCGCCGGAGAACGCTCCGGCCACACGCTCAACACCACGGCCCTGGTGCACGAGGCGTACATCAAGCTCGTTGACATCAACCGCGTGGCCTGGCAGGACCGCGCGCACTTCTTCGCCATGGCCTCGCGCGCCATGCGCCGGATCCTGATCGACTATGCGCGGGCGCGGACACGCCTGAAACGAGGCGGAAGCCAGGAGCAGGTCCCGCTCGAGGAGATCCCCCAGTTCTCCGAAGAACAGGCGGTGGAGCTGATCGCTCTGGACGAAGCCCTCTGCCGCCTCGCCGAAATCAGTGATCGGCAATGTCGAATCGTGGAGATGCGCTTCTTCAGCGGTCTGACCATCGAAGAGACAGCTCACGTCATGGAGATTTCCCCTGCCTCGGTCACGAGGGATTGGACCGCGGCCCGGGCTTGGCTCAATCACCAGCTCGGATCGGCGCCCACGGCGTGAGATCGGATGACGCTATGACCTCGGATCACTGGGAACTAGCGCAGTCGATCTTTCTCGCCACGCTCGAGCGGACTCCGACGGACCGGGCCGGCTTCTTGGAAGAGGCGTGCGCCGGTGATCCAGAGCTCCTCGACCGGGTCTCGAAGCTCCTCGCCGCACACACCGACGACGGTTGCTTCGATCGTCTCCTGGCCGGACTTGCACCACCGCTGACGGCAGGCGTGGCGCCGTCGGCCCCGCCCGAGCAGATCGGCGCCTATCGGGTCATCCGAGAGATCGGACGCGGTGGGATGGGCACGGTCTTTCTCGCCGAGCGCGCAGACGGTCAGTTCGAGCACCGGGTGGCCCTGAAGATCCTCCGGCTCGACCTGCCGGACGAGAATCTCCACCGCCGGTTTCTGGCGGAGCGTCAGATCCTGGCCCACCTCGATCATCCCCACATCGCCCGTCTCCTTGACGGCGGCGTGAGCGTGAACGGACGACCGTACTTCGTCATGGAGCACGTCGAGGGTGAGCCGATCGACACCTACTGCGACCGGCACCGGCTCAGCCTGGTCGAGCGCCTCGACTTGTTTCGCTCCGTGTGCAACGCGGTACACCATGCCCACCGGCACCTGGTCATCCACCGGGATCTCAAGCCGACCAACATTCTGGTCACCGAGGAAGGCACGGTCAAGCTGCTCGACTTCGGTATCGCCAAGCTCTTGGACGAAGACGTCATGCCCCAGACAATCGCGGTCACCCGTTCGGGGATGTGGTTGATGACACCGGACTACGCCTCACCCGAGCAGGTGAGTGGCGAAGCTGTCACCACCGCGAGCGACGTCTACCAGCTCGGGATACTGCTCTATGAGCTGGTTACGGGTCATCGACCGTACCAGTTACCGAACCGCTCACTGCCTGAGGTCTCGCGGATCATCTGCAACACAACACCGCCGAAGCCATCGACGGCTGTCCACCGTGTCGCGTCCATCGCGCATGGTGACGGCACGACGGTCGAGATCACGCCGCAGAGTGTGGGGCAGGCACGACGCACCAGCTCCGAGCGCCTGCGCCGGCGCCTCCAGGGCGATCTCGACAACGTCATCCTCCTGGCACTTCGCAAGGAGCCGGAGCGCCGTTACGGCTCGGTCGAGCAGTTCAGCGAAGACGTGCGGCGCTATCTGGCAAAGCTCCCCGTAAGCGCGCGCCGGGACACAATCTTGTATCGCACTGCCACCTTCGTCCGGCGCAATCGGGCCGGCACCGCAGCGGCATTGGCCGGCCTTCTGCTGGTACTGGGCTTCGGCATCGCGATGGCCCTTCAAGCACTGCGCTTGGCTCGGGAGCGAGACAAGGCCGAGCACATCGCCTCATTCCTCGTGGAGCTTTTCGAAGTCTCGGACCCGGATCAAGCTCGTGGCGAGAGCATCACGGCGCGGGAGATCCTCGACAGCGGATCCGAGCGCATCCGGACCGAACTGGAAGGAGAGCCGGGAATCCAGGCCACGATGATGGACGTGATCGGACGGGTGTACACAAACCTGGGGCTGTTCGGAGAAGCAGCTCCGCTTCTGGAAGATGCTCTGACCTTGAGGCGGCGGGCACCGAACCCCGTGGACGCCGACGTGGCCTCAAGTCTGCACAGCCTTGGCGTCTTGAGCCTCGAAAAAGGAGAGTACGAGACCGCCGAGGAGCTGTTTCGGCAAGCCCTGACCACAAGAGGCGCGGTCCACGGCGACCTTCACCTGCACGTCGCCGAGTCGCTGGCCGGTCTCGCCAGCGCTCTCGACGGGAAGGGGGAGTTCTCCGAGGCCCTCGAGGTCAGCCGAGAGGCGATGGCGATGCGGCGCGATCTGTTCGGCGAAGTCCATCCTGAAGTCGCCGAGAGCACCAACGACCTGGCGCTCCTCCTGTTCAAGACAGGCGTCCACGACGAAGCCGAGCGGCACTTTCGCGCGGCACTCGCGATGAGGCGAGAGCTCCACGGCGAACTGCATCCGGCCCTGGCCGTCACGATGACCAACTTGGCCTGGCTGCTCAGAGCCAGATTGGACTTCGAAGCCGCTGAGACGTTGCTGCGAGAGGCACTGGCCATGCGCAGAGACCTCTACGGGGAGCGCCACCCCCACGTGGCCAGGAGCTTGAGTTCTCTCGCGGATCTTCTGGTCGAGCGCGAGCAGTACGGTGCCGCTGAGCCCCTCGCGCGCGAGGCGCTGGCGATACGACAGGAGCTGTTCGGACACGACCATCACTTGGTGGCCCCTGATCTCGCCTCCCTGGCGACCATTCTGTACGAAAAGGGTGAAGTCCAGGAAGCGGAGGACCTGTATCGAGAGTCAATAGCCATCGGCAACGAGGGCAACGCGGCCCGGACGCTCTCCCGTCTGGGCACTCTCAAGAAGGACCAGGGCGACTACACCGCCGCGGAAGAGCTCTATCGAAAGTCATGGAGTGTCTACACCCAAGCTCTCGAAGAAAGCCATCCGTTCGTCGCCCTCGTCCAGAGCTATCTCGCCGGCGTACTGCACCTCACGGGCTCTTCCGAGGAGGCGGAATCAATCTACCGTGAGGCACTCCAGAAGTTGCGCTCCGCCTGGGGCGAGGAGCATCCTCGGACCGTTCGCCTGAAACTCGAGCTGGGCGAACTGCTCCTGGACGTCGATCGGGCAGCACATGCCGAGCCGCTCCTGCGGGAGGTACTGGCCGCCACAGAGCGGGCTGATCCGGAAGGTAGGGAGGTAGCCGCTGGAGTCCAACTGACTCTGGCCCGCTGCCTGAAGCGACTCGAGCGGTACGAAGAGGCGGAAAACCTCCTCCGCGTCGCCCTCGGCGCCTTCAGAAACGCGGAGCCCACATCGGAGGACGCAATTCAGAAGGCCCAGCAACAGTTGATCGATCTCTATGAGGATCAATGAGGATTGGATTTATGGGTGACAGGATACCGCCTTCGGAACGCTGGTCGAGCCACTCGACCCGTCGCTTCAGAGGGCCTGACCGCAGGCACGATGGTCGAGGCGAGCGTCCGGCTGTCCAAGGGCTGCAAGCCCAAGAAGAACACCGTCCGCCAATTCAACGCCTCCGTGACCCGGGTTCCGGAGAGCTTGTTCTAGTGTTCGCTATCCGTTCTCGCCCTGTAGACAGCATACGGTCTCGGTTTCCCAGGGCTCCCTAGCCTCGCGGACATCGAAGGCGAGCCGCAAGGCGAGGCTTGGTGGGCCGTGAGGGAATCGAACCCCCGACCATCAGATGAAAAGCCGCTCCGAGCAGTCGCGAGCAGCACCACTCAGGACAAACAAGACCAGCATTTTCAGTTACTTGCGAGGAGCGCCATTCTCCTCATCAGTCCGTGGTTCTCCCGGTCTGGCCGCCAGGAGTGCAGCGAGAGTGCAGCGCGGATCGTCGACGGGCGGCCTGAGGCGGTGCCCGGCCTGGCGCAGCGCCGACGAATCTCGAACATCTCCGGTGATCCGATCGAGCTCGGCTTCATGGCCCGGGTGTTCGTCCAGGCGACGCTGCCGCACAAGAGCACCGATTCGCTCGCCTTCACCCGCCGCAACGGCCGCCTGACGCTCAAGATCACCGCGGACAAGGATTTCGGTCTGCCCTACGGCCGATATCCCCGACTGCTGCTCGCCTGGATGACGCGCGAGGCCTGCCGGACGAAGTCACGTCGCCTCGAGCTCGGCCACTCGCTCTCGAGCTTCATGGCCCAGCTAGGCCTTACGCCGACCGGTGGCCGGTCTGGAACGATTCCCCGCGTCCGCGATCAGATGACGCGGCTTTTCCTCTCGACCATCTCGTTTACCGACTACGATCCCGCCGTCGGCAAGCTCGCTGACGACCGATTCGCTGTCACGGATCGTACGCGGCTATGGTGGTCGCCCACGGAAGACGAGGACAGGCCACTCTGGGGCTCCTACGTCGTCCTCAGCGAGCTCGGCTACCGTGCCCTCGCCGAGAGGCCGGTTCCGGTCGACATGGCAGCCCTCCGAAGCCTTCGCAGCCCGTTGGCGCTCGACGTCTACTGCTGGCTCACCTACCGCAACAGCTATCTCAAGCGACCGACGCGCATCCCCTGGCCTGCTCTAGCGGTGCAGTTCGGCGCCGGCTACAGCGACCGGCGCAACTTCAAGCGCAAGTTCACCCAAGCACTCCGCCAGGTCCTCGAGGTCTATCCGTCAGCCCGCGTGGCGAAGGTACCGGGAGGTCTTCGACTTGTCCCCTCACCCAGCCATGTAGAGCCGGAGGCCTTCCGCTGATGTCTGTGGAAAAGCGGAGTCTTCCACGCATGGACGGTACCCCCTGCTACGCATAAACGGTACCCCCTACACGGCCAGATCTACGCATAAACGGTACCCCCATCCCTGTAGTTGACCCTGTAGTCCTCCGGTAGAAGCCAACTGAGCTCTGTTGATGCTCCCACGCTACGAAGGAGTCTCAAATCGAAGACACGGCGAGGAATACGAGCGAGCAATGCTCCCCAAAGCGGAGTTGACTCCGCCTCAAACGGTTGCTCCGCTCGCCAACCCCTCCCTCACCGAAACGGTTTGTAGGGCCGCAAGTTCTCCAGGTACCAAAATGGGCCGCCCAACAGCATCACCACGTCGACGTCCCCGTCCTGGTCGAAATCGGCCGCTATCGACACCACGTCGGACTTGCCAACCGGATCGTCTCCATTCTCGTCTCGGAGAATCTTCTTGGCGTAGATCAGCTTCTTGCCTCGCTTGTTGAACAGGAATCGGGGACCGAACTTCCCTTCGGGGCTGTTGTTGGACAGCACAATATCGATCCATCCATCGCCGTTGAAATCGGCCAGCGCCATCGAATTGAGTCCGTTGCCGATCTTCTTTCGGTGAGAATCTGGATGAAGGCGTCAGACGGGTCGATATCGAAGTTGGACAAGAGTAGGTCGGGCCAGCCGTCTTGGTCGAGGTCGGCAGACTCTATTTGTGTCGTCTCAAAGGCCGGCGCTCTCGTAGGCAGAAAGCTGCTCTCGTTGAACTCGAAGGTGCCCGTACCGTCGTTGAATAGCACGGCCGGACTGTCGTAGAGGTCTTTTGTCATGCCATCGACCAGATCGAGATCGCCATCTAGATCGACATCGACCAAGGCCGCCGCGATGCTCTGACAATCGCCTGTCCTGATTTCGACCGGCAGGGCATCGGCCTTCTCGGTGAACTTAGCGTTGCCGTCGTTAAGCAATAGCTGCGGCCCATGCGGAGTGCACGAGTCACAGCAACCGAAGTTGCGCTCGAAGATATCGATATCGCCGTCGCCGTCGACATCACCGAAGGCAGCTCCATGGGTCCATTCGACGTACCGCGGTAGGTTTCTGCGCGTCACGTCCTTCAGCTTCTTCCTTGTTCCCAGAGCAAGCGTGCTTTGGGCACCAGGAAACGGGTTGTTGTCGGGGCCGGAGTCTCCTAAATACAGATCGTCTCTTCCGTCCCCGTTGAAGTCTCGAATAGCGACGGCGATCTGGCTAACCAGGACCGCTTTTACCTTCTTGAGGTGCTTCTTGCTCTTATCGACGAACACCTTGGAGCCCTCGTCCGAGGAGCCCTCGTTCCGGAACAGGAACGCCGGAACAGGGTCGGTGTTCTGATCTCCCTGCCCTATCAAGGCACCCGGCGCAGAATCGACGATCAGGAGGTCTAGGTCACCATCCTTGTCAATGTCGATCGAACCACCCGCGAGAGCGAGGCCCTGGGGTGAAAGCTCGTGAAAGTGGAAGGCGAAGAAGGGTTTCGCGCCCTTCCCTCGTTCCGCGGCGCCTGCCGGCACTTCCCAACCGAAGGCAGCCACCATCAATGCCAGACCCATTCGAAGTTTGCAGACTCGTTGCATAGACATCCCCTCCGTATCCTGTTTCTTCGCGATGCGAGGATAGCTCAGTCGTCGCTTTTCGACGAAAGCTAGAAGAGACCGTGCCGTGGAAGAATTGCCGCCTCTTTCAGCAGGCTGCCCGAGACACAGGCCCCGCGCTCAGGCAGGGTGTTCAACCCAACAGCGAGCAATGGGATGTATATACGTGCGACGGCACGTACTCCATCCCTTCAGCGGCGGAGTCTTTCGCGACCCTCCGGGCGCTCAAGACCTTCTTCGGAATGCGGACAGTTGTCGGTGGTCAATCTCCTATTGCCGTAGTACTTTGACCCGGTGAGACCCACCCGGGACAGGGACGGCAACAGCGAGCGAGACGCGGATCGGCGAGACGAGACTATGGTCTGTGGAGCTTCTTCCTATTCTGGTAGTAGCTTGGTCACTCGATCAGAGAACCAACGATGAAGACTCTGGGCACCAGGCGATACAGGCAAGCGCACCGCCACAACTTGCCGGCAACGGACGCCAAGAACCTGCGGACCATCCCGCAGGTGGTCGAGGAGTGCCCGGCGTTCTCCGAGGCCGCGCTTCGCAAGCTGATCCTGCGTGCGCCCTTGAACGGGCTCGAGCCGGCGATCGTGCGGCTCGGCCGGCGGGTGCTGATTGACTACGCGCGGTTCAACCGGTGGCTTGAGGACAACCGAGGACAATGACGCTAGCCGCTCAAGAACTCGTCGACCATGCGCTCGGCGACGGCTTCCGAGTGCGGCTCGGTGAGATGGGCGTAGCGCTGCGCCATCGCGAGGGTGCGGTGGCCGAGGAAAGCGGCCAGCTCGGGCAGTGTCGCGCCGCTCATGGCGAGATAGGAGGCAGCGGTATGCCGGAGGTCGTGGAAGCGGAAGTCTTCGATCTTCGCGGCGCTGAGCGCTTTGCGCCACGGCTTCTCGCGGAAGAGCGGCTTGCCCTCCGGGTTGGCGAAGACGTAGCCGCTGATGTGGGGCGTCTTGGACATCCGCTTCAGGAGATCGCCGGCCGGTCCCGGGAAGCTAATGGTGCGCCGGTCCTTGTTCTTGGTCTTCTGGAGCCGAGCGCGTCGGTTCTTCAGGTCGACGTCGCTCCACTTGAGGCCCAGGAGCTCGCCCTTGCGGGCGCCGGTGGTGAGCGCGAAGAGGACCAGGGCATAGAGCCGCGAGTCGGTGCTCTTTTCGCAGGCCTCGAGGAGCTTCTTGCGCTCCTTCTTGGACAGGAAGCGCACGCGGCCCCGACGCTCGGGACGCCGGCGGATCTTGCGGACTGGATTCTGGTCGATCCACATCCACTCTTTCTCGGCGATCATGTTCAGGAGCTTGGCGCGCGTTTCGGTGATGACCGCCGGCGTGACCTCCGAGAGGGCCAGGTCGCCGATGCGTTCGCCCCACCAGTCGAGGTATCTCGTGCGATTGAACCGCTCACGCTCGGAAAGCCCGGCCAGGTTCTCGTCCTTGTAGCGGTCGATGCAGTCGCCCAGAGTGTGCTTCTCCTCCTCGACACGACGGAGGAAGCGAGAGGAATTGATTCTGCCTTCAACCTCCTTCGCCCACTCCTTGGCGAGGGTCTTGTTGCCGAAGGTCTGGTTGAGGGTCGGACGGCCTTTGCGCCGGACCTGGACTTGATAGCGGCGCTTGCCCTTGCTCGTCTTCCGCTCGGTGATCGTCGCCATGAGCCCCCAGATGCTACAAGAAATTGCAGCGAGAGTGCAGCATGGGACGAAAAAGAGCCGCCCATCGGCGACCCTGAGAACTCAGAAACTGCTTATTTTCAGTATTTTACGATGGTGGATGGTGGGCCGTGAGGGAATCGAACCCCCGACCATCAGATTAAAAGTCTGCAGCTCTACCAACTGAGCTAACGGCCCTTTTCGAGGCCGGAAAAGTATAGCCGAGGACAGGTGCGGGAACCGACTCCCTCTCCTGCGGGTCTATCCAAGCAGACCGAGAAACGGAGGCACGGTATGAACCACCCAAGTCACGCACGATTCTCTTCCATCCCGGCTCTGCGCCGAGCCCTGGCGCTCGTCGCCGTGTGCTTCGCGCTTGCGGCCTGCCGAACGCCGAGCAGTGCTTCGGAGACCGGCTGGATCGAGGGCCGGGTGACCGATGCCGTCACCGGTATGGCGATCGCCGGGGCCGAGGTCTCGGTTCAGGGCGCGCGGTCGAGCGCGACGAGCGCCAACGATGGCAACTTCCGGCTCGAGGGCCTTCCGCCCGGCACCTGGAAGGTGCGCTGTCGCGCGCAGGGATACGAGTCGGTCACGCTCTCGGGCATCCGCATCGCCGGCGGCCGCTCGACGAGGCTCGACTGCGCCCTCCAGCCCCAGGTCGCGCTCCAGGCGCCTGAGACGGACCAGATCCTGCCCGAGCCGAGGTCGTACAAGGTCAAAGCCGCCTATCTGGAGATGCCGCTTCGGGTCGGAGGACCGATCCCCTCCCCTGGCGAGACCGTGCCACCGCCCTTCAACACCGA
>CALZKB010000179.1:3350-11517 GCA_945787575.1 Thermoanaerobaculia bacterium | reverse complement strand
CGTGATTCGCGACGACAACCCACAGGTTGCGCGAGTACACGTAGATGACGGCCCAGAATGCGCCTAGCAGCGTCACCGAGATCACTGTCATGGCGGAAGTGCCGTCGTTGAACAGGTGCAAGCCGCCAAAGATCGAGGCCTGGACGACCAGGGCGATGGCGGTACCCGCATGCTGTTCCAGGAGGCGAAAAATAACTCCGCGAAATACCACCTCTTCGAATACCACTGCGAGAGCGATCGCGACCATGATCGGTAGCGCCGCGGAATAGCCGCGAAACGAGACCAGCTGATAATGCTCGAGGGCATAGAGCGAGAGAATGGTTATTCCTATCAGGACGATGCCGAAGAGAGCACTGACCAATATCGCAAGAGGCTTGAACGCAAGCTCGGTGATCGTGCGTTTCTCGTAATATCGCGCGACAGTCCAATACGCGAAGAACAGGACCGCCATCACGCCGGCACGTCGCAGGATCATGAACTGCAGCTCGCTCAAGGGCAGTAGCTTCTCTAGCAGCGTCATGATGCCGAATCGATACAGAGCGACGGCCGCGCCGATGGCGAACAATGCCACGGCAAGATCGAGTAGTAGGTAGGAAAGGCGCTTCAAGTGATTCATGCGGCCCCTTCGGGTTCGAGCGTCGAGGTTCTTAGCTCGACTCTGGGGAACAACGAGCGGACCACCAGGACTTTGCTCCCCGGCCCGGCATCTTCGAATCCCCTGCCCGCCACAGTTTCCTAGAAGGCCAGAGCACGAGGACAATTCTAAGCGCGCGTCGCCTCACGCGAGATCTTGAAATGCACTTCTTTCTGGGCACCAGAGGGTATCGGAATTCATCGGTGGATACCCTTCAGCGCCCCAGACCTGGAGCGTCACGGACGAATCGGTTTCTTTCCTCGGCTTCGGAGATCAAGACCGGAATGAGTGTCCTGTCACCGCTTTGCGGCTCCGCTTTTCCCATTCGAGCGGGTGGTTCCGGAGACGCGGACGGGTGGGGCGTCGTGCTTTTCGTCAGGTTTCTAGATCCGGCGGCAACGTATATAGATAGAACCGGCTCAGTGCAGGGGGAATCCGGCTGAGATCGGCCCGCGATGGGTCGGCCGGTAGAATCTCCGCCGAGCATGCCAGCCCCGCTTCGGCCCAGATCCGAAAGGAAGCGCCTTCCCGCGCGATGAAAGGCAAACCCGTCCGCCTTCTGCTGCTGGCGACGTCTGTTCTGGTTGCTCTGGTCGTCGCGGAGCTGGGCTATCGGACCGCGCTCTTCAGCGACGGCGAGCGGTTTCGGAAACTCAAGGACCCGGCGCTTTATGCGGACTACTTCTCCGAGGACCTCTATTGGAAGCTCCATCTGCTGCTGGATGAAGGGTCCGAGCCGCCCCGGCGCCCGCACCCGGTTCTGGGCTGGGTGGGAAAGTTCTCGAGAGCGGACTTGCGCCACCGGGACTCGGCCCGACTCGACGGGCGCCGGCCGGTTCTGCTCTACGGCGACTCCTTTGCCGACTGCGCCGAAGGCGTTGCCTGCTTCGAGGACATCCTCAATCGGGATCGTGAGTTCAGCGAAGAGAACTACCTGCTCAACTACGGCGTCGGTGGCTACGGAGTCGACCAGTCCCTGCTTCTGCTTCGGGGGACGGTCGAGCTCTTCGACGATCCCTTCGTGGTCTTCAGCCTGTTTACCTACGATCTCGACCGTAGCGTGCTCTCGATTCGCATTGGCCAGAAGCCGCGCTTCGACGTCGTCGACGGCGTGCTCGAGCTGGAGCCGACGCCGATCTATGAGAGTGCCGAGGCCTTCGTTGCGGATCATCCGCCGCGCGCGGTGTCTTATCTCTATCGAAGAGCCGTTTTCAGCGGCCTGTTGCCGGCAGGGCTCTCTCCGACGCTTCGCCGAGGGACTTGGCAGCGCCAGCGCAAGATCGAGGTCAATGAGAGGATTCTCTCTGCTGCTCTGGAAGAGCTGAGGCAGCGCGGTCTCGGCTTCGTTTTTGTCGTGTTTCACGGCGAGCGCCCGTCGGACAACCCCCTGTTCGGCGGCAGCGATTGGCGAGAGGAGTTTCTGCGCCGCTGGCTCGAGGAGAACGGTGTACCTTACATCTGGTCGAAGGACGTCGTGGCAAGGGATCGCGGCTCCCGCGGTCCTCGGAGTTCTCGGGAGTGGGGCGCCGCGACTCCCGCTCGCTACATCGACCCCGAGAGCTCGCACCCCACGGAGTACTTCAATCGGATCGTGGCGCGCGAGATCAGACGGCGAGTGCTGGCGGGAGGGGAGCCCGGCGCGGGGCGCGAGTGGCCCTAGAGAGACACGGTCTCGAGCGGCGCGACCTGGGCCAGGGCGTCGAAGTCTCGGTCCCGGTGGACGATGGCCAGGGAGTTGCGCAGGGCGCAAGCGGCAATCAGGCAGTCCGTGCCGGAGCGCACCGTGAGCCCGAGTCGTCTCGCCGAACGATAGAGCCCGACCGCTTCTTCGAAGGTGCTTGCCTCGAGAGGCGACTCGACCATGGGCAGCGACAGCATGGCTTCGCGGGCCAACTGGAAGGCTCGCTGGTCGTCGAAGCCCTGGAGCACTTCCTGGATGACCGGCAGGCAGGTCACGACCTCCTCGAAGTCGAGGAGGGCTTCGAGATCCAGGGGCCGGCGCTTGCGGAAGACCTCGATCCAGACCGAGGTGTCAAGAAGAAGCACGTCCGGCCCGTTTGGTTCTCGGCTGGTCGCCCCTCATTTCCGCCAGCTCGCCTCGCCACAGCCCGGAGCCGCGCAGCTCGAGGATCTTCCTGGCTTTCGCCCGCCGCACGAAATCCTCGAGCGCCCTGGTGACGGCTTTCGAGTAGGTGCGCTCGCCGCTCAGACGCAGGGTCTCTTCGAGAACGTCCGCGGGAAGCACAAGATTTGTACGTTTCATGTGTATATTGTGTAGTCCGGCACGACTCCCGTCAAGCGAAGTTGGAAGGCTCATGCCATTCGAGACGCGGAAGAGACCTGACGCCTGGCGCTCAGATCCATCGAGGCCGGGGGTGCGAGACACCGCTTTCCCCGGGAGGAGAGACTGTGCCGGCGGAGGCGGGCACTCCTTTCGGCAGAGTCCCGCCCCCGCCTACTCGGTCAGGCGCTGAGTGCTCGTCGCTTACCGGGTGCCGTCTCCGACATCGACCATCTGGGGGTCGAGATAGTAGTAGATCCCCATGAACTCGACCGAGAGGGTGTAGCTGTAGGTGCGGTTCACCGCAGCTTCTTCGTGCTTCACGACGACGTCGCCGGGGCTCACTCGCCACGTGAGGTTGAGCCGGTCGGTCTGCGGACCCATCGGATGGATGGTGAGATCGCGGAACTTCCAAGGCCAGGCTAGTTGGGGTAGCACCTTCTTGAAGATGAGCATTGCTCCCTGCTTGGGGATCTGGATGTCGCCGGAAACCCTGTCTTTGGGCTGCCCCAATTGATCGGAATAGAGCTCGATCTCGAACAGCTCGTAATCCCCCGTGGGCTTGATCGCCGCATAAAGTGTTATCTGGTCTATCTGCTTTGTCATCTAAAGTCCTCCTTCGGGTTGTTCAGGTTCTGGTTGGCTTGCATCGATGAGTCGCGCCGCTGAGAGCTACATCATGGCCACACCCCCAGGTCGCGGCACAGGCGCTCGAACTCTGAGCGGCGGAGGCCTTGGCTGTGTAGCTCGGCGACGAGCGGCCTCGCTTCCTCGACCCGACCGAGTCGTAGGAGAGCCTTGGCGCGGGCTTCGCGATGCAGGATATGGGACGGCACGCCTTGGGAGGACTGGACGGCGTCGAGTGCGCGCTGAAATGAGGCCGCAGCCTTCTGACCGAGTCCCGTTTGGCGCTGGATCTCACCGTGGACGAAATAGCTGCGGCTTCGCAGCAATCTGACCATCGAGTCCTTGGGGTTGTTCTCGGTGAGCTCTTCGAACGCCTCGATTGCGTCAGCGGATTCCTCGAGAGCCTCCTCGGGAAGGCCCAGGGCTGCGAGCCATCTGGCGAGGTTCATTCGACAGCGAGCCAGAGCCCGCCGCCAGCGAGCATTGCTGGCGTCACGCGCGACCAGTCGTTCGAGAACTTCCTTCGCGACGGTGAAATGCTCGCGGCCTGCGGCCGGGCTCCCCAACTCGGCGAGCGCATCGCCCATCTGGGTGTGAGCGGCCGCCAGCTCGCGCTGCCAGGTCGAGTTCTCGGCGTCGCGTGCGACCAGGTCCTGGTTGACCGCGAGATACTCTTCATACCGGGGCAGGGCCTCATCCAACCGGCCCGTGATCTCGAGAACCGAGCCGATCTTCTGGTGCGCGATACCGAGCAGCCACTGCCGGCGGCTGTTGGCCGGTTCAGCCGCCACCAGCTCTTGCAGGATCTCGAGGTTGGCTTGATATTCATGCAGGGCCCCCTCGAGATCTCCTCTCGAGAGCAGCGCCCGACCGAGCCAGACATGGCTCCCGGCGAGGTCCGTTTGCCATTGCCCGTTGCCGGGCTGTTCTCTGACCAGCCGGCGCTTGATGTCCACGGAAGATCGAAACTCGTCAGCCGCGTCGGCAAAGCTCCCCGCGGCGCTCAGCACCGAGCCGATGTTGTTATGGGCGTAGGAAAGCTCGAGCTGCCAGTCGAGGTTCTCGGGGTCGCGGTCGACGAGCTCGCGCGAAACGTCGAGGTACTCTCGATAGCTCCCCAGCGCACCGTCCAGATCTCCGCGCTGCCAGTCCACCAACCCGACCCAGAAGTGCGCCTCCCCCAGCCAGGCCAGCCAGTCACCGTTGTCCGGCTCGCGCTCAGTCAGGTCCCGAGCGAGACCTAGGGACTCATTGAAGGCCTCCAGCGCGGCGGCGAGATCGCCCTGGTCCATTCGCACCTGGCCGATCTGGGAGAGGGTCTGAGAACGAAACAGCAGCTCTTTCGAAGTCAGCTCGGCCGCGGGGACGGCAGCAAAGTAGTCGAGCGCCTTGTCGCCGATGGTGTCGAGGACTTCGAGCCGATTGACCGGCGCGAGCTTGGAGCGCAGGTCGCCGATCATGAAGCCGATCAGGTCCTCCGCCTGGTCGCGGCGCCGGTTGGCCTCGTCGCGGGCCACCTTGAGATCGAAGGTGTACTTGGCGCCGCCGAGCGCGATCAACGCCAGGACGGCGGCGGCGATCAGCCGGCGCAGGCGGCGCTTGGGCTTGTCGCGGATCCAGCGCAAGCGCTCGAGGGCCTCGACCGCCGTCGGCCTCGCCGCCGGTGCGGCGGCCTTCATGCGCCCGATGAGAGCCGCCAGGTCCTTGTCGATGCCGGTGGCGGGAAGCGTCTCGGCCCGGCGGGCGCGGCTTAGGATCTCGACCGAGTCGAGGCCGGCGGGGTAGGGAGAGGCGCCGGTGAAGAGCGCCTGGAGCAGGAGCCCGAACGAGTACAGGTCGCTGGCGGTGGTGACCGCCTCGCCGCTCGCCTGCTCGGGGCTCATGAAGACGGGTGTGCCGACGAGCTGCCCGTGCCGGGTCCGAACGCTCGGTCCCCGACCGGCCGCGGGGCCGCCGACCTCCGGCATCAGTGCCGTGTCGGCCGAGGATTCGTCCGGGAAGGCGACGGCCCGGCCTTCCGGCGCCGCGACGGGCTCTGGCACGTCGAGCTCCGACGGTTCGGGCCCGGTCGATTCGGGGCCGGTCGATTCGCTGGGCGCGGGCTCCCCCGAGCGCGCCAGTCCGAAGTCGAGCACCTTGGCTTCGCCCTCGGGCGTGACCATGACGTTCTGCGGTTTGAGGTCGCGGTGAACGACGCCCTGGCCGTGCGCCGCTTCGAGCACCTCGGCGATCTGGATCGCCACTTTCATCTTCTGGGCCGGCTCCAGCCCCTCGACGATCGCCTCGGACAGATCGCCTCCCGCGATCAGCTCGAGGACCAGGAAGTCACTCTCGTCGCCCTCGATGTAGTTGTGGATGCGGCAGATGTTGGGATGCTCGAGCCGGGACAGGATGCGGGCTTCGCGCAGGAAGCGGGCGCGGGAGCCGGCGGCGAGGCGGTGCCGGGCGCGAATGGCCTTGAGCGCCACCCGGCGTTGCAGGGTCTCGTCGAAGCCCACGTAGACCTTGCCCATCCCGCCCCGGCCCAGGAGCTGGAGTACCCGGATCTGGCCGACGCGCTGGCCGACGAGCGGGTCGGGGGCGGGGGCGGGCGCGGTCTCGGTGCCGTCGCCGGTACCGGCGACCCCGCGCGCCTCCGCCCGCACCACTTCGCCGATCGCGTCGCCGCGGTCGCCCGCCTCGAGGTCGTGGTCGAGAAGCGACTCGACCTCGCGGCGCAGCTCGGCATCTTCGCCGCAGTTGTCGTTCAGAAACGCCGATCTCTTCCCGGGATCGAGGAGGACGGCGGCGGCGAAGAGCTCCCGGATCCGGGACCAGCTTTGAGCGTCCATCCGATGCTCAGGCCTCGGCGGTTCCAGCCGCCGGTGCCAGCTCCCGGCGTAACCAGGCTCGGGCGAAGCGCAGGTCGCGGTCGACGGTGGCGGCCGAGACCTCGAGGGCGTGCGCGATCTCCTGGTAGGTCAGGCCGCCGAAGTAGTAGAACTCGACCGCCTGGCTCAGCCTGGTGTCCTGTTCGGCCAGGCGTCCGAGCGCCTCGTTGAGGTGCAATACGTCGCTCGCCGGCTGCTCGGGCCGGCCGTGGCCTTCGGACAGGGTGACCAGGACCGCGCCGCCGCCGCGTTTCTCGGCGCGCCGCGCCCGGGCATGGTCGACCAGGACCCGGCGCATGGTCCGAGCGGCCATGCGGTAGAAGTGCACCCGGTCCTGCCACGACAACTCGAGGTCCACCATGCGCGCGTAGGCGTCGTGAACCAGCTCGGTCGGCTGCAGGCTGTGGCCGGGGCGGTCGCGCCCGAGCTCGCGCCGGGCGAGGCCGCGCAACTTCTCGTAGACGAGAGGCACGAGCTCTTCCAACGCCTGCTCATTACCGTTTTTCCAGTCCCGCAGCATGCGGGTGATCGTTTGGGGCGAGTTAGGTATGGCTTCTTCCGGACGCTCGAGGCGCCGCGGGACCTCCGACGGTCTGACAGTGACCTGCCCAAAGTAGCCGAAACCGTGGGGGTGCGCAACTGCGAGATTCAACGCCATGATTTGCTCTCTATCCCTAAGAAGGCGCGAAAACTCGGTGAAGAACCTCATGGCTCCGAGGTTTGGGCGCGAGTGTGAACCAATTCATGAAGCTCCCGGTAGGGAGGACCTAGACTCATCACATGAACCGGAAGGGGCGAGGAGTAGCCGTCGGAGCCGTCTGCTTGATGGCCGTCGGGATCCTGGCCTGCGGCGCGCCGGAGGTCGAGGAGACGGCGGTTGCCCCGCCCGCCGAGGCGGTCGAGTCGGCGGAGATCTCGGTTGCCGAACCGACCGGCGAGCCGGCCGCTGCGCCCGGACCCGAGCGCTCGCGCGACTACCGCACCGAGGTCGCGGCCCGGTTCCTGGGCGGTCTGCAGCGGGACCTGACGCCCGCCGAGGTCGCGAAAGTAAAGGCGGCGACGGTCCTGGTGCGCTCGCCGCGCGGATCGGGGAGCGGGTTTGTGTTTCATCGCAATGGCGACGGCTCGCATCTGGTGGCCACGAACCATCACGTCGTCGATGGGCTCGAGGATTTCGGCTCGACGCTCGAGGTGGTGCTGGATTCGGGTAGCCCCCGGCAGGAGCAGATCCTGGCGCAGGTGGTGGCGATGGACCCGGACGCGGATCTCGCGGTGTTGAAGATCCAGGAGCCCGAGCGACCCCGGGAGGTCTTGACGTTGGCGGTCGACGATGCGGTGTTCGAGACCCAGTCGATCGTGGTCGCGGGCTTTCCATTCGGGGAGATCCTGTCGCGCTCGGGGCTGCCGGCGCCGACGCTCGGCAAGGGCTCGGTCTCGAGCCTGCGCCATGACGATCGGGGTGAGCTCTTTCGGGTGCAGCTCGACGCGGACGTGAATCCCGGCAACAGCGGCGGTCCGGTGGTCTCGGGGGGCGGCCAGGTGGTGGGGGTCGCGGTCGAGTCGGTCTCGGCGACCAACATCTCGTTCATGGTGCCGGTGTCGCGGCTGCACGATCTTCTGAACGGCTATGTTGTGGCGCTGCGTTATGAGGTCGAAGGCGGCGCACGCGACAAGCTGGTGACGATCGAGTTCGACACGCGCGATCCGATGGCGCGAATCTCGGGCTTCGGGGTGAACCTGGTGGCCTCCGAAGGC
>CALZKB010000179.1:0-3309 GCA_945787575.1 Thermoanaerobaculia bacterium | reverse complement strand
CAGGGCGAGACGACCCGGCTCCGGGTCCGGGTGGCTCGCCAGCCGAATGACCGCGTGTTTCTCCAGCCCTGGTTTTCGAATCCGCGCGGCGGCCGGAACTTCGCGCCGTTCCGGGTGTCGCTCCTGGATTCCGGCCGGCAGTCGGGCGAGCTGAAGTGGAACGCCGAGGTCGAGCAGGGATGGTCGGAAGAGAAACCTAAGTGGGCCTCGGGCGGTGGCGTGCCGCTGACCGGCGACTGGCTCGAGCCGGACCCCGATGCCGGCGACGGCACGCTGGCCGGCGATCCCGAAGCGATTCCGGACGTGATCGCGCAGACCTCGTTCGCGCCCAAGAAGACGGCGACGGTGGCCGACGCCACCGCTTCGCTCCTGCTCGAAGACGCCAAGAACCTGCTGCCGCACCTGCTGTGGTCGTCGGACCAGAACGCCTTCTTCGCCCTGACCCAGGCGGGGGCGCTGCATCGGGTCGCGCTCGACGGTTTTCGTGAGACCCACCGGGTGCGCCTGTTCGAGGAAGCCTCGGCGATGGCGCAGAGCGCCATGGGTCTGGTGGTCGCGGTGCCGGGAAGCCAGCTGGTGCGCGTGATCGCCGAGGACGGCCTGCGGACGCTTCGAACGATCCGCGTGCCCGGCGTGTCGCAGCTGGTCTCGTCACCTCAGCTCAAGGTCGCCTATGCCGCCGACGAGAGGAGTCCGTGGGAGCTCTCGGTGGTCGACCTGCACCGGAAGCGAGTGGCGCGAACCTACGCGGCGCGCGAGGTCTCGCAGCGCTTTCGGCACCTGATCCGCCGTCATCCGGACGGCGTGGTCCTGAGCGAGTTCGACGCCCTGACGGTGTCGCCCGACGGCAAGTACCTGTTTGCCGAGGGCTTCGAGTGCCTGCACCGCTTCCGCATCAAGGGCACCAGCCTGGAGTACGAGGAGATGGGGCCGAGGCTGGGCACGGGGCGGATCGAGATCAGCCCGGATTCGAAGTATCTGACGATGGTCGGCAGCCTGTCGTCGAATGCGATCAAGAACCATCCGAGAATCAAGCAGGGCTCGCTGCCGATCTACCGGTTGGAGAATCTCCAGGATCCGGTGCGGGTGGTGGAGGTGGGAATCCATCCCCGGGCCCTGGGCTTCGACGTCGCCCGCGGCAGGCTCCTCGGCCACGACCACAATCGCCCGCTCTTGGTGCTCGGCAGCCGCTCCGAGCCGGAGCGCGAGTACGCCCTGCCGGTCGCCAGAAACTCCCGCGTCCGTCAGATCCTGCCGCACCCGGTCTACTCGGGCGCGCTGGTTCTGACCGACAAGGAGCTCTGGTGGGTCGGGTGGGGCTAGGGTCCAAGAAGAATCGTCACTTTGGATCGTCCTTTTGGACACCGAGAAGCTCTCTGGGTTAATACTCTCCGCAATGTTCTTGTCAGTTCGCGCAGTGGGGGGGCTCGTGTGCCTCGTCTTGGCCGTCGTGAGTGCGGCTCCGGTGGCGGCTGCCGACACCGGACCGCTCGCTCAAGCGGTGGTCGACTACTCGCGAGATCCCGGGACGCTGCTGGTCTCGTTTCGAGAGGTCTGGCCGGAGTTTCGCGACCAGGATCCGACGCCGCTGGTGCGCGTTTTCGGAGACGGCCGCGTTGTGGCCTACTTCGCGGCGTACATGAACCGAGCCGGTCAGTACGAAATGCGGCTGCCTCCGGATGAGCTCGAAGCGCTGCTTCTCCAGCTCACGCCGGTGCTACTGGCCTTTGATGAGGAACAGGTCAAGAGAGACAGGCAGGCGGCGGAAGAGCTTCTGCGCGCGGCGGCACTCGCGGCCGAGGAGCCAACGCTCTTCTACGTCGCCGACGCCGAATACTCGAGTTTCCATTTGAATATCGAGGGCTATCGGCCGGGTGGCGAGCTCGGGCTGACGATCTCCAAACCCGAGCTGGACAGGACCTGGCGCGGACTCCGGTTCGACGCGGAGCGGTATCCCGAGCTCGGGGCGATTCAGGATCTGTGGCAGGTGGAGCAGACCTTGCGGGCGCTCACCGAGCGAGACGGGCTGGTGCGAGTCGAGTCGGTGCCATGACGATGCGCAGGGGCAGAGGGGTTCTCAGCGTCCAGCTCTTCCTGGGTGGTGCGGCCGTTCTCTTGCCCGCTGTGGCCCAAGGCGGTTCCATTTTTGCCGGTGAAGGCTTCGGGTTGGACGTCATCACGCACCCGTCGGGCTATACGGGCACTGGGGGTGTAGTGAACGTGGAGGTTTGTATCGACGCGGCCGCCGCGAACGCCGCGTCGATGGCGATTCCGGTGCAGAACATCGTGCTGGAGCTCAACAACATGACGGCCTCGTCGCCGAACTTGTTCTTCGGTCTCGACAACAACATCCCGGCAGGGGTCGTGGATTTCGAGTCGCTGACGCTTCATGAGCTCGGGCACTGCACAGGGCTGGCGCATCCGAACCTCGGTTTTAGGATGGGAGTCGTCGAAGGCGCGAACACGAACTTCACCCAGGCAACTGACGGCGCGGACAATATGTTTGCTTTCGACGCCGGCGTTGACACGGTGATCGGCACAAGTGACGATCTTCGGGGTGACGACCAGAACCTCCACTGGTTCGAGAAGCTGGCCAACAATCCCTGCATCGGCGTCGCGAATCCCCAATCGAGCAACTACAGTCGGGACGTGGCGGACCTCCCGGCCGGCCACGACTTTGCCGCCAACGCCAGTCGCGACGTTTGCTCTGCTCTGTCCGTGGCTGACACCGAGGCGGTGATGCAGCAAGGCCAGGGATCCGACGAGGATCAGCGATCGCTTCAGGCCGATGACGTCGCGACCTACAGGATGGTGATGACCGGTCTGGACGAGATCGCCGGTACGGCCGACGACTACACCATCAACATGGTCTACGGCGGCATCAAGGCTGACACGAGTAGCTGCGACATCGTGATTCAATCGAGCACGAGCGGATTCGGCGTCTGTTTTATCGGGGGAAGTTCTATCAGCTCAACCGATCACTGGAGGATCACGAGCGCCACGTTTCAATACAATTCGACGCTCACCTGGTTCTTCAATCCGATCTTGAACTCGGGCTGCTCGGTGGGCGACATCGATCTGACCTTCGCGGGTGTGACCCACAACAACACCCAGAACCACCAGGCCTGCAACAGCATCACCTACGGTCCGAGCTACACGGTCGGCGCCAGCGGCGTGGTGACCGCGACCGCACCCTCGGTGATCCTAGGTAATGGCACCACGGTCATCGGCCAGTTCACAGCGGATAGCTCCGTGCCCTAGGCGGAGCGGCCACCTGGCGCGGGCATCGGGGTGTGCTCAGAGCCAGTC
>CALZKB010000178.1 GCA_945787575.1 Thermoanaerobaculia bacterium | reverse complement strand
CTTCGTGCCGATGGTCGACCTCACCAGGCTCAAGGCGCCCAACATCATCGATGATTTCTGACGCAAGTCGGTTCTCTTCTGGTCAGAAGAACACGCACGTAGGCATCGCAGAAAGAACGGCGGTGTAACCGGTCTGTATCTCTCCCTGGCGCAGAATGCTCTCTTCGCCCCGATCGTGCAGGACACGTCCTTCGATTTCACTCGTTGTCCCAGGGGCAGCTGATGGGCAGGGCGCGGTGAGCAACGGGAGTCGGGGTGCCCTCCCGTCTGCTACCTGGCCAGGGCCAGGGCGGTTTGAATCGCGGCAAGTGCCAGATTGCCGACGGTTCCGCCGGGACTGGACACAACAGCGGCGATAATGCAGAAGACGGTTCCCGCTACGAGAGCGGGTCCGGCGAGGTCGCCTTGGCCGAGAATCAAGATAGCCACGGTTGTTTCGAACAGGATGAGCGCCATCGTGAACACCGTGGCGTTGGGCAACACGACCGTGCGAAGAAACGAGCGGGCCGGTTCGAGCCAGGCTCCCGACAGAAAAGCCCCGTAGAACTTCCTAGTGTGCCGGAGCGTGTAGACCGTGTTGAAGACGGCGCCGAAGAAGTAGAGAACACCCAATGCGATCTCGGCAATGAAGCGTGTCGTCGCCATGATTCTGAACCTGGGGACGCCTTAGATCGCCATGATCCCAAGGTGACTTGCGTGCCAGTTCGGCCTTCTCGAGCATAGCCGATCCCCTGATGGCAGTGGCTAGCGGGTCTTGCCTCTAGCGCTCCCGAGCGCGGGTCAGCGCAGAGTTCCAGGCCGTTCTGACGGCTCTTCCTTTTCGACCGACGAGCACGGGCGAAGATGTGCGAGCCGCGCTCCTGGGTTTTGACCGGCCGGCTTGATGGTAGCCTCTCGTCAGGCTTTGCTGTCTGGACCCAGTTGGGAGCTGGCCTGGCCTTGCGGGTTGGAGGCGTAGTGATGGCGGCCTGAGGCACATGACCTCGGATTCACCAGAGCGCTGGCGGCTGGACGCTCGATTCTTCCTCAGGGGCGGCACGATCGTGTTCGGCATCGGTGTCGTCTTCGCCCTGGTAGCGCAGTTGGGTGCCGGCGACCTGCGCCCCCTCAACCTGGTATTGAGTGGCCTAGCCAGTGTCATGGTCTTTTTGGTCGTCTGTGGCTTACTCGTCTTCGTACGGCACCCTCTCCAGGCCCTCACGGGCCTTCGCAAGGCTGCGGCTCTCGCCGTGGTCTTCCTCTTCGCCGGCGCTCTCTCCTCGCTGGTGCTGCATGCGTTGCTCGCGGTCCTCGGCATCGCGAGCCTCCCCACCTCGAGCCAGATTGCCGCCAACCTCGCGGTCAGCGGCGTGCTCGCCA
Source organism: Thermoanaerobaculia bacterium (assembly GCA_945787575.1). Lineage (GTDB taxonomy): Bacteria > Acidobacteriota > Thermoanaerobaculia > Multivoradales > JAHEKO01 > CALZKB01. The sequence continues at coordinate 6,933 of CALZKB010000178.1, read as the reverse complement.
TCCTCATCGGATCCGGCTTCTATCTCTACGAAGGCATGCGGCAGCGGGTCCTCGAGAGCACATCTCGCCTCAAAGAAGCCGAGTTCGCCGAGAAAGAGCTGGCTCTCGCGCGCTCCATCCAGGAGCGCCTGCTGCCCCCCACCGAGCTGTCGGGCGAGGGCTACCGCATCGCCGCGCGGCACCTGCCGGCGAGCTTTGTCGCCGGGGACTTCTTTGATGTCTTCTCTCTCCCCGAGGGAGGACTGGGCCTGGTCGTCGCAGATGTCGCGGGCAAAGGGGTCGGCGCCAGCCTGGTCATGGCTTCGGTCAAGGCGGTGTTGCCGCTTCTCGCCACCGGCCGTACGGTCGAAGAAACCATGGTCGCCCTCAACGAGAAGCTCTGTGACGAGCTGGGCCGCCGCCAATTCGTCGCTCTGGCCTACGCACGCTACGAACCCGAAGCCGGTGACCTACTCCTGGCTAGCGCCGGATTCCCCGATCCCTACGTTCTGCGGCAGGACGCACCGCCCGAACCGTTGATCGTTGGAGGTCCCCGCATGCCTCTGGGTCTCAGACGAGCTCAGATCTATCAAACAACCCGGACGGCACTCTCCGCGGGAGATGCCTTGCTGCTGTTTAGCGACGGCCTGCCGGAAGCGCCCGGCTCCGGCGGCGAACCCTTGGGCTACGAAGCCCTGGCGGAGCTGCTGCCGCCTCTTGGATCCGAGCCCGGAATCTGGCTCGACGAACTGTTTGCGCGCGTCCGCCAGGGAACCGCGTCAGAGCTACGCGACGACTGGACCGCGCTGCTGCTCGAGCGCCACTCCTGAGCTAGAGAGTAGGGAGACCCAGGATAGGGTATCTGGTGTGTGTGGGCTCCTCACTCGAGGTGTTTTGAGCTCCGGGCTCTCCTATTCGTCGCTCGTTGTCTTCTGAGGGCTCGGGCCACAGCAACTCGACGCCATCTCCTCCATTATGGAGGCACACGAGCGAAGCCCCGTACTCTTGTCCCAGGCGGATTCGCCGTTGACGGCGCCCTCTCCAGTGCCTCCGAAGGCCTTGAACATGCGCTCGACCATCGGGCCGCAGCAGTCGGGGATGGTTGTGCCGGTTGTGCCCGCGTGGGCCTCGGCGTTCTCGGTTCTCTTCTCTCGGTCGCACACGGTATCTCTCCTTTCGTTCAGTCGCTGCAGCCGATGGCTCATCGACTGCCTACTGCTCCGACGAAATGTGCGACCTGAGGGATACAGAGGAGCGCCGAGCTGGAGGTTGCGACAGTTCGTGTCGGGTCTGGTACTACCCAGAGAGGCGGGCCTTGCAGCCCGCCACGCGGGCGTTGCGGCGCGCAGCTGATTGGTGTAACGGTGAGCTCGGTGGACTGTCGCCACTAACCCGTGGGGGTGTCGGCGGACTTCAAGGAGCGATCACGACCACCGTCCAGGAGGAAGCGGACCGACTGGCCCCTCAGCGAGAGGCAATCTACCGCTACGTCCTCAGGATGGTCCGTAATCCGGCGGAAGCCGAGGACTTGACGCAGGAGACGCTCCTGCGGGCGTACCGCAAGCTGGCCAAGCTGGAAGACCCGGCCAGGCTGGTCCCGTGGCTCTATCGCATCGCCACCAACGTCACCTACGACCGGTTTCGGCAAGCCTCGTACCGCGATCGGCCACTGCCGCTGTCGGAAGATGGCGAGGGGCCGGCTCGGGAGGCCGTGGCGGACGTCGCCGATGCCGAGCCTCGACTCGACAAGCTCATGGAGCAGCAGGAGATGAGCTCCTGTGTCCAGGACTACATCGCGGCCCTACCGGAGTCGTATCGGGCCGTCATCCTGCTGCATGATGTGCAGGGCCTGACGAATCCCGAGATCGCCGAGATGCTCGGGCTTTCCCTCGCGACGGTCAAGATCCGGCTTCATCGGGCACGCAACAGGCTCCGTGCGGCCCTCGGCGAGGGCTGTTCCTTTTCGAACGACGAGCGCGGGGTGAAGGTCTGCGAGCCGAGGAGCGAAAGCTCGTAGAGGTTCCGCATGTATCCCTTCGGCTGGCCGTTTCGTCTCTACCCTGGAGGAGATGGCAAGTGGCAATCAACAGGTCTGGCGCTGAGGTTCTCGAGCCGAACGCGGTGTACCGAGCCGCGACAGCACCGCCGAAAAGGAGGACAGCCATGAACGAGACATTTGCCGAGGGAAACAACTCGCAGCCGAAGGAGTCGAGGGTTTGTTGCGGGCCGGAAGCGGGTTGCCCGATGGCGTCGATGTGTGGCGGGTTCTTCGAGAAGGGCACCTCGCGCTTTCTCCTGATGCTTCCCGGAGTCTTGCTGATCCTGCTCGGCGTTGCCATTCTGATCCAGCCGCAGGTTGTCGTCTGGCTGGTGGCTGGCGCGGCCGTGCTCCTGGGGGTCGCCATGCTGTTGATGGCCCACTTCATGTACCGGTTCGGCGCGAAGGCGAGGGGCGAAAGCGGGTAGGAGAAAGCGGAGCATCGGAGGAAGAAACAGGAGGGCACCCATGTCCACGGTGAAGATGATCCCGGAGGAAGAGGCGGTCGGCAAAGTCGAGGAGATCTACGACGAGATCAAGGCCCAACTGGGCATCGACTTCGTTCCGAACCTCTACCGGGTGATGGCGCAGAAGCCCCAGTATCTCGAGGCCAACTGGAACAAGGTCAAGGCGGTGATGGTGAGCGAGGGTAAGCTGGATCGCCTGACCAAAGAGGTGATCGCGGTGGCCGTTTCGGCGGTCCTTGGGTGCGACTACTGACTGGAGGTCCACACTTCCGCGGTGCGGAAGCTGGGCCTGGACGACGAAGGGGTGCTCGAGCTGATGGCGGTTGTTGACCTCTTCAGCGGCTTCAACAAGCTGATGGATGGGCTCCAGGTGGAGCCGGATGAGAAGCCCTGGTACGGCTGAGGCTGATGGACACGGGTGCCGGGCGCATCGACCAGTTCTCGAGGAGACGGAAGGAGTGACAAATGCCGATTCATTTCGAAGACCAAGACGTTGTTTCTGAAGTAGCGGGGCTGCGCTCCGCCCTGATCGTTCCGTGCAATCTGTGCCCTGCGGTGACCGTGGCCACGCGACAGGAGAGAGCCCTTCATGCGATTCTTCGCTTCACCTCAGCCGAGGTGACGAGCCGCTACCCGTGCCGACGGGGGAAGATGAGTGGGTGAGGGAAGGAGCAGGAGGCCGCTTCGCGCCCTCTCGATACTCGTGCTTCTGGCACTCGGCTTGGTTCTGGGCGCAGTCGCCGGCTTGTTCGTCTACGAACCTTCACCGAAGGAGAGCTTCGGCTTCAGTTCGGCGGGGAAGACCATCCGGCTTTCGGATGGCCGAACCCTGGCCTACCTGGAAACCGGGGATTCCGAAGGCCGGCCGCTCTTCCACTTCCATGGGGGACCGGGCTCGCGTCTCGAAGGGCTTCTGTTCGACGAGCTCAACCAGCGGTTGGGCGTTCGGATGATCGTCCCCGACCGGCCCGGCTACGGGCTTTCGGACTTCCAGGAGGATCGTACGTATCTCGATTGGCCCGAAGACGTCGTGGAGCTGGCAGACCAACTCGGTATCGACCGCTTCGCGGTTCTGGGCTGGAGCTCCGGCGGCCCGCATGCGGCCGCTGTGGCATACGGCATCCCTCAGCGCATCACGGTCGCCGCCATCGTGGCTGGAGAGGGCCCGTACGCAAGCGACGATTTCCCCCGGAACGTGCTGACGGGGGACACCTTCGGCGGCTCGCGAATCAACAGACTGTTGATCTGGAGCGCGAACAACGGTCCGTGGCTGATACGAGGACTCTCGAGGATGATGAGAATTGCCGTCTTCCGCGATCCCGTCGGCCTGGCGGAGAGTTCCGGCGACACGAGTCTGTCTGCGAAAGACAGGCAGTTCTTCAAGCGCCGCGAGTACGGTGCAGAACTGGTCGAGGCGTTTCGCCGGGGTGCCGAAGGCATAACGCGCGACCTCACGATCGAGCGCCGAGACTGGTCGTTCGAGCTCGAGGATATCCATGCCCCAAGGGTCTTGATCTTCCATGGCGAGGAAGACGTTGGGGTGGACCCGACAGTCGCTGGATATTTGTGCAGCCGCATCCCGTCCTGCGACGAGCCGACGATCTACCCGGGTGAGGGCCACTCGGTCGTGTATTACCGCTACGAGGAGATTATTCAGGCCATGCTCGAAGCCTGGAGGTGAGGCGGATCACCACACAGTAGCAGCCATGTGGAAGAAGCGAGACATCGAGGCGATGCGGACAGTTGTCAGCACGCGTCAGGGCGAAAGCCCCAGGCGGCTAAGCTCATGTCCCTCAGTGAGTTAACGACGTTCAGTTGGGCGAAAACGGTGTTCCAAATCTCTCCCGTTAGGGTACGAGTACGGGATTCGAAACCCGTGTTACCGGCGTGACAGGACGACCTCCCCAGGCCCCCTCAGGCCCTGACGGGCCCGACCCGCCCGGCCAGGTGGCGACAGTCCGGCGAGCCGGGACGTAGACTGTTGTTTGCCTCGAGAATGGCACCGCCAGGCGAAAGCCTGACTCCGCAAAACAAAGAAGGGCAACCCGCAGACCACACTCGATCAGTGGTTTCGGATGCGGAGCCAGAGGCAGTGGGGTGCTCCTGATCCAGACGCGGGTTTGAGTAGTGAGTCGTTATCGCAATGAGCTGCCCCAGCTTCGCGGAGGGCTTTTCCTCACCGACGGGGGCATCGACACCGACTTGATCTTCAACCACGGGATCGAGATCCGGGAGTTCGCGACCCATACGCTGCTGAGCGATGCGGCTGGCCGTAGGGCGGTGGCCGACTACTTTCGCCCCTACCTTGCCCTGGCGGACGAGATCGGAGCGGGCTTCATTCTCAACGGCCAGACCTGGAAGGCGCACACCTGGTGGGCCGCCGATCTGGGCAGCAACGAGGGAGAGTTGCGGCGGGCCAACGAGGACTCGATCGCCTTCGTCGCGCAACTGCGCGACGAGTTCGCGGCCAACGAGCAGCCGATTGTCCTCAACGGCATCATCGGACCGCGTGGCGACAGCTACTCGCCCTCAACGGAGTTCACGGCACACCAGGCCGAGGAGTACCACGTCCAGCAGGTCGGCTGGCTGGCAGCAACCGAGGTCGACATGGTTACTGCGGCGACGTTCGGCCGAGCGGAGGAGGCAATGGGCATCGTTCGGGCTGCTGGTGCGGCCGCACTGCCGATCGTTGTCTCCTTCACCGTGGATGCGGGCGGCGCGCTACCGAGCGGCCGGCCGCTGGCCGAGGCGATCCAGAAGGTCGACGAGGGCACCTCGAGAGCCGCCGCCTACTTCATGGTGAACTGCGCCCACCCCGATCACTTCTTCCACCTGCTGGGGGACTCGGCCTGGGCTGGCCGCATCCGCGGCATCCGCTGCAACGCCTCGCGGCTGGGTCATGCCGAGCTCGACCAGCGCGAAACCCTCGACGACGGAGACCCCGCCGAGCTCGCCGCCAGCTACGCCGAGCTCAGGGAGCGCATGCCGTGGCTTGTCGTCTTCGGCGGCTGCTGCGGCACGGACCTGCGCCACGTGACGGAGATCGCCCGCGTCCTCTCCGACCGTGGTGAGGCGGTCGCTGAGGGACTCGAGCGGCGTCCCCGATGAGTGGACCGGACGATGCTATGAGTTCTCGCCCTACAAGCTCCAGTCGCGTGGCGGGCCTTGCGACCTATTCCGGGCTCCCCTGGGTGCTAGCCACGCTTTGTGTGCTGCTGGTGCTGCCCAGTTTGAGAGCGGGGTATTCGCTCGACGACTACTTGCACCAGAACATCCTCTCCGGGAAAGTCCAGGTCCACGCCCCATTAAGTCCCTACGGCTTGTTCGTCTTCGTCGATGGCGATCCCTTCAACGTCCGCGCGATGGTCGATGAGGGGACCTTGCCCTGGTGGACCCTGGATACCCTGCAGATCAAGTTCTGGCGTCCGCTCGCCGAGCTCACCCATGGACTGGACCATGCACTCGGCCCGAATGTACCCGCCTTGGCCCACACCCAGAACCTGTTGTGGGGTGCCGCACTGGTCTGGCTGGCCACGCTGCTCTACCGTGAGATCCATGGCGTCGTCTTGGCGGCTGGATTCGCGGCCATTGCCTTCGCCTTGGACGAAGGCCACGCGTTTCCCCTCGTCTGGTTGGCCAATCGCAACACGCTGATCGCCGGGACCTTGGCGATTGCCGCTCTCCTGTGCCACGTTCGCGGACATCGACACGGGTGGAGGACCGGCTCCTTGCTGGCTCCCGCCTTCTTCATCGCGGCTTTGCTCGCCGCAGAGGCGGCCCTCGCCATGCTGGCGTACTTTGTCGCCTATCACTGGGTGTATCCAAGCGAGCAATTCGGGGCGCCACGGCGACGAAGCGCGGCTCGCTTCCTGCCGCTGCTACCCTACGCGGCGATTGCGATGGCCTATTTGGTCACGTATCGCGCGCTCGGATACGGCGTCGATGGCTCGGGGCAGTATCTCGACCCGGTTGGTCACGCCGGAACCTACTTGGTCTTCGCGTTTCCTCGAGCGGTGCTTTTGCTCGCCGCCCAGTTTGCCACGGTACCGTTCGCGCTCGAGACGTTCCATTACCGGGACGATGTTGATCGGGCGATCTTTGTCGTGGTCGCCGCAGTCATCGTGTGGGCCGTTGTCCGTTTCTTGATCGTGCCGCGCTGGACCCGTCCAGAGACGCGCTTTTGGGTCATCGGCATGCTCTTCAGCCTTCCCCCGGCACTCGCCCTGGGATCATTCACGCGCGTCCTCATGATCGTCGGCATCGGTGGAGCCGGCCTTTTGGGCATTGTCTTTGAGGATTGGTTCAAGTCCGTCAAGCTACGTCCCAGTCGATGGTCGACGCTCGGGCGGCGGAGTCTGGTGGCGATGCACCTGATCCTGGCCCCCCTCGCTTTGATGGGCATGTCCCTGATCCTCCCCCGGGCGATGGATCTGAACGAGGATGCGCTCG
>CALZKB010000177.1:2899-11246 GCA_945787575.1 Thermoanaerobaculia bacterium | reverse complement strand
GCCTTAGAACCTCCTCCTCGCTGAGGCCTCCAGCGGCGCTCCCCCACGCCGGCATCGTCGTCGTCGGCCGCCCTTCGCGGATGCTCTGCGCCAGAAACTCCCGTGACGAAACCGCGAGGAAGTCCGGGTTGCGCACCGAGGGAACGGCCACGTCGAGGGTGTCGTGCAGCACCGTCTCGGTCCCCTCTTGGTGACAGGCGAAACAGAACTGCCGGTACAGATCCTCCCCGCTCAACGGCGGGGTGTGCCAGACCTGGTAGCGCTGCTCGTAGCGGTCCCGGGGAGTCAGCTTCTCGGTCAGGTTGCTGGTGCGCAACGAAAGAAGATAGGTGGCGAGGCCTTGGATTCCGTCCTCCTCCAACTCGACCGCCGGCATCTGACTCTCGGGCACGACGTCCGTCGGCGAGACGAGGTGCTCCACGTGCCAATTCCACACTTGCTTGTCGCCGGCGACATGGGCGAAGGAGTAGGCGTGCTTCCCCTTGTCGCCGATCCCGTCGAGCGAGGGGCCCAGCGGTCCCCCACGACCGCCGAGCTTGTGGCAGCCGAGACACCCCTCGCTGCGGAAGAGCTCGAAGCCGGCGGCGAGCACCGGCGCGCCGCGCGAGACGAGATGTTCCGGGTCGTGACAGACGCCGCACGACGACTGGTCGAAGGGTGAGGGCAGAACCGGGTACTCCCAAAACGCCTCGCTCTCCAAAGCGTGGGCCTCGAGCTTGCCGGTCGCTCGGCCCTGTCCGAGATGGCAGCTCGTGCAGCCGAATTTCTCCATCGCGTGGTCTTCGAGCAAGGGGCCGGGATGAACCGAGAAGGGCTGTGGCACGTCGTTCATCCTCGGGTCGTCGAGGCCGAGGTGGCAAGTGACGCAACGGTCGACGCTGCCGAGGTCGGGCACCACGATCTGGCGGATCTCTACGGCAAAGCCCCTCGCTGACTTGACCTCCCCTTCGTCCTCCGCCTTCGACAGCAGGATGCGCCGGTACTCGCGCTGGAGGCCACGCCACTCGGTGAAGTAATTCTCTTTCACCGCCGCCAGGGTCAGCAGGAGCAGGGTCGCGAGACTCGAAGCGCTCAGAAAGGTCTTCAGCGTCGTCTCCCCTCGAGTCGTCCCATCGACGTCAGTGAGCCGGCCAGTCGGCCTGGCTCCAGTAGAAATCCCAGTTGGGGCCCCGGTGAACGGTGCCGACGTAGGTGAGGATGATGTAACCGACCAAGAAGCACGTAAACAGCGCAATCGCCGCCATCCGGGTCGAGTCGTGGCGGCGCATGATCCAGAACGACCACGCGGCAAACCCGATCGTGAAGACGGTTCCCGGGTTGACGAAGGTGATCACCAGCTGCGGAATGTCGGGATACCACTCGCGTAGCCACCCGAAGTTGATGACGAGGGCCAGCAGACCGATCACCAGAGCGCTCGAGTAGAACACCGATTGAATCGCCACCCGGCGGCCCTCGGGTCCCGAGAACCAGACCCCGACGTCCCCCTTCTCACGATCGAGGTAGGGAATCAGCAACAGACCCAGCAGGGTGATCATCGGAACACCGATTCCCCCCATGAACCCCGAGTAGGAGACCAGCTCCTGGAGCCCGAGGAAGTACCACGGCGCTTTGGCCGGATTCTCCGGGATCGCCGCGTTGGCCGCCTCCGTGAGGGGTGCGTCGAGAGTCAGGCTCAAGACCAGTAGCACGGCGGTGGCGAACATGAATACCGCCATCTCGGCCGTGAACAGGTGGGGCCACGAGTTGACCGTGTTCTCGGGCGCCCGGCCGACCGCCGGCGTCTTGCCGCGAACGACCGCCATCAGCCCGTAAGTCTTGGTCTCGCTCTTGGGGAAGAACTCGCCGTCCGTCGGCGGATCCGCCGACGCTGGGCGAGAGAGGCCACCGTCCTTGCGGATCCGCCAGAAATGGACCCCGAGGATCGCGAAGAGCATGATGGGTAGCACCATGACGTGGAGCAGGTGGAAACGGATGAGAGCCTCGCTGCCGACGGTGTTCGCCCCCAGGAGCAGCTGTTTGATCAGGCCTCCGGGGTCGAAGTACTGGGTGAGCCCGAGAGCATCGGTGAGCTCGCGCGGCGATGACGCGATGTTGACGCCGATGGTCGTCGCCCAGAAGGCGAGCTGATCCCAGGGTAGAAGATAGCCGGTGAAGCTCAAGGCGAGAGTCAAGGCGAGAAGGGCGACTCCGGCGAACCAGTTGAACTCCCGGGGCGGCCGATAGGATGCCGTGTAGAAGACGCGCGCCATGTGCAGGAAGACCCCGATCACCATGCCGTGTGCCGCCCATCGATGGAGGTTGCGGATCATGCGGCCCGTGGGCACGACGAAGTGGATGTCCTTGATCGACGCGTAGGCCAGCTCGGTCGTCGGTTTGTAGTAGACCATCAGAAGGATCCCGGTCACCGTCAGGATCACGAGGCAAGCCGTGGTCAGCAGGCCCAGGCCGAGAGTGAAGCTCGGCTTGAGGGAGTTCTTGTGGGTCTTGACCGAGTGGATGTGAAGGAAGAGATTCGAGAAGACGGCCTGCGAGCGAGCGCGGTCCGAGGTAGCCTCTCCTCGGCGACGCAGCGAGCCCCAGAACGTCCGCGGAAGCCGCTTGAGATTGACGAGGAAGCTCTTGAACGCCTCAGCCATCGCCGTGTCGTGCCCCCGGCCTAGGCCCGGCTCCACTGAGTGCCCGCGGGAACGGTCACCGCCGTGTCCGCATAGAGCACTCCGTTGGGCGCCCGGCGGATCTCGATCCAGGGCAGGCCGCTCGGCGCCGGACCGGCGAAGACCTCGCCGGCGGCATTGAATCTCGAGCCGTGGCATGGGCATTCGAAGCGGCCCTCGGGGAGCTGCTTGACGATACAGCCCAGATGCGGACAGATTGCCGAGATGGCGTGAATACCCGCTCCCTCGCTGAAGACGAACAGATTGTGCTCCGGGAAGTACCTCTCGGTGCCCGGCGGTGACTCGTCGGGGTGACCGAGCTTGACACGGGTCGAGGCCTCCGGCATCACCGCCGGCTTGAGGAGCCTGAGCATTCCGGCGACAGACGCTCCGACCGCGGTCCAGAACGAGCCGAAGGCCAGCTTCTCCGAGAAGTCACGCCGAGTGAGCTTCGGTTCCAACCCACACCTCCTTGAACGAGAATCGCTCCATGGTGATCGCTTCGGTGGGGCAACGTTCTGCGCAGAGGGCGCAGCGGATACAACGCTCCTCATCCTTGATAATGGCCGAAAGAGGCGCCTCCGGCTCTCCCTCGCTCCATACTTCCCGCAGCCGCTCGACCGGATCGGCGCCGTGGTCGGGGGCTCCCCCGGCGATCTCCTCCAGGGGTACGAGCTTGAGGCACAGCGTCGGGCAAACGTCGACACACCCTCCGCAGAGGATGCACTTGTCGCCGTCGAAGATCGTGTTCACCCCACAGTCGAGGCAGCGCGAGGCTTCCCTGCGAGCCGACTCCTCGTCGAGAGGCAGCTCCACCGGCTTCGACAGGCTCGTGCGCCGTTCGCTCACCGAGAGGGTCGGCAGCGTGATGCGAGCGATCTTCTCGTAGTCCTTTTCTCGGGAGTAGCCCTCGATGGGCAGGTGTTGCTCCACGTCGCTCGTGTCGAGGCGGCCGCCCGAGAGCCGTTCGAAGATCCGCCGCGCCGCCCGCTTGCCGCTCGCCAGTGCATGCACCGCGAGCTTGGGCCCGTAGGCGCAGTCACCGGCGACGAAGATGTCGGGCGCGGTGCTGCTCTGTCCGGTATCCGGGTCGACGTCGACGAACCCGCGCTCGGTGAGGCGGATGCCATCGAGCTCCGGGTCGATGAAGTCGAAGCTGACCCGCTGCCCCACCGAGAGCAGCAGGCAGTCCCCCTGGAGGGTCATGAGATCGGTCTCGTCGAACTCCGGGTTGAAGCGTCCTTCCTCGTCGAAGACACGGGTGCAGCGCTTGAACGCGACGCCGAAGAACTGCCCGCGCTCGTCGATCAAGATCTCGTGCGGACCGACGCTGTTGTGCCGCGAGATGCCCTCCTCTTCGGCCTCCTCGACCTCGATCGCGTCGGCGGGCATCTCCTCGAGGCTCTCCAAAGCGCAAAGATGGACCTCTTCGACCCCCGGCCGCCGCCGCGCCGTCACCGCGACGTCGTACGATTCCTGCCGCATGACGGTTCTGGCAACATCGAAGGCGACGTTGCCGCCGCCGATCACGATCACCTTCCGGCCGAGCGGAAGAGGCTCGCGCAGCGCCACGCTACGCAGGAACTCGACCCCGCCGATGACCCCGGGAGCATCGATATTCTCGATCGGCAGCCCCCGCGAGCGCTTGGCACCGACCGCGATCAACACCGCGCTGTGTGTCTCTCGCAACTCCGCGAGCGAGACCCCCTCCCCCACCGTCACCCCGAGGCGGAACTCCACCCCCAGCTCCCGGATCGCCTCGACCTCCGCCCGGATGACGTCGCGAGGCAGCCGGTAAGCCGGAACCCCGAGATGGAGCATGCCCGCTTCGATAGGCTCCATCTCGAAAACCACCGGCCGCATGCCGAGAAGGCTCAGATCGTGCGCCGCAGCCAACCCGGCCGGACCCGATCCGATGATGGCCACCTTGGGTCCCGATGGACGGTCCATCGGCGCCCGGCGCACATAGCCGAGAAGATGCTGGACTTCGTCGACGGCGGCGTTCTGCTGCTCGCTCTCCGCGGCCGCCTCCTCGATGGCGCCGGTGGGGTCCCCGCCCCGCACCTCGACCCCGTGGCGCTCGCACACAAACCGCTTGAGCGCTCGGATCGCGATCGGGCGATCCACCGTGCCTCGCCGGCAGGCGACCTCGCATGGGGCTCCGCAGATCCGGCCGCAGATCGAGGCGAGGGGATTGGGCCCCCGAGCCAGCCGGTAGGCCTGTCGGTCGTCACCGCCGGCGATGGCCCGCACGTAGCCACGAGCGTCGGTGAGCAGCGGGCAGGCGCTTTGACACGGGATCTGACGCTTCCAGTACTCGGTGTCGGGAACGACGACTTGATACTTCGCGTGGTCAGACATTTGCGGTTCCGCAGTATCGAGACGATCGATTCTACGGTATTCCCCTGGCTCGGGACGCTCCTCGCAGAACAAGTCGCGGCCCGGTGGCTCTTCTATTCTGCGGCCAGTGCCGGCTCCGAGGCTAGTCCGCCTCGCTTTCTCGTCGAAACACCTGTCCGCATGGCCGAAGGGCCACCGGCGAGGTGGGTGTCAGGCCGCCTATCTGGGTAGCTTTGAACCGAACCAGGGCGTCAAGAGAATCGCAAGGACGCGTTCTCGTGGGATGCTGCCGTGTACGTCAAGTTCTGCAACTAGCCGGTTTCGATCTTCGTGGTCGTAGCCGCACCAACGTGAATCCTACGGAGATCGAGGGCCTTCTCGCTCTCTTTCAGAACCGTCATGACACTACCTCGTCGAAAGCGGTGCTGCGAGGCCTCGGCAGGGTCGCCCACCCGCGTGGGTGGCGCGCATCGGGTGCGATCGATCGTATCTTCGATGGGTTCACGAGAAGCTTCTTGCCGGGTGTCGATGAAGCGGAGAATGTGCCTGAGACTCGCTCCGGCAACCTCGAGAATGCCGTATGAAAAGGGAACGGGTTCCTCGTTTGACGATCGGGCTAGCTCTAGCCGCCGCGCTGAGTCTCGCTCTCGTCTCGGCCGAGGAAAATCCAGCCGCCTTTCGGATTGGCCTGATCCCCGAGATGAACGTCTTCGAGCAGGTCGAGAGGTACAGGCTGCTCGCCGAGTATCTGTCGGGCCAGATCGGCCAACCGATCGAACTGACGATGCTGAGCCGCTACGGCAACATCGTGCAACGGATGGAGCGAAAGGAAGTCGATGCGGCTTTCCTGGGGTCGTTCACCGGCGCCCTGGCCAGCGCACAGCTCGGAATGCAGCCCATCGCGCGTCCGATCAACCTCGACGGCTCGTCCACCTACTGGGGTTACATCTTCGTCCGTAGGGACAGCGGCATCGACGACGTCCGGGAGATGCGAGGTACCCGATTGGCGCTTGTCGAAAGGGCAACCACGGCGGGATATGTGTTCCCCGTGGCTTTCTTCCAACGCCATGGTGTCGGGAACATCGACGACTATTTCAGCGAGGTCCAGTTCTGGGGCAGCCACGACGCATCGATCCAAGCGGTGCTGAGCGGAAAGGCAGACGTGGGAGCGGCCAAGAACACGATCTGGGAGCATCTGATCCGAGAGGACCCTCGCGTCGGAAGCGAGCTGGGCATTCTGGCTACCTCGCCCAAGGTACCGTCGAACGGGTTCTTTCTCTCCCCTGACGTGGCTCCGGAGTTCGGGGCACGGATCCGCTCCTCGCTGCTCGACCTTCACCAGACCTCCGAGGGGGCCCAAGTCCTGGCCAACCTCCGGGCCAAGGGCTTCGTGTCCACCGACGCCGAGAGCTACCGACCGGTCCTGGATCTGGCGAAGGACGCTGGGCTCGACGTCCTCACCTACACCTACGTGAATCGATGAAGCGACGTCTCGTCCTGGCCTTCGTCGTGCTCTTCGCGCTGCTGGTGGCGGGCGTCTCGACCTCGATCTTCTATCTCTGGCAGAGCTCGGGCGAGCTGCGACAGGTAGTCGAGGCGCATGAGGTCGAGGAGCTGCGCCAGTCCCTGAGCTTGAGACTGCTCCGGTCGAAGCAGGATCTTCAGGCCTCCGGCACCGTCTTTGCCAACGAGCTCGACGACATCATCGCCAATGTCCAGGCTCTGGACTCCTCGGTGCAGACTTGCTTCGATTGCCACCACACCCCGCGACGGACGCGAGAGCTCGAGCAGATCGCTTCGTTGCTCAAGGTCTACAAAACCCAGTACAGCACCTTCATTACGGCTTTTCTCAACAGTGATCAGCGGCTCGAGCTACAGCTCGAGGCCGCTGCTACAGCAGACCAAATCAGCGGCCTGGTCTCCGAGATGCTGCTATCGGCAACCCCAGCTCTCAGGCAGCGCACCCGCCGAGCATTGGCCGAGCTCCATCGTTCCCGGCAGGTCCTCCTGGTCACCCTCCTTCTCACATTCGCTGCAGCGATCCTGCTCTCCACGGGACTGGTGCGTAGCGTCACCGGACCGGTGACGAGACTGGCCGATACGGCCAGGAGGCTCTCGGCCGGCGAACTCGGCTTGCAGATCCAACATCAGGAGCGCCACGAGATGGGCGAGTTGATGGACGCCTTCAACGAGATGAGTGTCACGCTGGAAGCAGACGACGAGAGGATCAAGAACCACTCGGCCAGACTGACGCGACTCAACGAGGCGCTGCTCTCACTCCACGCCAGCGCCGAGCAAAGCCGCCTCCTGGACGGACTAGCTCAGGCAGTGCAAGAGCTGATCGACGCCGAGGTTTGGGGGAGTGTCGTCGAGAGCCGGGGTATCGGCGGGGTCTTTGTGATCGGACTCGGATTCATGGGCGAGACGAAACCGACGTATCTGGGCGGCGTTTCGTTGCGCACCTTGAAGCAATGCTGGAATCACTCTCAGTACTCGTCCGGGAGAGAAGGGCCAGAGGGTGGTGCCGAGTGGCCTTTGCGAGCTTGGCCGATGGAAGTTCGTTTGCGCAACTACTTGATCGCCTGGATCGAGCTCAACGGGGAACTCCAGGGCGCCCTGATCGCCGCCAACAAGAGATCCGGGGACTTTTCGGAAGAAGATGGCGAGCTGCTCAGCGCCCTGGGACATGGTGCCGCGCAGGTGATGGAGAACCTGCATCTCGTTCGAGAGCTTCAAGCCGAGATCACGCTTCTTCGAGAGCGCGGTCGGCACCGGCAACAAGACGCTTCGACGCCGTCGAAGGCGGAAGCCGGGGGCACCCCGCAGACCGTGCCCGGCCGCCATCCGAGTTGAGCGCCCGCTTGCGCTGCTGCTCGATCGCCGGCAGCGAGCCGGCGCCACCCGCTCGGGTGGTTTGTCGTCTTGCCGCCGTCCCGTACACTCTGCCAGAATCTCGTGACGCTGAGCCGAAAGGTAAGACGACTGCCGATGACAGACGCCACTCGACGGAAGATTCTCAACTGGTTGCTCAACTCGTCGTTTGGGGCTCTCGCCGCCGCGGTGCTGTATCCCGTGGCGCGCTTCGTCAGCCCACCAGACATGCCAGAGGCCGACACCAACCTGGTCGAGGCGGGCTTCTCGAACGATCCCGAGCTCGTCGAGAAGGGGTTCAAGATCCTCCGGTTCGGTAACGACCCGGTAATCCTGCTGCGGACCCAGAGAGACGAGTACCGGGCGTTCGCCGGCACCTGTACCCATCTCGACTGCATTGTCGAGTACCACCGCGACGAAGACCGTATCTGGTGCAACTGTCACAACGGGGCTTACGACCACCAGGGCCGGGTGGTGAGTGG
>CALZKB010000177.1:0-2841 GCA_945787575.1 Thermoanaerobaculia bacterium | reverse complement strand
GACTGGTTTGACGATCGACTGCCGCTGTCGGCGGCCAGGGAGTTCGCGGCTCACAAGACGGTGCCGATCCACCGCTACTCGGTCGTCTACTACCTTGGAGGTATGACGCTGTTCTTCCTCCTCGTCCAGGTGGCGACCGGCATTCTGCTCATGCTCTACTACCGACCGTCCGCGGAGGTCGCCTTCGAGTCGGTCGAGTTCATCATGACGCAGGTGCCTTTCGGCTGGCTGATCCGATCGATGCACTCCTGGTCGGCCAATCTGATGGTGTTCTTCGCGTTCCTCCACCTGGTCACCTTCTACTTCACGAAGGCCTACCGCCCGCCGCGGGAGATGACCTGGATCACCGGCTGCGTTCTGCTCTTCGTCAGCCTCGCGTTCGGTTTCTCCGGCTACCTGTTGCCCTGGAATCAGCTCGCGTTCTTCGCCACCAAGGTCGGAACCGATATCGCCGGCGCGGTGCCGGTGCTCGGCGAATGGCTGCTTCGGTTCTTCCGCGGCGGCGACCGAGTCACCGGCGGAACCCTGTCGCGCTTCTACGGCTGGCACGTGGCGATTCTGCCGGCGGTCTGTCTCGCGGTGCTGGCGGTTCATCTGCTGTTGGTGCAGATCCAGGGGATGAGCGTGCCGCCGATCGCCGAGGAGGAGGCCAAACGGCGCCGCGAGATGAAGTTCTTCCCCAACTTCGCGCTGCGTGACCTTTTCGGCTGGATTCTCGCTCTGGGAGTGCTCGCCGCGATCGCCGCGCTGTTCCCGTGGGAGCTGGGCGACAAGGCCGACCCGTTCGCACCCGCCTTCAAGGACATCCGCCCCGAGTGGTACTTCATGTTCATGTTCGAGACCCTGAAACTGGTGCCGGGAGGGGAGGTTCTAGGCGTCGAGTACGAGGCGATCCCGATCGTGCTGTTCGGCCTCGGTGGGCTCCTGCTCGTGCTGGTGCCGTTTCTCGACAAAGGGCTCCAACGCACCGGGCGCAGCCCCCGGTTCACCGCCGTGGGCATTATCGCCGTGATCTACATGGTGGGGATGACTGCGTGGGGCTACCGTTCGTGGGTGCCGGTTCTCGTCATGTTGGCCTCCGGGGTCGTCGTCCTCATCCTGGAGATCGCTACCCGCCGGGTGTATCGGAAGGGACGCGCGCGATGATCCGGCGGGTCCTTCTCCTGGCGCTGGCCCTGCCCGCCCTCGCCGCGTCGGCGCAGGAGCTGGCACGGACTTCGTGCGTGCTCTGTCACGGCGATGCCGACATGTTCGATGAGGAAGCGCTTTCGATCCTCACCGATCTAAAGAAGAGCGCGCACGCTGCGGCCGGCCTGTCGTGTCACGACTGCCATGGCGGTAATCCCGATCCGCGCCTGGCGGACGACCTCGAGGCCGCCATGGATCCGGACTACGCGCCGGCACCCTACGTCGGCGGCCCGCGGCACGACGAGCTTCCCGCCTTCTGCGGTCGCTGCCACTCCGATCCTTCCTACATCAGGCGGTTCCGCCCCGACGCGCGGATCGATCAGGAGGAGCAGTACTGGACCAGCCACCACGGCAAGGCTCTCGCCGCCGGCGACACCAACGTGGCGACCTGCACCGACTGCCACGGCTCACACGACATTCTCGCGGTCGCCAATCCCGACTCGCGCGTCTACCCCACCCGCGTCGGCGAGACCTGCAGTGAATGCCACTCCGACAGCGAGCGCATGGCCGCCTACACGCTGCCCAGCGGCGAGCCGCTGCCTGTCGATCAGTATGCGCTGTGGCGGCACAGCGTGCACGCTCGCTCGATGTTCGAGCGCGACGATCTGTCGTCCCCGACCTGCAACGACTGCCACGGCAACCACGGGGCGGCACCTCCCGGCGTCGAATCGGTCACCTTCGTCTGCGGCCAGTGCCACGGCCGCGAGGCCCAGCTCTTCCGCTCCAGCCCGAAGCAAGCGGCGTTCGCCCAGCACAACGAATATCTCGAGGGCGCCGGCGACGAGGGTTGCGCCTCCTGCCACGACGCCGAGGAACCGCAAGGGCAGTTCACGGAGCTGCGGCGTTTCATCGAGTGCTCGACCTGCCACGGCAACCACGGTGTGCTGCGACCGACGGTGGCCTTGCTGGCCCCTCTTCCCGAGACTCCGTGCCTGTTCTGTCACGAGCCGTTCGGCGAGGTCACGGCGCAGGTGCTCGTCATGGACAAGACCCAAAGCCACTACGAGGAGGTCCGCGACGAGCTGCTGCTGGAGGCCCAGCAGCAAGGGCTCGCCGGCGATTCGCGATTCGACTGGCTGGTCTCCGAGGCGCTCGAGCTGCCGTTTCACATCTTGCGCCCGGCCGCCGAGGGTGAGGAGGCGCCACCTCTGCGGCCCGAGTTCTCGCGATTGTTCGACAAGTTCCGCATCGGGCGAACCGTGGAGACCTTCGACGATCCGCTGACCGGGCAGAGCGTCACGGTTCGGGTCCGGCGGTGCACGGACTGCCACTGGGTCGACGCCGACGAGGCGGTCGGCGCGACCACCGCTCAAGGTCTGCTCGACCACATGCGCGAGCTCACGGTGTTGACCGCGAGCGCAGAGCGAGTCCTGTTGGCGGCGCGACGCGGCGGAGTCGAGGTGAGGGATGGACTGGCCGAGATCGATCAGGCACTCAACGACCAGATCCAGCTCGAGGCCCTCGTTCACGGTTTCAGCAAGGAAGAGGGCGGTCCGTTCATGACCAAGTACGAGGAGGGGGTGGCCCACGCCCAAGCGGCCATCGACGTCGGGTATCGCGCCGTCGACGAGCTCGCCTTCCGCCGCAAAGGGCTCGCCGTGACGCTGCTCATCATCGTTCTCGTCCTCTTCGCTCTCGGCATCAAGATCCGCC
>CALZKB010000176.1 GCA_945787575.1 Thermoanaerobaculia bacterium | reverse complement strand
CGAACAGGAACCTGAGAGCGCGGAGCGTCTTGATCACTGGACAAGCCTCCCTTCTCTTGGTCTTACGTGAGATGTTGCCCCATTGTTCCACATGCAGAGTGTGTAATTCACGGTGGGTCCAAGAGGCACTGAAGAACGCTCATGTTACCCTTCTGAGACCCAAAATATGTAAGTTGCGCATCGAAAACTGCCGAATCTGCACAGGCTGCTTGAAAGCCGAGTCGGCGACACTCATACTTCCGGGGCATGGAAGCACGCGAGACCCTACCGGCGGCTCCCCTGCGAGCCGCCCTTTCCAAGGAGGACTGCACCTGAGTGTCGGCAGCGAAACCGGTACGGGGTCGAAGGGAAGCTCCAGGCCGCAGGCGCTGCTGCCCTCCTGCCGGAGGACCACGGTCTCGAATCGGCGGCTCGCGGTCGTCATGCGAAGGTCGCTCCCGCCCACTCTACGCGGTCCTCGATGGTACCCATCGCGAGCCTCGCTCGCTCGACAGCCTCCAGGCGCGGCCCGAGGCCGGCGCGGTTGGCGAGCTGGACCGCGAGGCCAGGTCGCGCATTCATCTCGAGAATGAGCGGACCGCTCTCGCGGTCGAGCACGAGGTCGACGCCGAGATAGCCGAGACCGGTCAGCTCGTGGCAGCGAGCGGCCAGCCGAAGCAGCTCACCCCAATGGGGAATCTCCAGCCCCTCCACTAACCGGCCGGTGTCCGGGTGTTCGTTCACCAGCCGATCGTCCCAGACGGCCGTCCTCGTCCGCCCCGTCGCCAGGCTGATGCCTGCCCCGATCGCGCCCTGATGCAGATTCGCCTTGCCTCCCGAAATCCTCGTCGGGAGGCGCACCATCGCCATGACCGGCACGCCGAGGAAGACGATGATGCGCACGTCCGGAACGCCGCGATAGCTGATCTCGTCGAAAACCGGGGCGAGCCGGACACGGTACTCGATCATCGCAGCGTCGGGGTGCCCGCCGAGACTGTAGGCGCCGCTCAAGATGTTCGCCACGTAGTGCTGGAGCTCGCTGAGGTCCAGCAACGTGCCGTCAGCCGTCTGAAACCTCACCCCGCGTCTGCCGGTAACGACCAGGACACCCGACCCTCCGCTGCCGTGAGTCGGCTTGATCACGAAGTCGTCGTATCGGGCGAGCAGCTGACCGAGCTCCTCGATCTCGTGGTTGATGCGCATCACGCCGTAGAGCGGGGGCACCGCGATCCCCGCCTTCTGGGCAAGCTCCTTGGTGCGCAACTTGTCGTCGACGAGCGGGTAGAGCCGGCGCGGGTTGTGCTCCATGATGTACCGGCTGTTTCGGCGGTTGATACCGAGAACTCCCACCCGCCTCAGCCGCCGCGCGGTGGCGAGCATCAGTCGCCCTCGCCGGCGAGGGCGCGAAAGCGCCAGAGCTCGAGCAACCTGTAGCCCGAGTAGCGACCGATCAGCAGACAGCCGGCGAGCAGGACGAGGAGCAGCTCCGGGAAGACGAAGATCCAGTGCCCGACCGTCCGGTTGTTCATGACCAGGTAGGCGAGGATGGCGACGAGCAAGCTGCCTCCCCCTTGCTGTAACGCTTCGGTCGCTCCCCTCTCCTCCCACACCACCGACATTCGCTCGATGGTAATGGCGAGGATTACCATCGGGAAGAGGGCGACCGACAGGCCCCCTTCGAATCCGAGCCTATGGCTGACCACACTCAACAGGAGCAACAGCAGTACGACGACGATCAAGACGGCGGCGAGACGCGGGACCAGCAGCAACCTCAATCGTTCGAGATAGAAGCGCAGGAACAGACCGAGCGTGACGACGAGAAGGAACAGCGCGACTCCCGCCCACAGACGGGTCTCGCGGAAAGCCAGGGCGATGAGTACCGGCATGAACGTACCGAAGGTCTTGACCCCCACCAGCGTCCTCAAGACCACCAGCAAGAACGCTCCGACCGGCACGAGGAGCAGAATCCGGTAGACCTCCTGAATGCGGATGGGGAGACTGAACAGCGAGAAGTTCAGCAGTCCCGGGCTCAAGAAGCGACTCCCGCGAGTGGCGGCTTCGACCGCGCTCTGCTCGCTCTCGCGGACGGCCACGGCCATCTCGACGTCCCCGCCACCGCGCACCCGGACGAGCGAGCCTCCCCCGCGGCCCAGAGCCAGAAGATCGTCGCCGGCTCCCAGCTGACCGGTCTCCCCCTCGAACGACAGCCACGCTTTTCCGTCCCAGACCTCGAGCCAGGACCGGGTCGGAGCGCTTCGCAGTCGACGCTCCAAGCGGACTCCGCGCACCACCCGGGCGGGAGTCTCGGCGAGACCGAGCACCGTCACGGCGGCTCTCAATCGATCGACCTGGGTCGGGTTCGGTCCGACGAGGATGGCGGCATCGGTGTTCTCGGCATCCGCGAGGTTGCCGAAAAGCTGCGGTATCAGTGTCTCGAGATCCGCGGAGCGACGCAGCGACTCTTCCAGCAGACCCGCCGCCGCTGCGAACTGAGCCTCCTCGAGCGCCGTCACGTCGATTTTGGGCGCCGCCGGTCGGCGGGACGGCGGCACGCTGCCGAGCCGCTGAACCGCCGCTCGATAGTAGAGCACCTGTTCTCCCTCCGCCTCTCGAATCGACCAGACCGCCGAGCGGCCCCGTTCGTCGCTACGGGTCGTCAGGCCGTACTCGCCCGATACGAAATTCTCGCCGACGACGACGAGCTCACCCTCTGAGCGCGGGATCGCCAGGGTGACCTTGGCCGGCTGCCCCCTGGCAACGAACTTCACGCGTAGCTCCAGGTCCCAGACCGAGGCGGTCGAGACCGGCGTCAACGGAAACCCGAGCCTGGCCGTCTTGTAACTGAACAGAGCGAGCCCGACGACCGCCAGCAGCAGAGCCACGGCATAGGCCTGCCTCCGGCGCACGTCAGCCACCTCCCGGGCAGTCGAGCTCCTGGAGATGCCGTGCTTCACGCGACGTGTCGATCAAGAAGGCGCCCCCGAGGAAGCTGCGGCCGAGCAGCATCGGATAAACGAAGTTGCTGCGGTCGACGAGGTTCACCTCGACCTTCTTGACGGCCGAACCGAGGCATATCTTGATCTCGACGACCGGTCGGACGTCGGAGCGCCCCGAGTGCCGCTTGATGACGGCCCGTCGCACCAGCTTGCGCTCGAACGCGACGCGCCGGCCGCTGGCGCCCTCGACCGTGAAACGAACCCAGCGGTCGCCGCCCCGCCGGAAGTACTTTTGCCCCTCGACGTCCAACGACGAGTGTTCGGCACCGCTGTCGAGCTTGGCCTCGAGCTCGAGGCCGGAACGGGTCAAGCGGACCCGCTCGATCCAGCCGGCCACCTCGAGATCGCGGTCCCGAGGCGACTCGGAATCGGCCGCGAAGCCAGCTGTCGCCAAGGCGACGACTCCGGTGAGCACAACGGTGCTGAAACGTCTCAAGGGCGAACGGATCATAGCCGACTCGTTCGCCCGGACGACAAGAAGGCGGGCAGCCCGACTGTCCGTCGAGCTGCCCGCCCAGAGGAGAGCGGGAATCCACCGGATGATGGAGACCCTGAAGAGAAAAGACCTAGAGGCCGAGAGCCCCTAGGGTTTCCGTCGTAAGGCTGCCCTCGGGGAGGCCGTTGGCTCGCTGGAACGAACGCAAGGCGTTCATGGTGGCAGAGCCGAGGCGCCCGTCGATCGCTCCGGCAGGGTAGCCGGCTTCGGTGAGCGCGCTCTGGATCTTCGACACCAGATCCGGCGTGGTGTTGGTCTCGCAGAGCACCGAGCTCCAAGCCATCCGGCCCTCGGAGATCTTCTTGCGGGTCGTCACCGTCTCGTGCCGGGCTGGAATCTCGATCCGCTTGACCTCGGCCTGGCGGGCGAGCTTGGTCACCCGGACCGTCTCGTGCTTCGCGGGAATCTCGATCTCGCGCGTGGTCGGCGGCTTGGTCATCACCCGCCTGCGAACGGTCTTGTACTCGGCGGGAATCGCCTCTTCGCGAGTGGTCGCCGGCTTGGCGAGAATTCGCTTCTCGACGGTCTTGTAAGTGGCCGGCACCTCGACGAGGCACAGGATCTCTCCGGTCGAGTTGTCGACTCGCTCGATCGGGCCGCGACCGGTCTTCCAAGCGGTGTGCGCCGGCATATCGAGGATCTGCTCGGTCGTCGTCGAGTACTCGGCCGGCACCTCGACGATCTTGGTCCGCGCCGGCTTGACCATCACGGTCTCCTCGACCCAATCGTACTCGGCCGGGATGACCTCGAGCTTCGACGAAGCCTCTTCGACGAGCACCGTCTCTTCGACGGTCTCGTAAGACGCCGGGACAATCTCCAGGCGCTCCGCAGCCTCTTTGACGAGCACCTCCTGGGTCAGCGTCTCGTAGGTGGCCGGTACGAAGAGGCGGGTGTAGCACTCGCCGGGTTTGGCGTTCGGCGGAAAGAGCTCGTCGCTCGCTGTCGACTGCGCCGCCAAGGCGCCTGTGACCAGCAGCAGAGCCGCTCCCGAAACCAACGTGTTCCTGGTCCTGCTCATTCTGTTCCCCCCAATAACAAAGATTCGGTATGCGTCGTAGAGTTGATCGAGGGCACCCGAGCTCTCTTCGAGTGAAGTGCGCACTCGACATCCATTGACCACCGCCTCGACCGGAAGTCACATCGTCGGCCTCCCAGTCATCCCCAGGGTCGATGCCAAGCGAGAGTGCAGCGCCGGATGAGCGCGGCCGCGAGATCGCCATCGAAGCAGTATCATCGGCCCGGTCACCCCCTTGGCCTGCCAGCCCGCATGAACGAGCCCGCGTCCCGAGATTGGGATCTCACCGCCTACCTGCGAATCCGTCGGATTCGCGACACTCTGCTCGAGCCGATCAGCAGTGGCATCGCCGATACGGGGGTCTCCGCCAACCTCGTCAGCCTCTTGGGAGTGTCCTTTGCCGCCTCTCTCTACTGGTCCCTCGAACGCTCCGCATTGCTGGCGGGAGCCGGATTCCTCGCCGCGCTGGCTTGCGACGCCCTCGACGGCGCCGTAGCGCGAAGGCGAGGCTCGAGCAGCGCGACGGGCAAGCTGGTCGACCACGCCTGCGACACTTCCACCTTCCTGCTGGTGCTGGCGGCCATCGATCGCTGCGGGCTCGCTCAACGCCCTCTCCTCTCGACTGCCGCAGGACTGGCGATTCCACTGCTCGTGGTGGCGATCTATCACCGACGGGTGCGCTCCTCCGCGAGCTTCGGTGAGCCTGCCGGAGGGCTCTTCGCACACCTTTTCAAGGTCCCCGTCTACCTGGCGCTGTTGATCTACGTATCAGGCGGCGACAACCTGATCGGTTCCGCACTGTGGGTGGCCAATTCCGTGGCGGTCGGGAGTCTCCTTCTGCTGCTGGTCAGTCTGGCGCTAGCGGCTCTACCGAGGCTCGATCAACCGCCCGCGAGCGGCGCCGACGCAACTCGCTCCTCGAATCGAAGCTAGTGTCCCGGGCGGACGCACACGGGTAAGATGCTCCGTAGACGGGAAGGACGATGAACGCACCGCGGCCGACTTCGCGCATACCACTCATCATCGGCGTCGCCGCCGTCACCGGAGGACTGTGGCTCGTGCTCAACGCCCAGGATGTCGGGGTCCCTGCGTTCAAGCGTCTCTGGCCGATCTTGTTCCTGTTGGCCGGCCTCGCGGCGTGGCTCGACCTCGCCTTTCTCAGCCGCCAACCGAGCTCCGCCGGCTGGGGCCTCGCGCTCTTCGGACTCGGCGTGCTCTTCTTCTCGCTCACCGCGGGCTACACCTCGATGGTCAGAATCCTCGACTGGCTGCCGAGCTTCCCGACGATCCTCGGCCTCTCGCTGCTCGCCACCTGGCTGGCGGAAGGACGACGATCTCCGAATCTGGCGATAGCAGGGGTGGTGCTCTCCGGGCTCGGGCTGTTGGGCTTCGGCGCCCGCTTCGACTGGCTGAAGCGGTTGTTACCGTCGGCCCAGATGATCTGGGCCGTGTTGCTCCTCGCGTGCGGCGCCTATCTCGTCTGGCGCTTCGTGCAGAGCAGCCGAGCCTAGCTACGGTCCCGTCGAGGCCAACGCAGCGTCGCCCCGACTCTCCGGGGGCTCGGGTACACTGTCCGGAGACTCCATGATCGATCGTCAGGCGCAAGACAATGGGCGCGACGCGCCGCCGAACCCTCGCGAGCTCGACTCGGAATCCGCCGACCTCGGGGTGCTTCTCGTCCACGGCATCGGGCAGAGTCGCTCGAGCGACACGCTCGTCCACTTCGGCGAGCCCCTCGTGGCGTGGATCAGCGACTGGATCGGAGATGCTGCAGCCGTAGAGGTCGTCGACGCGGTCCTCGGCGTGGAGGCGCAAGATCCGTCGACCCGGCCGCACACCCGACTGAAGATCACGGTTCCAGGGCCGCAAGGAGAGCCTGGGGTCAGCTCGGAATGGCTGATCGCGGAGTCGTGGTGGGCGGAGTCGTTCGCCAGCCCATCGTTTGGGGAGCTCGTGGACTGGGGACTCCGCATCGTTCCGCTGACCCTTTTCTTTCACTTCAGCCGGCGGGCGAATCGGGCGTTGACCGCGATGCGCGACACATGGAACGCGCGACCGCGGCGATACCGACCGCTCGCCGCCCGTGGAGGTCGCTGGCTGGTCAACTTCGCTACCCTGCTACTCGCCATTCTGCTGGCGCCGCTGCTCATGACCCTGCTGCTTCTGATGCTGATCGGAGGCCTGATTCCGATCCCGAGAGTGCGCAGCCTGATCGGGCGCTTGCAGCGGGGCTTGGCGGTCACGGTCGGTGACAGCTACTCTCTGCTCGGACCGAAGATCGGCTCGGGGGCGATCTACGGGCGGGTCCGCCGCGACCTCGACTGGCTCACCGAGCGAGTCCGGACAACCGCCATCGTCGCTCATTCGCAGGGTGCCGCCATCGCCTATCGGGTCGCCAGCCGCGACCGATCCGGGACGTGCCGCCTCCTCGTCACTTTCGGCGCGGGGATCCGCAAACTCGGACAGATTCGGCGAATCAAGGCCGGCTCGTCCGGCTGGATCGGCTGGGTGTCGCTCGCCCTGGTCTGCCTCGTCTTGGCGGTGCATCTGTCGCGGGCGCGCCTCGGTTTGGGCGGCGGTATTCTCCTCGCAGCGGCGGTGCCTCTGGCCTGGGCGGCCTGCTCGGCGCTCCTCGGCCTGGCGCTCAGACTCTGCATGAAACTCGTCTCCAAGGTCCGCAAGCGTCCGCCTCCGGTGTTGAGCGAACGGTGGAGCATCGGACTGGGTCTGGCCTCCGCCGCGGTGGCCCTGGCGCCCGCCGTCGTCTGGCTCCCGGGCTCGCTCGCCTCGAAGCTCCTGCTCGTCTTCCTGTACTTCATCGCTTGGGCTTGGATCTTCGGGGCCGTCAAGGTCGCGGGGGACGCCTCCGGCGGACTCATGCTCACGCTGCCCGAAACCGGCCGCGCGTCTCCTCCCGGAGAGGTCGCGCTCGACCCCGATCTCCGCTGGGTCGATCTCTACTCCACCCACGACCCGGTTCCGAACGGACCGATCTTCGACGGAATCGAAGTCGATCCGCTGACCGGCGAAGGCGAGACCCACGGCCTCCGCACGATCGAGACGGTCAACCGCGCCTCGACCGTGGTCGACCACTCGAACTACTGGCGCAATCGCGAGGGCTTCACCGCGGTGGTGGCGGGCGAGCTCGCCCGCTGCTGCGGCCTCGACTTCGAGGAGGCGCGACCTTTCGACACCGAGAGGCTGCTTCTCGCTCGCCATCGCCGCGCCTGGCGCGGCCGTTGGCTGCGTCGATCCCGGTACATCGCGCTGACCTGCGCCGCCGCGATCTGGATCTCGGGTCGGGCGTCGGACCACGGCGTTCGCCTTCAAGCGTGGCTCGTCGACTTCGTCGGCGGGCTTCCCCTTCTCGGAGGGCTGCTCCGGCCCGTTCTCCCCGAGACCGTCTCGGCCAGCGCGGTCACCGAGATCGCGGTCATCGCACTGGGCGGCGCGCTCGCCTTGACGTTGACGAGCCTCGCTTGGAATCGCTGGGACACCGTGGACCGCGAAGTCCTGGTCGGCCGAGGCGACTACCGAGTGCCCGACGGGAAGCTTCCGCCGGCGACCCTGCTCCATATGACCTGGCTCACGATCATCGCCTCGACCGGAGCCCTCGTGCTCGGGGCGACCCCCTGGCGTTGGTGGGTCTACCTTCTGATTCTCGTCGGGATCTTTCTTGCGAGCGCGGTGATCGGCGCCATCGACCCCTTTGCCGGCAACCTGCGGACCGCTTGGACCAAGCTGCTCGTCCGACTGGGGGCGTCCGAGGAGGAGGCGGCCGAGAGCTGGCGCCAGCGGATACACCCCCGAGCGCTGGTTCTCATCGACCCGGTCGAACAAGATGGCGGCACGATCTGGGATTCGGGCCTGACCCTCGGCTTTCGAGGCTCGGCGACCTCCTTCGAGGAGGTCGCCAAGCTGGCGAGCCGGGACGAGGCGGTCGCCTGGGGACGGCA
>CALZKB010000175.1 GCA_945787575.1 Thermoanaerobaculia bacterium | reverse complement strand
ACCGTGCTCGGCAGCCTGCGTTGCGCGCGTCTGCATCTCTGGGACGAGGACGAAGGACGATTGGTCGGCTTCCGCCACCTCCGGGCGCTGCGGGCCGGGACCTGACCGTCGCCGGTCGCCAGGGCCGCTATCACGCGCCTGGGCCGAAAGCTCGAACGCGGGCAGCCGGCCGCCTTGAGTTCCTCCTGCGCCGAGTCCGCGGGTCAGCCCGGGGAAGCCTCGACGTGCGCCTGTCAACGCGCATCAAATCGATGGGCACCCTACTTCATTTCGATTGACTCCCCAGATAGCAGGATTCACCGGCGTCATGTAAATAGCTGAAAAAAAGGCGAATAGCTCTGTGGCCGGACCCTTGCACTGAGAGTGTGTGGCCCCAGGGCAATTCGACTGGCCTCACGCGGGGTTCCAAGGGCCGTAACGTCACCCTCGCGGTAGATCGGAGAAAGAGACATGAGAAACGACACTGGCCTGACAGAGGCGCGCCGGCAGTACGCAGCGGCCCATGCGGCGCACTACAAGACGAAGGACTTGCGTGAAGCTCTCGAGTTCTACAAGGGCATCGTGGCCGCGCACCCGGACACCCAGGAGGCCGGGTACTCCCGGTCACAGATCCACAACATCATCAAGGAAGTGGTCCCTGAGCAGGAGCTCTTCGAAGCTCAAGTGGGCATGGCAATGGCCCACTTCGGCGGGGATCGACAGCAGGAGAGACGGATTCCGGCGCCGCCGATGATGGAGGCAAGGGCATGATCACGGTGAAGACGCTCGAGAAGGACCCGCGGCGACGACCGATCTCCTCATGTTGGTGGCTGGCCTTTTCTCTATTCCTGTTTGTCGCGCCCGCCGTTGCCACCGCCGAGGCTGACCCGACCGAAGCGCCAATGAACTCTCACGCGCAGCGGTACGGAGACGGATGGGAGTGTGATTGGGGGTACTGGAAGGCCGATCAGTTCTGTGTGACCGTCCGGGTGCCTCCAAATGCGCATCTGGACTCTTCCGGGGACAGATGGGAGTGCAGCCGAGGCTACCGGGAAGCCAACGGCGCCTGCGCGGTGATCGAGGTACCTCTCAACGCTTTCTTGAAGACGGGCGGCCGCGATTGGGAGTGCGCTCGAAGCTACGCGCAGGTCGATCAGGCATGCGTCGCGATCGAGGTACCCGAGAACGCTTATCCGGTGGACTCCTACGGAAGTGGTTGGCAATGCGATCGAGGCTACAAAGCGGCCAACGGCGCTTGCGCCGCCGTCGTCGTACCTCCGAACGCCTTCCTCGATTACAGCGGACGCGATTGGAAATGTGGTCGTGGCTTTCACAGAGCCGACGAGTCGTGCGTTGCCGTCGCGGTGCCTTCCAACGGGTATCTCGACGCTGCCGGAAACGGCTTCGACTGCAAACGGGGCTTCCGGCTGAGCGGCAGCTCGTGCGTCGCGGTCGAAGTGCCTGAGCACGGCTTCCTAGCCTCGTCGGGACGCGATTGGGAGTGCGAGCGGAGCTACAGGAGAAGCAGCCGTGTGTGCGAGCTGTTCACGATACCAGCGAACGCTCACCTCGGTTACTCGGGAAACGACTGGATCTGCAACCCGGGTTATCGGCGGCAGGGAGGAAGTTGTGCTCAACACGAAGGGTAGAGCGCGCGGCTCGAAGACAAGATGAAGAGCAAGAGAGAGTTTCTTAACAAGGGGTCAAGAACCCAAAAGCATGAGGAGAGATTCAATGGCAGTAAACATCCGCCCGTTGCATGACCGCGTCCTGGTCAAGCGGCTCGAGTCCGACGAAGAGCAGGTACGGGGCGGCATCATCATTCCCGACACCGCCAAAGAAAAGCCCCAGGAGGCCGAGGTCGTGGCTGTGGGCCCGGGCAAGATCCAAGACAGCGGCGAGCGCCAGGCCATGGACGTCAAGGCCGGCGATCGAATCCTGGTTGGCAAGTACTCGGGCTCCGACATCAAGATCGACGACGAAGACTACGTCATCCTCCGCGAGGACGAGATTCTCGCGGTGGTGGCCTGAGCGTCCAACACATCAATACTGAAAACCCAGGAGGATAGATACAGACAATGGCAAAACAGATCACATATGCCGAGGATGCGCGTCGCGCGATCCTCCGCGGTGTCAACAAGCTGGCCGACGCCGTCCGCGTGACCCTGGGCCCCAAGGGCCGCAACGTCGTCATCGAAAAGAAGTACGGCTCGCCGACGATCACCAAGGACGGTGTGACCGTCGCCAAGGAGATCGAGCTCGGCGATCCGCTCGAGAACATGGGCGCCCAGATGGTGCGCGAAGTCGCCTCGAAGACGTCCGACGTGGCCGGAGACGGCACCACGACGGCGACTGTTCTCGCCCAGGCGATCTTCCGCGAGGGCTCGAAGAACGTTACCGCCGGTGCCAATCCAATGGAGCTGAAGCGCGGCATCGAGCAGGCTGTCGAAGCTGCGGTTCGGAAGATCGACGAGATGTCGAAGCCGGTTACGGGCTCCGAGATCGCCCACGTCGGCACGATCTCGGCCAATAACGACAAGGAAATCGGCGGCATCATCGCCGAGGCGATGGAGAAAGTCGGCAAAGACGGCGTCATCACGGTCGAGGAAGCCAAGGGCATGGAGACCATGCTCGAGGTCGTCGAGGGTATGCAGTTCGACCGTGGGTATCTTTCGCCCTACTTTGTTTCCGATCCGGAACGGATGGAAGTCGTACTCGAGGACGCCAAGATCCTGCTGCACGAGAAGAAAATCAGCTCGATGAAGGACCTTCTGCCGATTCTCGAGCAGACCGCCAAGGAGGGCAAGCCGCTCCTCATCATTGCTGAGGACGTCGAGGGTGAGGCCCTGGCGACTCTCGTCGTCAACAAGCTCCGCGGCACCCTCAACGTGGCCGCGGTCAAGGCGCCTGGTTTCGGCGATCGCAGGAAGGCCATGCTCGAGGACATCGCGATCCTCTCCGGCGGCAAGGTCATCACCGAGGATCTCGGCATCAAGCTCGAGAACGTCCAGTGGGATGACCTCGGCGACGCCAAGAAGGTCGTGATCACCAAGGACGAGACCACCCTGGTCACGGACTCCGAGGACACCAAGCGTCGCGACGCGATCGGGGGCCGGGTCAAGCAGATCCGCAACCAGATCGAGGAGACGACCTCCGACTACGACAGCGAGAAGCTCCAGGAGCGTCTGGCGAAGTTGGTTGGCGGTGTCGCCATCATCAGGGTCGGTGCTGCTACGGAAACCGAGATGAAGGAGAAGAAGGCTCGGGTCGAGGATGCGATGCACGCCACCAAGGCGGCCGTCGAAGAGGGCATTGTGCCCGGCGGCGGCATTACGTTCCTACGGGCTATCGACGCCGTCGATGACGTCAAGGCCGAGGGCGACATCCAGGTGGGCGTCGACATCGTCCGCCGGGCGCTCGAGGAGCCGACCCGTCAGATCGCCAACAACGCCGGCCAGGAAGGTTCGGTGGTGGTCAAGGAGCTCTCCACGACCAAAGGCGCTACCGGCTACAACGCCCAGACCAACGAGTACGAGGACCTGGTCAAGGCCGGTGTTGTCGATCCGGCCAAGGTCGCCAAGACCGCGCTCCTGAACGCCTCTTCGATAGCGGCCCTGATGCTCACGACCGAGGCTCTGGTCTCCGAGATCAAGGAGAAGGACGAAGGCGGCGACGGTGGCGGTATGGGCGGTGGCGGCATGGGCGGTATGGGCGGCGGCATGGGCGGTATGTATTAAACTCCGCGTCCTGCTCAGAAAGCACGCTTTCGAACGGCCCGGGACGCCCCGGGCCGTTTTTTCATGGCATGGCTTGATTCGGACGCTTGACGCCGATCAAGCCCCAGGCCTTGAGCTTTCGGTAGAGCGTCGCCGAGCCGATGCAGAGCTGCTCGGCGGTGCGCGTCTGGTTTCCGCCGTTCAGCTTCAGCACCGAGAGGATGTACTCCTTTTCGACGTCACGGAGCGGTTGCACCGCTCCCTCGGCGGCCACCGGCCTGGGAAACGCCTGGCGAATCTCCTCGGGCAGATCGTCGAGGTCCACGCGACTTCCGCGCGCTAGCGCGACGGCGCGTTCCATGGCGTTCTCGAGCTCGCGCACGTTGCCCGGCCAGTCGTAGCGCAACAGCTGATCGGCACTCCGTGGGGTGAGACCCGAGATCTTCCGAGCCATCCGAACCACCGCATCCGCGAGCAGCAGCCGGGCGAGCGGCAAGATGTCGTCCCGGCGATCGCGGAGCGGAGGGACGTGCAGCTCAACGACCTTGAGCCGGTAATAGAGGTCCTGCCGAAAGCTACCTTTGGTGACCTCGTCGACAAGGTCGCGGTTGGTGGCGGCCAGAACCCGCACGTCAACCGGTCGGCTCTTGTTCTCCCCGACCCGCCGGATCTCCCGCTCCTGAAGCACCCTCAGGAGCTTGACTTGCATGCCTGGGGAGATCTCGCCAATCTCGTCGAGCAGCAATGTTCCGCGGTTGGCCGCTTCGAAGAGGCCGGGCCGGTCCGAGGTCGCGCCAGTGAACGCGCCACGCTTGTGCCCGAAGAGCTCGCTCTCGAGGAGCGTCTCGGTGATGGCGCCGCAGTTGACGGCGATGAACGGCCCCACCTCGCGGGTCGATTCGTCGTGAACGAGCCGCGCGATTCGTTCCTTGCCCACTCCGCTCTCGCCGGTAATGAGTACCGTGGCGTCGACTTTCGCCACACGTCGTGCCAGGTCCACCACGTGCTGCATGTTGGGGCTCTTGGCTACGATGCCCAGCGGCTCCTCAACGTCGCGCACCACGCGCACCAAGGCTCGACGGTGGGCTTGGAGCTTCTCCTCGGCAGCCTTCAAGGTCTCCGTGACCCTGCTGAGGGAGACATCGAGGCACTCGGTGAGGCGCCCAGAGTCGAAGAACGCAAGCTCCTCTGCGTGTTCGTCACCCCACTCTTCACTCGTACGCCCCAGCAGGTGGCACGCCGCGTGACCTACGCCCAGACATCGATCTTCGAGGACATAGATTTCCTTGTCAGCCGTGTGGCTTAGGTAGCCGCTCATG
Source organism: Thermoanaerobaculia bacterium (assembly GCA_945787575.1). Taxonomy (GTDB): domain Bacteria; phylum Acidobacteriota; class Thermoanaerobaculia; order Multivoradales; family JAHEKO01; genus CALZKB01. The sequence continues at coordinate 3,438 of CALZKB010000175.1, read as the reverse complement.
AGGCCGCAGATGGTCCAGCACACGCCCGCGTCGGAGCGACCGAAGTGCAGGAGATGCTGCTCCGCCTCGTAGGATGCAAGCAGCATCGCTCCCTTCTTGGTAAGCGGGTCGTCAGCTCCCGGCTGCGTGCGGAAAAGCCCCTCGAGAGTGTAGACACGGGGACCGGCGCGACGCCATTCTTCATCGTTCTCCCACTCGAATTCCTCTTCTAGGGCCGTTGCCATGCGCCAGCCGTGGGCGAAGCCAAACTGAGTGAGCACTGCGCGGGCAGCGGTCAGACCGAAGTTCTCAACGAGATACTGTCGCAAGAGCCCCATCGCGACAGCATCGAGCAAGAGTGCGCGCTGCCCGGCGAACCGAATTACGCCTCCCTCCGGGTCCAGCTCTAGGAGTTCCTCGTGATGCAGATCCTCGACGCGCATCAGTCACATCCTTCAAATTGAAGTACAGCCTACTTCATACCGATTGATCATACAAGCGGGCGAAATCGTTTTTGGAGTGCAAATAGCTGAAAACAAGAGAGATATGAGTGTGGCCGGAGGCTTGCAAAGAGAATGAGTGAGGAGAGACAGGATGCGACGAACAGCGAGCAACTCTGCGACAGCGCGGGATCGGGCCCCTCGATCGCTTCACCCGGCGGTCTGCGATTCGTGCGACGGCGGCCTTGGCGGTCTCGTGTTCGGGGACGATTCAGATGGCTTCGTCCTCTGCCGGGAGTGCCGCTCGCCGCTTTTCTACTGCGACCTCGGTGGCCAAGGCTAGACGCCACTTGCTCGAGAGGGGAACAGCATGCAACCGGATATGGTGATTCTTTTCGTCCTGACTGCGTTGGGATCCGCGACGATTTCGCTGCTGGCTTGCGCTTCTGGCCTTCGAAGGCAATGCCAATGCGTTTGACGAGGATCGCGTTCGTGTTCGGTGTTCTGTTGGGTTGCCTGGTTGCGGCAGATCTGGTGACTCCCGTGTTCGCCCACCACCAGGCGGCGGCGGTGATCGAGCAAGCCCTGAGCGGCGCGCTGCCCGAGCTGTCCAAGCGTGCCACCGTGATGGGCCGGGAGGGCAACGTTCTCCAAGAGGACAACAACGGCTGGACGCGCATGCCGACCCCACCACATTTCCAAGAGACTCCTCCGATGTGCAATGACGCGGTGTGGATGGAGTGGGCGGATGCGTACCTCAACAAGAACGACCACTTCGGCGGGAGGCTCGGAGTCTGCTACATGCTGGCTGGCGGAGAGGGGGCGAACAACGTCGATCCGCACGTCGCAGGCACGGCCTACGACAGCCAGCTGATCAAAGAAGGTGCGCACCTCGTTGTTCTGGTCCCCGACTCTGCACAGCTCTAGGACATGTCGAGGGACTCTTGGAACGGCGGGCCGTGTGTGATGCGGAAGAGCGCATCCTACGCCAACATCATGGTGCCGAGGACATTTCCATCGGGAGCGACCCGATGATCACGCTCCGAAGAGCCGGCGAGCGCCGCTACGACCAACATCACAAGCAGGAGGTCTGGCTCACGTTTCACCCACGAGATCGAGCCGACCCCCGTGGTGACCGTTTCGGACAGCTCGAGAGCCTCAGCGAGAGCCGTCTTCCGCCGGGCGCGATCGCTTCGCGAAACCCCCATCACGATGCCGAGATCGTTACTTACGTACGCGAGGGTGTGCTCGCCTATGAGGATGCGCTGGGACGCTCGGGCGTCATCCAGGCCGGCGAGTTTCAGGGAACGACCGCCGGGCGTGGCATTCGCCGTCGCGAGAAGAATGCGTCGCGATCTAGCTGGGCTCATGTCTTCCAGGTCTTGCTGGCTCCGTCGGAGCCGGGGTCGGTACCCGGTCATGAGCTGAAACGCTTCACTGTGGCAGAGCGTCGAGGAAGACTCTGCGTCGTCGCCTCGCCCGACGCGCGCAGAGGATCGCTGCGCATCCACCAAGATGCCCTGATCTGCTCGGCCCTGCTCGAACCCGGCCAGCACCTGGCACACGAGCTCTTGCAGGAGCGAACTGCTTGGCTCCATTGCGTGAACGGGGAGGTGACGCTAGGCGACGCCGTTCTGACCGCGGGAGACGGCGCCGGCATCACGGCCGAGCGCGCGGTGTCACTGACGGCGCAGTCAGAGACCGAGATCCTGCTTCTCGACCTCGGGGGAGAGCTGCCGGGGTCTTGCAGGAAGAGGGTTCGAGATTCGTGATCGTCGGTCTCGCCGAGGCCATTCAGGCTTCACGAGGCACTGTGATGAACTCCTAGAAAGGGAGGTCTGTGATGGGAGACAAGAGTCAGAAAGACAAGAACAAGGGCCTGAAGCAGAAAGCCGCAAGAGAAGCGAAAAAGGAGAAAAGGAAGCGGGATAGACAAGAGAAGGCATCGAGCTCCAACGCGCTCATCAGAGAGAATTGAGGCCTTCAGAGTCGACTATTGTGTCAACATCCAGTCCGCTCTTAGCGGCCGGCCTTTCCACCGTGATGCCCGGCCTCGGGCAGCTCTACAACCGCGAAGACGCCAAGGCGGCCGCGATCCTCTGTTCTACCGTCGGGATCTGGGCCGCACTGCTCTGGACCACGATCGGGCCCGATGCCTCCCGCTCGTGGCTTTCCGCCGGTGCGCTGCTCCTGGCTTATCCGTTCCTCTTGCTGCCGACAGTCCTGGACGCGCACCGTTGTGCCCGTGGCATCTCAGAGCTCTCGCCTTCCCACGCAGGTCGTTGGCACGTCGTCATCATGCTCTTGGCGATCGGTCCCGTGGCGATCCCCCAGCTGTGGCAAAGCCAGGGGTTCTCTCGTCGCGCCAAGATCTTGTGGACACTCTCTATCGTCCTCGTTTCATTGATCGTGCTTCTCATGATGGTCGCGATTGGCCCCGGCCTGGAGCTCTGGCTCGAGGAGAGCTCCGCGCTGGATCTGTTCAGGTGAGTCTCCTGGCCTGACCGGGCGCGCGAGGGAGGTGAGTTGGCGACGGACTGAGGAGGACGCCTGCCGGCCGTTCAGAGAGGCGCGCCGCGGGGTAGACGCGCAGGACGTCCGCCAGGTGGCCAAGGAACTTCCTCTTGAAGTCCCGCAACCGCCCGTAGTCGGCGCCGAACTGAGTCTGCAGCGCTTCCCAGGGGATTAGCACGGCTTCCGGAGATAGCTCATCCGGTAGGTGAGCCATGAGTAGATATCGAGAGCGAGCGGTGAGCCCTTGAGCGCCTTGAGGGCACGGAGGTCAATCGGTATGGCATGGGCGACGAGCTCGTCGTAGAACTCGGAACTCAGGACGACGACCGAATTCCAGGGCGGCTGCTGATCCGGGTCTCGAGGTGACCACCAAAGCTGGTGCTTGTGCGCGATAGCGTAGCCGACGCCGGCGCAGGAAAGCGGGGACAGGCAGTCCCTCCCGGGCCCGCTCCCATGCCAGTCCCCACTTTCCTGATAGCTGCAGCGGATCGTGGTGGAGAAGAGC
>CALZKB010000174.1:7554-20011 GCA_945787575.1 Thermoanaerobaculia bacterium | reverse complement strand
TACAACACCGTGCCGCTCGCGGGCTTCCTTCCCGACGTAGGCAGCGGCTACGGGACGCTGGCGGTCGCCAACTCCGGCATCCAGAACGGCAGCCCCGACGGCGTCGCGCTGTTCGACTCCCTGGGCGCGGTGGTGCAGTTCTTGAGCTATGAGGGGTCCTTCGTCGCCGCCAACGGTCCGGCCATGGGGCAGATGAGCGTCGACATCGGAGTGTCCGAGCCGAGCGACTCGCCGATCGGCGAGTCGCTGCAGCTGACCGGCAGCGGAACGATCGCCTCCGACTTCACCTGGTCGGCGCCGAGCGCCGACTCCTTCGGCGCAGTCAACTCCGGGCAGACCTTTGTCCCCGCGGCGATCGAGCTGGTGATCAACGAGATCATCCAGAACCCCGCCGCGGTCTTCGACTCGGATGGCGAGTGGTTCGAGCTCTTCAACCCCAACGCTTCGGTGGTCGACATCGACGGCTGGAGCTTCGAGGACCTCGGCACCAACAGTCACACGATCGCCAACGGCAGCCCGTTGCTGATCGCCGCCGGCGGCTATCTGGTGCTGGGCAACAACGCCAACTCCGGTACCAACGGCGGCGTCAACGTCGACTACGAATACTCGAGCTTCACCCTCGGCAACAGCGACGACGAGGTCATCCTCCTCGATACGCTCGACCTCGAGAGCGACCGCGTCGAGTACGACGGCGGTCCCACCTTCCCCGATCCGACGGGAGCGTCGATGGCGCTGGCCGACCCGGCGGTCGACAACAACGTCGGCGCCAACTGGTGCACCGCGTCCACGCCGTACGGCGCGGGCGACCTCGGTACGCCGGGCGGGGCCAACGACTGCGGCGTTCCGCCGGTACCCGACTTGGTGATCAATGAGATCATCCAGAACCCGGACGCGGTCTTCGACTCGGCAGGCGAGTGGTTCGAGCTCTTCAACCCGACGGCGGGCCCGGTCGACATCGACGGGTTCACCATCGTCGACAACGGCTCGGACGCGCATATCATCGCCAACGGCGGCCCGCTGGTCATCGCGGCCGGCGGCTACCTGGTGCTCGGCATCAATGACGACTTCGCGACCAACGGCGGCGTGACGGTCGGCTACGAGTACGCGGGCATTGCCCTGGGCAACGCCGACGACGAGGTCGTCCTACTCGATACTCTGCTCAGAGAGGTCGACCGGGTGGAGTACGACGGTGGTGCGACCTTCCCCGATCCGACGGGAGCGTCGATGGCGCTGATCGACCCGGGGCTCGACAACAACGCTGGCGGCAGCTGGTGCACCTCGTCGACACCTTACGGTGACGGTGACCTCGGCACGCCGGGTGCGGCCAACGACTGTGTGGTGGACGTGCCGGTGCTGGTGATCAACGAGATCATCCAGAACCCGGCCGCGGTCTCCGACACCAACGGCGAGTGGCTCGAGCTGTTCAACCCGACGGTCGACGCCATCGATATCGACGGCTTCACCCTGCGCGATGACGGCTCGAACATCCACGTGATCGCCAACGGCGGTCCGCTGGTGATCGCAGCCGGCGGCTACCTGGTGCTCGGTCGTGACGATACTTTCGCCACCAACGGTGGCGTGGTCGTCGACTACCAGTATTCCAACTTCTTCCTCGGCAACAGTGGCGACGAGGTCATCCTCCTCGACACTGCCCTCACCGAAGTCGACCGGGTGGAGTACGACGGCGGGCCGAGCTTCCCGGATCCGAACGGAGCGTCGATGGCGTTGGCCAGCCCGGCGACCGACAACAATCTGGGCGCCAACTGGTGCACTTCGTCGACACCCTACGGCGACGGTGACCTCGGCACGCCCGGGGCGGTGAACGACTGCCCGCCGCCGGTGCTGGTGATCAATGAGATCATGCAGAACCCCTCGGCGGTCGGTGATTCCGCCGGCGAGTGGTTCGAGCTCTTCAACCCCTCCAACGGGCCGGTCGACATCAACGGCTGGACGATCCGGGACGACGGCTCGAACACCCACACGATTTCGAGCGGCGGCTCGCTACCGGTGCCGCCTGGCGGTTACCTGGTCCTCGGTAACAACGACGACTCCGGCTCCAACGGCGGCGTCAGCGTCGACTACGAGTACTCCGGTTTCTTCCTCGGCAACAGCGATGACGAGGTCATCCTGATCGACACCCTCGGCAACGAGATCGATCGCGTGAACTACGACGGCGGCCCCGCCTTCCCCGACCCGACCGGGGCGTCGATGGCGCTCTTGATCCCGGGCTTCGACAACAACGATGGCGCCAGCTGGTGCACTTCGTCGACGCCCTTCGGCGCTGGCGACTCGGGCACACCGGGAGCGGTGAACGACTGCTTGGGTACGCCCGAGATCTACGATCTCCAGGGCAGCGGTGCGTCCTCTCCGTTCGAGGACCTCTTCGTGATCACGCGGGACAACGTCGTCACCGGGGTGAGCTCGAACGGCTTCTTCATCCAGACGCCCGAAGCGCGCGACGACTTCGACGCCGCGACCTCCAACGGCATCTTCGTCTTCACCGGTGGGCCTCCCGGCGTCGCCGAGGGCGATCTGGTAGACATCGTCGGCACGGTGGTGGAGTTCTTCTCCTTCACCGAGTTCGACGACGACCTCCTGACGGTCACCGTCACTTCCTCCGGCAATTCGTTGCCCGCACCGGTCCTGCTCGATGCCCTGAACCCCGATCCGGGTCCTTTCGTCGTTCCGGACATGGAGCGGCTCGAGGGCATGGTAGTGGAGCTGGTCGACGGCATCGCGACCGGCCCGACCGACAACTTCGGCGACACCGCCGTCACCGTCGGTCCCGCGCGGACCTTCCGCGAGCCGGGGATCGAATTCCCGAGTCCGTTCCCGAGCTTTCCCGAGTGGGACGGCAATCAGGAAGTCTTCGAGGTCGACCCGGACGGCCTCGGCCTTACCGACGCCGATATCTTCGCCACCCAGTCGGTGTCCGCGATCGGGCCGCTCGCCTTCTCCTTCGGCGACTACCAGATTCTGCCCAAGGTCCTGATGCTCGGGCCGGAGCCGGTGATCCTGAACCCGGTGCGCGAGCGCATGGCGGGTGAGTTCACCGTCGGGTCGTTCAATCTCTTCCGGCTGAACGGCGGCTTCTTCAAGCTCTCGGCCTACGTCGTCGACGTGCTGCGCTCGCCGGACATCCTGGCAGTGCAGGAGGTCTTCGACATCGACGAGCTCGAGGCCCTGGCCGACCAGATCGCGTTGGACGATCCCACCGCCGACTACACCGCCTGGCTGATCGAAGGCAACGACCCCGGCGGCATCGACGTCGGCTTCCTCACCCGGCAGAACATCCAGGTCCACGCGATTTCCCAGGTCGACCCCGACGAGACCTTCGTCGATCCGACCGATGGCAGCGTCGATATCCTCCACGACCGGCCGCCCCTGCTCTTGGAAGGCAGCTGCCAGCTCGAGTTCGGCACTTTCCCGATCGCGGTGATGGCGGTCCACAACCGGTCTTTGAACTCGATCGAAGACCCGTTCGACGGCGAGCGAGTGCGCAAGAAGCGTTTCGTGCAGGCGGTGTCGATCGCCGAGAAGGTCGACGCCCTTCAGACCGCCGACCCCGACATCGATCTGGTGGTCACCGGTGACTTCAACGCCTTCGAGTTCACCGACGGCTACGTCGATGCGGTGGGCGTTATCACCGGCGACTTCGTCCCCGACGACAACCTGGTCTGCGACACCGAGGACTGTACCGGCCTGCCGGACAACGACCTGTTCGACGAGGCCCTGGGAGTGCCCGATGCGGAACGCTACTCCTTCGTCTTCGAGGGCAACGCCCAGGTGCTCGACCATGCGCTGACCTCGGTGGGGCTCGTGGCGGAGATCACCAACGTCGAGTACGGCCGCGGCAACGCCGACTCCTATGCCGATCTCCTGAGCGACGTCACGCCGGCGAACCTCCCGCTGCGCTCGTCGGACCACGACGGCCTGGTGGTCTACATCCTGAAGGACGAAGACGCCGACGGGGTGCCCAACGACGGAACGCAAGCGCCCGAGCAGGTCGTACCAAGCTCCGGCCGTCTGGGGAGAAATCGCTGGGCCTTGCTCGACGACGAAGACCCGCGGGTCTTCGATCAGGGGCCCCCGCAGAGCGGGTCGACTGCGTCCTACACCCTTGGAGACACCGGCGGCTGCTCGTGCGAGCAGATCATCGACGCCCTCGGGCTCGGCGACGGCCACGTCAGGTTCGGCTGCAGCAGCAGCGCGATGAAGACCTGGGTCGAACTGGTCAACCCGTAGCCGCAATCAACGAAGGTCTTTCTGGCGGCCGGCTCCCTCGCGGGGCCGGCCGTTTGAACCTCGGGGACCCTCAGCTATATGAATCTACTACTTGCAGATTACATATTAGTCGGCTAGCCCTACGGCGGGGACCGCGAGCTCACCGAGACACACCCCGATCCGCTGCGCCAACTCCACATGGAACGCCACCACCTGCCCATCCCGATACCCTCGCTCCCAGTCCTTCTCGTCCGATCCCTCGAATTCGCTCGGCGCGTCCTTCCCCACTGGATAGAAACTCTTGCCGGCGATCTCCTCGCACTCCCCCCACGACCGGTGCTGGTCCGCCTCTTTCTCCATGCCCGCCGCCAGCCCGCCGCCGTAGGCCGGGTCATCGTCCGCCCGGTCTATCACCCGCAGCGCCTCGTCCAGGGTCGACAGCAGTTCAATCCGGAGCTGTCCCGCTTTCCAGGCCCGGTACTCTAGGAAGACCTCTTCGTACCCCTCGGGCAACGGCTCGATTTCGCGCCGGTTCCAGCGCTCGGACCGGGCGACCGAGGCCTGGTCGTCGTGCCGCTCCAGCACCCTCGAAACCAGCGTCTCGATCTCGTTCACCAGCTTCTTCTTGACCCACTCCCTGGGCACTTTGACCTCGAGCTCGACCCGGCACCGGGCCTGATCGAAGAGCTCGTAGGGCCCGTCGGCCCAGGAGACCAGCAGCGGCTTGTCGATGTCGACGAGGATGTCGATCCGTGAGCGCTTGACGTCGACCTTGGCCACCCGGCCGAGCTCGCCGGCGGGGACGCGGTGGGGACCGGAGGAGAGGACCCGGCTGCCGAGGACCTGGTTGTTGGTATAGGAGGCGTCGCAGGTGGAGGTGGTCTCGAGGAGAAAGACGGACCAGGAGCCGCGGTAGATGGTGTTGAGCTCGTCCTGCAGGTCGGCGGCCAGCGTGGGCGGCGGCGGCGCCAGGACGCAGTAGAGGACGAGAACGGCGGGCGCGGAGAGTCGGCAGGGAGTCATGAGGAGGATCCTATCCGTTGAGGATTCGCTCGCCGGACCAGCGCCTCCAGACCCGAGTAGGGTGCGAATAATGGGGCGCAGGCCCATGGGCCGTCCAATGCGTGGCTCGCCGTCTTCGACTTCAGGCTTATGATCTGCTGAGCGCGACAGTCAGGGATCGACTCCGATGACCACCTTCCTCACCCTCTACCTCGGTTTGATCGTCGGCGCTCACCATTTCGAGCTGGCGGTCCCCGAGACCACCGCCCGAATGGAGGTTCTTCTCGACGGAGAGCTCCGCGCCGAACTCACGCAACCGCCCTGGGCCCTCGACATCGACCTCGGTGAGGATCCGCTGCCGCACGAGCTGACCGCGGTCGCCTACGACCGGGAGGGAAAGGCGATCGGCCGCGCGTTCCAGCGCCTCAACGTTCCTCACCCTCCGGTCGAAGTCGCCATTGCCCTGGAGAGCGAGGGCGGCCAGGTGCAGGCGGCTCGCCTCGTCTGGGAAGCGGCGGCGGACGAGGCGCTCACCGGGGTACGGGTACGGCTCGACGGGCGGAAGATCCCGGTCGAGGATCCGAAGCAAATCCCGCTGCCGCCGCTCGACCCGGAGCGCTTGCACCACCTGTCCGCCGAAGTGACCTTCAGGGGTCGCCTGCGGACCCAGGCGGCGGCGATTTTCGGCGGCGCCTTTCTCGACCAGGTCGACAGCGAGCTCACGGCGGTGGTGGTGGAGAGGCTGAGGGGCGCCGCGGACGAGGGGGTGCCTGCCCCCGCGGAGGTCACCGGCTGGTTTCATCGTGGGGGGACACCGCTCTCGGTCTTCGCGGTGGAACGGCCTCCCGCCGAAGTGATGTTGGTGCGCGATCAGGCGAGCGCCGAGAGCCTGCAGCGGTTCGCCACCGGTTTCGGGGCCCCACGCCCCGGTCAGCCGACCGCACCTGGGCCCCGCGAGCGCCTGCTGGAGCGTCGCGTCCGCAACCTGGGGCTGGGCCTGGCGGGCGACGACTGGCTGCGCGTCATGGCCACCCAACCGGAACGGCGCCCGGAGACTCAGAAGGCCTTCTTCTGGGCCTCGGCCGACGTGCTGCCGGTGGCTCGCGGCCTCGGGATGGGGGTCGCGGGGCTGCGGGTGCCGGGGGATGAGAGCGCAGAGCGGCTGGCCGACGCGGTCGCCGCCGCGGGTCTGGAGATCTCCGGAGGCGGACGGCGACGGGCCGTGCTCCTGGTGGTCGACCCCCGGACGAGAGATGCCAGCGCCCTCACCGTCCGCCAGGCGAAGCTCTACCTGACCGCGATGCGGGTCCCGCTCGCCGTCTGGACGGCGGGCGACGCCGAGGCGGTGCGCCGGATCTGGGGTACGGCCCGCGACGTGAGCAAGCCACGTCGTCTCTCGGAAGCCGTGGAGGAGCTGAAGAACCGGCTCGACCGCCAGCTGGTGATCTGGCTGGAGGGCCACCTGCTGCCTCCCGAGATAGAGCTCACCTCCGAAGGCCGGCACCACGTCGCTTTTCCCGACGTGCAGGCGGCGAGCGCAGGACCGTAGATCGGGTCTCTCTGGCTTCACGCTAGCCGCCGTGTGTTCAGTTCCCGAGCTTCCGCAACTCGTCTTCGAGCAGCGGTGACGGGTCGCTCCGGTCGAGGGGGCGCTGTCAACTTGGTGCCGTCGTGACGAGTGTGCCGTGGTCGATGGTTGATTCCGAGTTCAGCAGGCCGATCCTCCATCTTCTGGGGGCTCTGGCTGTTCCCGTTCGGTCTTCTGGCTCGCGATCTGGGGTGCGAAGAGGACTCCGGCCGTACGTGCCTGTTGCTGGATCGATTTCACGTGCTCTCTCGTCGTCCTGAACTTGTTTCGGGTCGGGCGGCTCCTACTACGACCAGCTCGAATCCTGCGGGCGAGCTCCTTCTATACTTGGTCCCAGGTGACGTGCGCTTGATTGGGGGAGGAAAGCGAGCACGGAGTCCGCCTGAGACTCGGCTGGCGCTCGTCAAGTTGACATTACCTCTCCATCGCCACGTGTCCCCAATTCGCTACGGAACGGTCGAAGACCACGCTGTCGTGTCGCCGGACTCGAACCCGTCGCCGAAGATCAGGCTCGAGCCGAGAGTGATTTCGACGTCGAAGCCGGTGGCCGTGAGTCCGACGACCCTGACCGAGATCTCGTTGGCCGCGTCGACGAAGGTCTCGCCGGGCCGCCACATGACGCCTTCGGTGTCCGCATAGTCCGCCGGCGGAGCGTCGGCATCGAGCGCCCAGGCCGGTTCCGAGCGTCCGGTCACGACCTCGTGCAGGATCACGACGCGGTCGCCGGGGCCCTCGCCGGGGATGTCCGCTTCGTAAGCGCCGGCCGCCTCCCGCGCTTCCACGGTGTAGTAATTGGAGCCGCTGCCGCCGATCGGGATCTTGGCCATGCGATAGGTGGACGTCGTGGCGCTGCCCAGCGGATCGAGGGTGATGGCGAAGACCCCGTTCTCGGTGACCTCGAAGCGCTCGGCCGGATCCACCCAGCCCAGCACGTCCTTGTGGTAGGTCGTGACGTGCTTGCCGAGATTGCCGTAGACCGGGTCGTCGACGGCGTAGCCCGTGGCCGAGCTCATGACGTCCCAGGGGCTGTCGTAGGGGTCAGAGTCGCCGTCCGAGTTGTTGGCATGCGGCAAACCGAACCCGTGACCCATCTCATGTGCGATGACCGCCTCCTGATGAAACGCCCAGGGCGGGTTCCAGGTCGTGCGCCAGCTCTTGGTGACGCCGTCGAGAGTCGCGAAGAAGGAGCCTCCCCAGGCACAGCAGTCGAGCACCTCGTTGAACATCAGGTTGATGCCCTCGTATCCGCCCGTGTCTTCGTTCGAAAAATCTACGAAGGGGTCCGCCGCCGCGGTGCAGTCGTTGAACAACGCGCCCAGGTCGGCGTCCGTGCCGGAGCCTGGCGTCGGCACATAGGTGACGTGCGGGTTGGGCAGATTGAACCAGCCATCCGCACTGCTGCCGAGGACATCGATCTCGTCGTACGAGACCTCGCGCCAGTAGTGGTCGAGCCGCCCCGCCGCGTTGTCGTACATGTCGAGGAAGTAGGCGAGGTCCTCGGGTTCGGCGGCAATGTCGGAGAACTTGCACATCACCGAGATCCATGGTTTCGACCCGCTGACTCCGCCCAGCAGCCGCGGCAGGTCTTCGGTCCCCGGCGGCGGCGCCACCGGCCGAATCGATGCCGCCGCCGGTAGCGTGTCGAGACTCGACTCCGGTGGCCCGGGCGCAAGGGTGATCTCGACATAGCGGTTGTCGAGCGCAAGCAGACCGCCCGCTGCGGCAAGCAGCTCTTCGCCGATCGTCAGCTCCATCACCCTCAGATCGCTGTCCGCAAGGAGGAATGAGATCGTCGACGATTCGCCAGTGGCAGGATCGGGGTCTCCCCAGACTACGGACAGCCAGCCGTACTGCAAGCCCACGGGCTGAGCTTCCATCGACCCCAATGAGACCAGCAGCAGCACCGCGAACAGCATCGGGAATCGGATCATGGCTTCGTGCTTTTCCATCATCTGCTGATGCTAGCGAGCGGCATCGGAATCGTCTGTGGCCCATTCGACCCTTCCTCGGACCAGGCGCTGCTTCTAGAACAGTCGTCTTCCGTGCCCGGTTTCGGGGAAAGGGTGGTCGTCTGGTCCGGAAACTCGGCCGAGGCGCTCGCAACCCAGAAACACTGGAGCCCGGCGAGCCAATTGCGCGATCGCCCTTGACTCATCCGATCCCGGTTGTCGCCTACTTTGCGCTGGCTATGCCTGGCGCAGTCCTTCTGTCATGAGTGCAGCTCGGGAGACCCTGCCGCCCAACAACTCCCTGAACCGGACGCCGCCCTCGGCTTCGGCGTAGCGCTGTACACTTCCCAGGTGATCACTGCAGTCAACCGAGCGTAGAACGAGCCAATGCTGGTGACGTTGAAGGCCTCGTTGCGCTCCATGAATCAAATGCCACATTGGCTTGTGGTGACGGCGAGGTGGTGGACCTCATCACGCCCAGGCAACGGAGATATCACAGCAGAGATTGCCCGGCGCCAGCCAGACGGCAATTGGCTTTGGGCCGTCGACCAGTTTGTCGTCGGGAAAGGAGCGTAGAGTTGCGGCCTAACAATTCATACGGGCCGACGCCGCTTCGCGCGCCGCTTGGCTCTCATCCGTTGGGAAAAGCAAGATGAAAAGCGCCTTTTTCGTAATTCTTGTCGTAGTGGCTGTGGCGGTAGTAGTATGGTATTTCAATCGTCGATCGCGCCCGGAAATCTTTGAGATTGCTCCCGCGAATGTTTTCCAAGAAGAGTATGGGCTCCACGCGGAGAACCGCCCTGAGATCAAGCTTGATTCCAGCAAAGTCCCGGAGGACCTTCGCACTCTCATTCCCTTCGCAGAGAAATGGGGAATTGGTGATGATATCATCAGAAATGATTTCATCGAAAAATCGACAGATGTGGCAAGACAGGAACTACACGACGCACTTTACGAGCCATACGAGCGCATCACTGCATGGTTAGACAGCTTTAGCGACGGCGCGATGTCGGATGAAGCAGCGGCCTTCATGTACATGCAGCTTGCGCTTGATGAGATGGGAGTATACATCCTCGAGGAAAAGGAGGAGGCAAAGAATAGCTCCCAGGAAGGGGATGCACCTGACAAGAGATAGCTCCGCCATTCTTTGCAAGTGATCCGCAACGTGAGGCGGCATTGAAGCATGTCTACACCAAGTCACGACCTCTCAACGCTGCTGGATCTCGCCGACGAGACCTCATCCGTGTCCATGCGGATTACCGACAAAGATGAGATGCCCGAGATCTACGACGGACTACAACTCCACGTAGTCGCTCGATCCAAGGGATTCAGCGGAGAGAATCGTTGCGCATGGGTCTTTCGCCACGAGCTTCTCGATTTCGCCAAGTCTTTGCTCTCCCTCGCCGCGACATCCACCGGCAAGGTGGAGCTAGTGAGTCACTCTCCTGAAGATCTCAACCTCGTGGTCGAACCGTCCGGCTCTACCGGACATGTCGTGCTCTCGGGATTCGTTGGCATCACCTTCCTTGGAGAATCCAAGTGGTGCACGAACCGAGTCGAGTTCTCAAGGGCCAGGTGTCGGCGAACCTACCCGGAGAGGTATTCCCGGCCCCGCTGCACCGGTGCTACGCAGTACGTGAGTGAAACCGGAGTCCAGACACGGAGAGGAGTGATCGATGCCCCAGTTCGTTCTCATGACGAAACTATCGCCCGAGCTGATGGCCGACCCCCGAGGTCGCCGCGCCATGGGCAAGGAGTGGCTGAAGACGGTGAGTCGTCACTGTCCGGAGGTGAAGTGGATCGCCCACTACGCCCTGCTCGGCCGCTACGATTTCATGGACATCTACGAGGCCCCCGACGCGGTCACGGCGCACAAGGTCTCGCACCTGTCGCGCGCCGAAGGAGCAGTCTCAGCCGAGAGCTGGCAGGCGCTGCCTTGGGACCAGTACCTGGAGATGCTGGGAGAGTTGGAAGGGTAGCTGCCGATCGGTCGAGCTCTGCGTCCGTCTGTTCAGTTGCCGAGCTTCCGCAGCTCGTCTTCGAGCAGCGGTGACAGGTCGCTCCGGTCGAGGGCTTGGTCGAGCAGACCGAGAGTCTCCCGGATCAGGTCGAGATTCAGGCTCGACTTGCGCTCTCGGAGAATGCCGCGTACGTCGTCGATGTCCTTCGGACGGCCCGCGAGGATCTTGGTGACGATGACTCGACCGTGACGTCCACATCTGCGCTCATTCTCGGAGCGCCCCAGATGATGACGGCCTGAGCTCCGAAGAGATACCACCTCGTTCCGCGCGCGCGGAGCACCTCGGCGAGCGCCACGAGAGGCTCAGCGATGGGCCGAGAGGACACGACGCAGGCTTTCGGAAACGCGAGTGTGAACCCTGAGATCGGCCTCGCGCGCCGCGGCATCAGGCCAGGCCGGCCGTAGCCTCCCCGCATGCTCGCGAAGTCCGTCACCGATTCTCAGGGCCGCGTCCGGCGCCAGGCCTCGCTTGCGCTCGGCCCAGTACCGATCCTTGAGCTCGCGCGCGAGCTTCCATTCACGTTCCAGATAGTCGCGGATCTCGGCGGGTTTCATGACCGTGCTTATTCTACCTTGGCCCGAGACAGCTGGTTCGGACGGGGATTGCTCGTTGATGCCCCAAAACCGCTGTCCCTCGTCAAAACCCCGTCTGGCTGGAATTGGGTGGCCGCGGAGGCCGAGAGTTCGGGTTCGTCGAGTCGCAAAACCGCCTGACAGCGGGAAGCGAGCCTACTTCGTAGGATCCAAGGCGGGTTCGAGGATGGGCTTGGCGCTCCGAGCGCGATGCGCTCGTCGTTGTAGCGCTGGACCCTGACAATCTGTTGCTGAAAGTACGCCGAGTCAGGCGGCGCGCCGCTCGTAATCGGGCGGCCGGCACGGTGAAGAAGTCGATCGAGACAAGTTCACCTATGTGGTTCTCGAGGAAGGCGCGCCAACTCGGCGACGGGGCCTTGCGAGACCTGGGCATCCAGCGAGAGACGGTGCTCTCTGAGATCTCGAGCTCGAGCTTGAGCAGCTCACCGTGGATTCGAGGAGCACCCCCAGAGAGGATTCGCGGTCGCCATCTTCCGGATCAGCGACCGCAGCTCTGGATCAACCCTCGGCCTGCCAGCCAGAACGTCAATGGTCTGCAGGCGGATGGGGTTTTGACGAACGACACCCATCGCCAGCATCAGGCATCCGACCAGCAGGAACCACTGTGCGTTGGTCAATCAGATGCGCCCGGACGGAGATCTTGACGTCGAGCTGTCTCGACCTCGCCAAGCCAGTCGCGAAGCTCGTGGGAAAACGCCGCCGGCTGCTCCCAGGCGACCATGTGACCCGCGGCCGGAATGACCCGCAGCCGAGCCCCACGAATCGCCGCAGCCAGGCTCGCCGACTCCGCCGGAGCAATCACCTCGTCGTCGGCGCCCGCGACCACCAGGGTCGGCACGGAGATCTGACTGAGCCCCGGAGTCGAGTCGGGGCGGTCGGCCATGCCGAGCAATGCGCCGATGACACCGTCGCGACTCGAGGACATCATGAGCCCACGGATCGCCGCCAGCGACTCGGAGTTTCGGTTGACAGGAGCCAGCATCTTCGGAAGCATCGCGTCGACCACGACCTCGATGCCACCCGTGCGAACCTTCTCCGCGCCTGCGCGACGTCCCGCCGCCGCCTCGGCGGTGTCGCGCC
>CALZKB010000174.1:0-7481 GCA_945787575.1 Thermoanaerobaculia bacterium | reverse complement strand
GTAGCCACCCATGGAATGGCCGGCGAGCACCACGGGCACGGTGCCGAGATCGGCGAGAAGCGACGCGACGTCGTCGGCGAACGAGTCCATCGTCACGGCCGTTGGAGCTGCTTGGCGGCCACCAAAGCCGGGAAGATCCGGTGCGATGGTTCGGAACGACGAGCTCAGATCGTCGACTTGTGGTTGCCAGCAGCCCCGGCCTAGTGGAAAGCCGTGGACGAATACCAGCGGCAGGCCCTGGCCTTCGTCGCTCCAGTGGGGGTCTCGTGGATTGCTTTTCGGCATGCGGTCTCCCTCGCGAGAGCTTCAGACTAGCTCAAACCGGTGCCACGCGGGCCCGCGCGTCAGCGAACCAGTCGGCCCCGTCAGGCCCTGAATGACCCGGGTCGAGCGCAGGTAGGCAGGGGTCTACCCGAGCACCACCTCGACCTGGTGCTCGCCAGCGTCGTCGACCAAGGGAACCAGCGCTCCCGCGGGAAGCTGGGCTCCGTCGAGGCTCAATCGGGAGACGCCGCGGCAGACTCCCTTCGGGTTCTCGACCGCGATCCGATAGAGCGTGGCGCCATGACGGTAGGTGATCTCGAAGCGTGGCCACTCGTTCGGAATGCACGGATCGATGTGGAGGGCGGAGCCTCGCTTGTGGAATCCGAGAATCCACTCCAGGCCCGCACGGTAGAGCCAAGCCGCGGCGCCGGTGTACCACGTCCAGCCTCCCCGACCCTCGTGCGGAGGTTCGGAGTAGACGTCGGCGGCGATCGCGTACGGCTCGACCTTGTAGCGGTGAAGGTCCGCCCGGCCGCTCGTATGATGGATCGGGTTCAGCAGGTCGAAGAGATCGGCGGCCTTGCCTCCGTCGCCGAGCGTGGCGAAGGCTGCGACCGACCATATCGCCGCGTGAGTGTATTGGCCGCCGTTCTCGCGGATTCCGGGAAGGTATCCCTTGATGTAACCCGGGTCCAGAGGGGTGCGGTCGAACGGCGGCGAGAACAGCAGCAAGAGCCCGCTCTCCCGCCGGACGAGCCGTCGCTCCACGGACTCCATGGCCTGACGTGCCCGCTCTTCGCTGCCGGCGCCCGAGAGGACCGCCCAGGACTGGGAGATGGAGTCGATCTGGCATTCGTCGTTCGCCGCCGATCCGAGCGGCGTCCCGTCGTCGAAGAAGGCCCGCCTGTACCACTCGCCGTCCCACGCCTCCCGCTCCAGCGAAGCCGCGACGGAAGCGGCTCGTTGCCGCCACCGCGCCGCGCGCTCCGCCTCCGCGCGCGAATCGGCGATGCCGGCGAACTCCTCGAGGTTGGCTAGGAGGAACCAGCCCAGCCAGACGCTCTCTCCCCGGCCCTCGAGTCCGACCCGGTTCAAGCCGTCGTTCCAATCCCCGGCCCCTATCAGGGGGAGGCCGTGGCTGCCCATCTCGAGACTCCGGTCCAGGGCGCGGGCGCAATGCTCGTAGAGCGTCGCCCGATCTCCCGACTCCTTGGGCTCGAAGTACGACTCCTGCTGGTGCTCCTCGAGGGTCGCTCCATCGAGCCACGGAACCTCCACGTCGAGCACCGCCCGGTCCTCGGTCGTCTTCAGATAGTGGGCCACCGCATACGGCAGCCAGAGGCGGTCGTCGGAGATCCGGGTGCGGACCCCGCGGCCGCTGGGAGGATGCCACCAGTGCTGGACGTCGCCTTCGGGGAACTGCCGGGCCGCCGCCCGCAGGAGATGCCGGCGCGCGATCACGGGCTTCGACACCGTCAGGGCCACGACGTCCTGCAGCTGGTCGCGGAAGCCGTAGGCCCCGCCGGACTGGTAGAACGCGGAGCGACCCCAGATGCGGCAGGAGAGCGTCTGATAGAGCAGCCAGCGGTTGAGGAGAAGGTCCATGGAACGGTTGGGTGTCTCTACCTGGACCGCACCGAGCACCCGGTCCCACTGCTCCTGGACCTCGCCGAGGACTTCCTCGCAGCTCATCCGGCGGTAGCGCTCGACCAGAGATCGCGCCTGCCGGAGGCCCTTTCCCTGCCCCAGGAGGAACAGCACCTCGACGCTCTCTCCCGGTTCGAGATCCATCTTGGTCTGCAGGGCGGTACATGGATCCAGGCCGGCTCCGACCTTGCCCGAAAGCTCGACGCCGCGCTCCAGCGACGTCGGGTGGTCGAGGCTCGGGTTGCGGCCCAGGAACTCGAGGCGATCGCCGGTCCAGGAGGTCTGGCGACCGCCCAGGTCGGCGAACGCGACCCGCTTCCCGAACTCCTCGTTCCAGGCGTTTCGCGCGAACATGGCTCCGGTTCCTGGATCGATGCTGGTGACCACGAAGGGCGCGGAGCCCGCGGTTTCGACACCCAGCACCCACTCCACGTAGGCCGTCACCGAAAGCCGCCGCCTGCGGCCGGACAGGTTGGCTAGCGTCAGGCGGGAGATCTTGATCGGGTCACTCGGTGGCACGAACTGCAGAAGATCCAGGGCGATGCCATGGGACGTGTGCTCGAACCGGCTGTACCCCTGACCGTGCCG
The DNA here is from genome assembly GCA_945787575.1 of Thermoanaerobaculia bacterium. Taxonomy (GTDB): domain Bacteria; phylum Acidobacteriota; class Thermoanaerobaculia; order Multivoradales; family JAHEKO01; genus CALZKB01. The sequence continues at coordinate 4,982 of CALZKB010000174.1, read as the reverse complement.
AATGACATAGGGCCAGGCTTCCTCACGGATGGGAAGGCTGGTCGGCCCCCAGACCAGACCACTATCCTCGTCGCGCACATAGAACGTTTCGCCCGGAGGATCGCTGACGGGATCGTTCGACCACGGCGTGAGCTTGTTCTCGCGGCTGTTCTCGGACCAGGTATGGCCCGAGCCCGACTCGGAAACCTGGAAGCCGAACCCCGGGTTGGCCACCACGTTGATCCAGGGAGCCGGGGTCCATTGCCCCTCGCCCAGAACCGTGACGTACTCGCGACCGTCCGGGGTGAATCCTCCCAGCCCGTTGAAGAACTCGAGATTCAATGTGGGGGGCGCCACGGTCTCGGCCGCCTCGGGTGGCGGACGGAGCCGAGGCGGAACCGGCCCCGGCCTCGACCGCTGCACTCGCACCACCTGCTCGGAGAGCGTGCCCCGGCGCGCCAGGATCACGACTCGCGCCGCCGCCCGCAGCAGGGTCCGATCCTGCAGTGGCAGGAGGTCGGTGCGGAGCACCGTGACGCATCCCTGCGTTTCGTGGCCGGCCGCGGACTGGCCGGCCGGCACCATGGTCTCGAGGGACTCCTGGAAATCTTGCGCGTAGGAGCTACCTCGCGCATTTAGGATCACTAGATCGGCGGCCAGCCCCTTCAGGCGCCAGTACTCGTGCGCCCGCACCAGCTGCCGCAAGACGTCTCGCTCCTCGTCCGTCTCGACGGTCACCAGGGCGATCGGCAGATCGCCGGAGATGCCGTGAGCCCAGAGCCCGGACGGACCCTGGCGGTTGCCGGCCAGCACTTCGGGCGCGGCGCGCAACGTGGGATCGACGTAGAGCAGACGATTGGCCAGGCGCTGGAAGAGATGCGCCTCGTCCTGGCTGATCCGGAGGTGGCGGAGCTGGACCTGGGCATGGGTCCAGGCCAGCGAGCTTTCCCGTCCGAACGTCGCCGGCTGGCGGTACTTCTCCGCCATCTCGAGGGCGTGCTCCCGAGAACGCGCCACGAGCGTAGTGAACACCAGGTCGACCGCCCCTCCAGCGGGAATCGCCACCCGATGCCGGAGGCTCACCACCGGATCGAGCGTTGCCCCGGCGCTGTTGGTCAGCGGTTCGCCCTCGGTCAGCGAAACCGGCGCCCCGATACCGCGACCCCGGCCCAGGAAGCGGGCGCGGTCGCACTCGTACTGGCACGTGCCCACCTCTTCGCCTTCGATCGCGGCGACGTGCGCCAGCCACAGTTGCGGCTCGTCACTCGACCGGGGGCGGCGGGTCGCCAGCAGTGTATCGAGCTCCGCAACGAACTCGGTTTCCAGGAACAGGTTCGAGAACGCTGGATGGGCCTCGTCCGCGGCCTGTGGGGCGAGGACGACTTCCGCATAGGACGTGAAGTCGATCAGCCGGTCGCGGTCGCCGAGGTTGGTCACCGTGAGCTGGCGTAGCTCCGCGTCGTCTTCGGGAGAGACGACGATCTCGAGCTCGATCGACAGGGACCGGTCGCGCTGAATGATCTTGGCCCGATCTTCGGCATAAACGACTTCGTACTGATCCACTTCGGTGCCGCTCGGCTGGAACCCGGCCGACCAGACCTCACCGGTATTCGCGTCCCGCAGGTAGATGAAGTTGCCCCAGCAGTCGCGGGTCGTGTCCTCGCGCCAGCGGGTGACGGCGAGCTCGCGCCACCGGCTGAAGCCGGAGCCCGCTGCCGTGAGCATGACCAGATACCGACCGTTCGAGAGGAGATGAGTGCGGGGGGGGATGTCGTGCGGCGATTCGAAGCGCCGCAGGGTCGGTGGCACGAGCTCACGGACCTGGGCCGCCGCCTGGACTTCCTCGCCCCGCGGTCGCGTGACGGCCACCGCACGCGGGGTGCGCTCCTGGAGCAACAGCTCCGAGGCCTGGACCATGGGATGCGCGTGGAACCGTTTCTGCGTCAGGCCCTGGTGAACGACGTTGCCCAGGGAAACGATGGTCATCCCCTGATGGTGCGCCATGTAGGCTCGAACCACGGCGACCTGGTCGCCTTCGGGAAGCCGCGACGGCGTGAAGTCCAGCGCCTCGTAGAATCCATACACGCCCTGCGCCCCGACTGCTCGGAGGTCCGCGATGTTGTCGATGGCGGCCTTGGGATCGACCATCGCCGCGAGGGCCGTAGCGTAGGGAGCCACCACGACGTCTTCGAAGAGTCCGCGCTTGAGCCACGACGTCTTCGAAGAGCCCGCGCTTGAGTCCCAGGCCGGGCACGCCGAAGTCAGAGTACTGGTAGGTGAGATGGACGTCGCGGATGTTGTAAGCGGACTCCGAGACTCCCCAGGGGACTTTTCGTTCCTTGCCATACCGGATCTGGCGTCCCACCACGAGTCGGGTTGTGAGATCCAGCAGGCTGCTGGCAGGCTGCTCCATGACGAGAAGCGGCATCAAGTACTCGAACATCGATCCCGACCAGGAGACCAACGCCGCGCCGCGTCCGACCGGCGTGAGCGACCGGTCCAGGAGAAACCAGTGCCGTGGCGACACGTCGCCCTTGGCGATCGCGATGAAGCTCGCCAGCCGTGCCTCCGAGGCCAGCAGGTCATAGCAGCTGGGGTCGAGGGTACTGTCAGCCGCGCGGAAGCCGATGGAGAAGAGCTTGCGCGAGGGATCGAAGAGGAATCTGAAATCCATCGCCTGCGCCATCTGCTCCGCCTGGAGCGCGACGGCGGCGAGGCGATGCTCGAGCGCGCTCGCCGCTCCCTCGGTCGCGTCCCCGGCGAAGAGCGTCTCGAGGTCGCGCGCGTGACTCCGGACGGTGTCCCGGACGGCGGCGGCCCAGGCCTGCATCTCCGAGCCGGACGCGTGTCCTGCCGCCGCGAGGGTGCGGACGATGTCCAACAGGTTCTCTGCGCGGGCCTCCAGCTGCTCGAGCCGAGCCCCCCATTCGCCGGTCGACGATGGCGGGTCGTCCAGGAGGGCCGTCATCGCGTCCAGGCCCTCTCGCACCTGGGACGCGGTCACCATCTCGGTGCGCGCCCCGTGGGGAGACCGTTCGAGCGACTCGCGCACCGGCTCGAGCGCGTCGCGGATTCCGTCCAAGACCTGGGGACCCAACGGCGGGCGCCCCGCGAGCTGACGGCAGCCTTGCGCCAGCGTGATGAGGTGCCCCGCGAGGTTCCCACTGTCCACGGTGGAGACGTAGAGAGGCTCGAGCGGCCGGAGATCCGTGGTCTCGTACCAGTTGAAGAAGTGACCGTGGAGCCGGCGCATGGCGGTCATCGTCTTCAGGGTCGCCTCGAGTCGCTGCACCATGTCGGCGATCCCGACCCACCCGAAGTCGTGGGCGACCATCGTGCTCAAGAGGTAAAGACCCATGTTGGTGGGTGAAGTGCGGTGGGCGACCACCGGCTCGGGGTCTTCCTGGAAGTTGTCGGGGGGGAGGGCGTGTTCTTCTTCGTTGACGAACGTCTCGAAGAAGCGCCAGGTGCGCCGAGCAACGAGACGGAGTGTTCGGGTCTCCCCCGGCGACAGGCGGTGTCTTTCGGCGAGCTTCTTGGGAACGCTCAGCCACCACGCCAGAATCGGCGCCAACGCCCACAGGAGCACAAGGGGGCTGGCAACCGGCCAGGCGGCCGGCCGCGCAACGCCGACGAGCACAGCGGCGGCCGCGGCGAGTAGCGGACTCCAGCGAAGGTGCTGGTAGAAGGCGCGGAGCGTGCGTTCGACCCCGTAGCCGGCCTGCGCGGCCGGGACCCACTCGAGCAGATGCCGCCTGCTCACATACAGACGCCAGAGCGTGCGCACCAAGGCATCCGTGATGTAAGCGGCCCGGTGGGCCAGCACTGCGATTGCGAGCAAGACGTTCAGCGACGCGAGCTGCGCGTCTCGAGCGGTAGCGCGCAGATGACTTCGCTTGGAGAATCCCTGCCACCGCGGAATCAGCCCGTCGAGCACGGGCGTGAAGGCCGGAAAGGCGAGGGCGGCCAGAACCAGGCCGGTCCACAGAACCGGCGGCACGCCGGGCAGCGTCCAGCCGGCGACGATCAGCAGAAACGAAAACGGCGCCATGAGGCTGCGGCGCAGGTTGTCCAGCATCTTCCAGCGGCCATGCACGGATATACGCGCTGGTTGCCCGTTCCCGGGCTCGCTGCCACCGTGGCCGAAGATCCAGGGGAGTAGCTGCCAGTCGCCGCGCACCCATCGCTGGTTTCTGCGGGCGGCCATCTCATAGTTGGCGGGGAACTCCTCGAACAGGTCGATATCGGTAGCGAGACCGGAGCGGGCGAACATCCCCTCGAACAGGTCGTGACTCAGTAGCGTGTTCTCGGGCACCCGGTCCGCAAGCGCCGCCTCGAACGCGTCGACGTCATAGATCCCCTTTCCCGTATACGACCCCTCACCGAACAGGTCCTGATACACGTCGGAGACCGCGGCCGCATAGGGGTCCACGCCGCCGGGGCCCGACACGATTCGCTGGTAGGTCGTGCTTCCCGGTCCAGTCGGTAGAGTCGCGGTAACCCGCGGCTGGAGGATCCCGTATCCCTCGACCACCCGGCGCAGCACGGGATCGAAGCGCGGCCGATTCAACGGGTGAGCCATCGTCCCGACGAGGCGGTAGGCGGCTCGCCCGGGGAGTCGGGTGTCGGCGTCCAGGGTGATGACGTACCGGACGCCATCGGGCACGGTAGGCGGTTTGCCGTCGACCGGGATGAACGAGGTGTCGGTCGCGCCGCGCAGCAGCCGGTTCAACTCGTGCAGCTTGCCGCGCTTTCGTTCCCAGCCCATCCACTTGCCTTCCGCCTCGTTCCAGAGACGTCGACGGTGCAGCAGGATGAACCGGTCTCCTCCCCCCGGCGGACTCCCGTGTCGCTTGTTGAGGTCCGCGATGCCCTCGGCCAGCTCCGCGAGGAGCTCCTCATCGCCAGGCATGTGCTCGCGGAGAGCGTCCTTCCAGTCGGTCAGCAGGGCGAAATGGAGATGACCCTCCGGGTTCGCCAGGTAGTGCACCTGGAGCCGCTCG
>CALZKB010000173.1 GCA_945787575.1 Thermoanaerobaculia bacterium | reverse complement strand
CGGGCTGTCTTCACCCAGGACCCGCCGACGGCCTTCGAGCACCGGCCGCAGGAGCTGTTCGGCCTTGTCGTAGTAGCAGAGCTCCATGTAGCAGGCGGCTAGGTTGTTGGCGGAGTTGAGGGTGTCCGGGTGATTCTCGCCCAAGACGCGCCGATGCACGACGAGCAGCTGATCGAACAGCTCGGCGGCCTCGAGGTATCGAGCCAGGTAGAAGAGGGTCGCCGCCAAGGAGTTGATCGACCGCAGGGTGTCTGGGTGCTCCGCGCCCAGAACGCGCTTGTGAATCTCGACGGTCTTGCGATTGAGCGGCTCGACTTCTTCGTACAGGCCCTGCAGCCAGAGCGCCTTGCCGAGCAGGCTCATCGCGGCCAGGATCTCGGGATGGTCCTGGTCGAGGGTCTCGGTTCGCACCTTCAGCAGCTGCCGGGCCAGCGGGATCGCCTGTTCCGGTTCCTCCCTCGATATGTGCAGATAAGCCAGCGATTCGACGGCCTCGAGGGCCTCGGGCGTGGACGCGTGCACGCCCCCGCCGAGCGCTACCGCCCGGTCGACGTGGACCTTGGCGCGATCGAACCTGCTCAACGCCCGGTAGGTGTCAGCGATGGTGAGCCGAACAGAGGCCTCGACCTCCGGCTGATCGACGAAGTCGTCTGATCTCTCGAGTCTCTCCGAGGCCTGATCGAGCACCTCGGCAACGGTCACCTCTTCGCCCAGCGCCTTGGCCGGATCGACCGAGGACAGCAGCTCGCTCAGAAACTCCGAGACCGCCTCCGCCTTGGCCGCCTCCCGATCGGCGTGCGTGCGAGCGATCTCCGCCTCGGTTCGCAGACTCCGTTCCCGGGCGAAACCGAAGGCCAGCACTGCGAGCAGGACCAACGCTGCAACGACCCCTTGCCGGTGCCGCCGGACGAACTTGCCCAGCCGATAGCCAAGCGTGGCCCTTCGAGCTCCGAGGGGAAGACCCTCGAGATAGCGCTCGATATCCCGGCCGAGCTCCTCGGCGGACGAATAGCGATGCTCCGGCTCGGGCCGCAGTGCTTCGAGGCAGATAGTGTCCAGATCCTCCGGAATCTGGCGCCATGACGCGGGGGCACGCTCGGCTCCGTCAGTGTTCCCGCGCACCTTCCGCGCGGCCCGCAGGGCGGCTCCCGGCGTGGCTGGAACCCGCTCTCGAATCTCGTCCGGATCCTTGGGAATGCTCTCGAACGGCCGCCGCCCCGTCAGGAGCTCGTACAGAACACCGCCCAGCGCGTAGACGTCGGTGGCGGTCGTCACCCGTTTCCCCAGCAGTTGCTCGGGTGCCGCGTAGTCCGGCGTCAGCATCTGCTCGCCTGTGCGGGTCCTTCCGCCCAGCTCGGGGTCCTCCGCCAGCAGCTTGGCGATGCCGAAGTCGAGCAGCTTCACGTGCCCCTCGTGATCGACAAAGATGTTTCCGGGCTTCAGGTCCCGGTGCACGATCAGGTTGCGGTGCAGATAGCTGACTGCGTCGATCACGTCCAGAAAGAGGCGAAGCGTCTGATCGAGGGTGAGAGCGTGCTCCCTGCAGTAGCGGGTGACTCGTACGCCCTCGACGTGCTCCATCACGAAGTAGGGCCGGCCCTCTTCGGTGACACCGCCGTCGAGGAGATGGGCGATGTTGGGATGGGAGAGCCGCGCCAGGAGCTGGCGCTCGGCCAGGAAGCGCGCCCGCATCTGGGGCGTCTGCATGTCGAGGTGCAGGAGCTTGAGCGCCACTTCCTGGTCGAACTCACCGTCGGCTCGAAGCGCGCGGTATACCACCCCCATGCCCCCGCGGCCGATGAGCTCGAGCGCTCGATAGGGCCCGATCTCGATCCTCGGACGAGCGGCGCTCTCGATCTCGATCTGGGCGGCAGCGACGATGCTCCCGGCGAGCTCGTCGAAGTATTCGCCGGCCGCTCGATCCGAGGCCAAAAGCTCCTGGAGCTCACGGCGCAGGGCGGGGTCGTCGCGGCAGCGCTCGTCGAGAAACCGTTGCCGGTCCGCGGGCGACAGATCGACCGCGGCTTCGAAGAGATCTTCGAGCTGTGCCCTCGCGCCGGTCACCGTGGTCCTCGTAGCCTCAAACCGGAGCCGGCTGGAGCTCCCGGTAGAGCCAAGCGCGCGCCAGCCGCCAGCGGCGTTTCACCGTGGTCGCGGAGACTGCCAGGGTCTCGGCGGTCTCCTCAACCGTCAGACCGCCGAAGCAGCGGCACTCGACGATGCGGGCCAGCCGCGGCTCGCGCTCGGCCAGTTGGTTGAGGGCATCGTCCAAGGCCAGGAGCTCCTCACAGCGCTCCGCCGAGACCAGGCGCTCCTCATCGAGCGGCACCGGTCTGAGACCAGCGCCGCGCTTCCGGCGGCTGTGCCAGCGGGCGTTGTCGATCAGGACGCTGCGCATGGCCTTGGAGGCGACGGCAAAGAACTGGCGTCGATTCTCGTAGCCGCTGCCCGGGCTCCCGGCCAGGCGGGCGTAGGCCTCGTGCACCAGGCTGGTAGTTCCGGGCGAGGGTTCCGCTTGCCAGCGATAGCGGTTGGCGCGCGCCAGCACCTTGAGCTCGCGATAGATCAACGGCATCAGCTCCTCGAGGACGCGGCTCTGCTCCGCCTCCCCGCCCTCGGAGAGCTGATTCAGAAGCCGGGTGACCTCACCCGAGTCGTCGACACCGCCGGACGGCTGCAAATTGTCCCTCCATTCCGACTCCCGAGCCGCCTCTCCTGATCCGGGCACTCCCGCGGCACGCTCTCCCGGCTGGGCGACCGTGAACTCGGGCCGAATCCGCCACCACGCTAGCAGGAAGACCGCTCCTTGAAACCGCCTGGACAGGTAGGCCGCGGGTGGTCCCCCGAGACCCGTTTTGTCGTTCGTTCAAGTAAGGAGAGACATTCGGGCGTGCGTTCCTGAAAGGAGAACCTCATGAGACTTCGTCTTGCCGCGACCCTCGCGGCGACCCTCTCGATTCTGGCTGTCGCGGCACCCATCCAGTCCTCGGTTTACTACGTCGACGGCGACAAGGCCGCCTCCGGCACCGGAACCTCGTGGCACGAGGCGGTCAAGACCCTAGCCGAGGCTATTATCCTGGCCAACTCCTCGGATGAGATCTGGATCAAGAAAGGCACTTATCCGGTCACGTCGCAGATCATCTTCAACTTCGAGAGCATGGAGGTTTACGGCGGCTTTGCGGGCTGGGAGGTAGCCCGGAGTCAGCGCGACTGGGTAGCCAATCCGACGATCCTGGACGGTACCGGGTACGGGAGCGCTAGCTGTGTCGCCATGACCAACAGCGCTCAGCCGACCCTCGATGGGCTGACCATCCAGAACTGTAGCGGCGCCTTCCTCGGCGCCGGTGGTGCGGTCAACATCAGCGCCGGGCCGATCATCCCGGTGCCCGGACCGGTCTTCCGCAACATGACCTTCCACGCCAACGGCAGCTCCGACCTGAAGGGCGGCGCTATCTCGAGCTGGTTCAGCAACTTCATCGTGGCCAACAGCTCCTTCTGGGGCAACCAGGCGCACACCGGGGGCGCGATCCACGTTGAGGGCCCGGTGAATCCGTTCATCACCAACAGCACCTTCTCGCAGAACAGCGCCGTGAAGGGCGGCGCGGTCGCGAGCAGCGAGTTTGGCGCTTCACCCCTGCCGACGATCACCAACAGCATCCTCTGGGGCGACAGCGCCACAGTCAGCGGCCCGGAGCTCGAGGGCACCTTCGGCGGTGTCTCCTACAACGACATCAATCAAACGGGCTACGGTGATGCGGGCGGCGGACCCGACGCCAACCAGAACATCCGCAAGAGTCCTCAGTTTTTCGGCACCGTCCGGCCCCATCTGCGCGACACCTCACCGTGCATCGACGCCGGCTGGTCGAGCGCCTTCCACCTGCCCACTACCGACTTCGATGGCGACAGCCGAGTCATCGACGGCGACGGCAACGGAACCGCGACCCCGGACATGGGAGCCGACGAGTTCGTGCCGGGTACGCCCACCGGAATCTGGTACGTCGACCCCGCCGTGACCTCCTCCGGCCTGGGCAACACCTGGGCCACGGCGATGAAGACGATCGGCGACGCCGTTACGGCGGCGGCCGGCGGCGACGAGGTCTGGGTCAGGCAGGGGACCTACACTCCGAGCTGGCTCGAGATCAACAAGAGGCTCGACTTCTACGGCGGCTTCGCGGGCGGCGAAAGCCAGCGCAAGGACCGCGACTGGACAACGTATCGGACGATCATCGATGGCGCTGGCACGACGACCACACTCTGGGTCAACGCGGCCAACGTCATCCTCGACGGCTTCGTCTTTCAGAACGGAGCGGATCAGGGCAACCCCTACACCGGGATCAATCCACCCCTGATTCGCAACTGCGAGTTCAGCGCCAACAGCGTCAGAGGCCTCTCCGGTCCCGCCGATGTCGAGAACTGTCTGTTCAGCGGCAACACGGTGGCGATGGGGATCGGCGGCTCGGGCAGGTCGGTCATCGACTCCGTGTTTGTCGACAACAGCTCCACCGCGGGCCCGCCCATCTTCCTTTCGGGGACCGTGGAGCGCTGTCTCTTCCTCGGTAACAGCAACACCAACAACTCCTCCCAGAAGAATGGCGCAATTCGCACGGACGGCACCACGACCGTCTCCAACAGCCTCTTCGTCGGCAACTCGGCCAATGGCAACGGCGGTGCGATCTACAAGGTGTCCGGGAGCGGGCTGACCGTCGAGAGCACCACCTTCCATGGCAACTCGACTGGCGCCTGGGGCGGTGCGATCTGTGCCGACCAGTTCGACCCGGCTCCTTTCACGGTGGTCAACTCGGTGTTCTGGGGCGACGTGGCGTCCGTGGCGCCGCCAGACAAGAAGGAAGTGTGCGGCACGTACTCAATCACCTACAGCGACGTCAACCAGAACGGCTTTGGTGACGGCTTGGGGGGGCCGGACGTCAACGGCAACATCCGCTCGGACCCGCTCTTCATCGATCCGGATGGCGCCGACAACGTCCTCGGCACCCTCGATGACAATCTGCGTCTCGGAACGGGTTCGCCGGCCGTCGACGCCGGCGACAATACCGGGATCGACAAATGCAGCAAGGACCTCGACGGCCTCCAGCGCTTCCTCGACGACCCCGGGGTTGATCCCGACACCGGCAACGGCACGGCGCCGATCATCGACATGGGCGCCTACGAGCGCGGCGGCTCGGCCGAGCAGTACACGTTGACGATGGCGGTTACCGGCAACGGGACGACGGATCCGCCCGTCGGCGCCCATGACTTTCCCGTTTGCTCCGAGATCACAGTGGCCGCGATTCCCGACAGCGGCTGGACCTTCACGAACTGGACCGGCGACGTGCTTGACGCCAACTCGCTGAGCACCTCGGTCAGCATGCTCGGCGACCGCTCGGCGACGGCCAACTTCTTCCGGCCGGTGACTGCCGACAGTTCGATCACCAAGAGCAATCACCAGGAGGGCGTGACGATCGGCAGCTCGATCACCTACACGGTGGTCGTCTCCAACGCCGGTCCGGATGACGTCACCGGCGCGTCCGTCGAGGATTCGATTTCAGGAGACCTCACTTGCGCCTGGACGTGTGTGGCCTCGGGTGGGGCAAGTTGCACGGCGAGCCCGGGGAGTGGGGATCTCGTCGATTCCGCCGACATTCCGGCCGGCGACTTCGTCACCTACACCGGCGAATGCGACGTGTCCGCCGGCGCCAGCGGAACGCTTGAAAACACTGCGACGGTCAGCCTCCCTGCAGGTGGAAACGACCCCGACCCAGCCAACAACTCGGCAACGGACTCGGATGCTCTGAGTACGGATCCACCCACGACTCGCGAGCTCTTTGGCGAAGTGACGGGAACCGAGACGTTCGAAGCGCAGCAGACCATCATGGTGACCAACTTCGTCGTCAAGGCCGGAGCGACGGTCACGCTTCGTGCCGGCCAGGCCATTATTCTGGGGAACGGTTTCATAGTCGAGGACGGCGCGACGCTGATCATCGAGATCGATCCGACCCTCGCGCCCTGAGCTCCGTCGGAGAGGCCTTCGTCCTCTCCGATTCACCCCCCCCGAGCGTCGGGCGCGGGCCTGTGCGCTGCCAAGGAGTAGGATCCGATCAGGCAAGCTGACCTTGCCAATGCCCAACTAGACGGAGTTTTCGTTAGCGGAGCGAACCTCAGCGGCGCGGACTTGAGCGGCGCTAGCGTCGAGGAATGGGAGGGCGGCGTCGACAAGGTGAAATCTCTGGAAGAGCAGAATCGTAATAGGGATCACGAAATTGCTCGGCTTCGAGCTGCGCAGGCAGCCGGCGAAAGTGTCGACTCGTAAGAATCTGGGAACGAAGGCCCGGTAGAGAGGAGGAGTGTTAATTGCGGAGTCGAGCGCGAGAGATATCTGCCGGCGTCCGATAAGCTGCGATTCTCGGGCGAGCGGAGCAACCCAGAGCCGAGTAGGTCCCACCGACTGCCAGCGATGTCCACGAATACCGCTACTTTCCCGTAGTCTTCCGTGCGCGGTTCAGTAACAAACTCGACGCCAGCGGCGACCATTCGGTCGTAGTGCGATTCGAAGTTGTCGAATCGGAGAAAGAAGCCCACCAGCCGAGTAGGTGGCTGGCAATCTAGCTACGGGAGGGAACTACTACCATCGCGAGGCCGCCTGAGCGTTCGGCCGACTATTTACACCCTACGAGGAGATCCGTGATCCAGGCAGCCTCGGCTTCCGCCTCGGGCGGCTCGGCCTCCTCCAACCGATGGAGGAGGATTGCGTTGATTCCCTCGGTCATGAAGAGCGCCAGCTTTGTCGGATCGACACTCCCCAGGTGACCGGCCTTGACGGCTCCAGCGAGGAGCTCCGTCAGCTTTCGCACGTAGGTCTGAAACTGCCTGATGGTCGGCCGCTCGAGGCGGGAACCCTCAGCGATATCGCTCCCCGCATAGCGGACCGCGACGTAGAGGCGGAAGAAATCCCGGTGAGAGTCGACGAACTCGAGCTGCGCCAGGACGAGGGCCCGGATCTTGTCGGCGAACGGCAGCTCCTGGGCAAATACTGCCTCCAGCCGTTCCATGATCTCCGAAAAGGTCGCTTCCGCCGCCTTCTGCAAGAGGTCGGCACGGCTCTCGAAATACAGGTAGAGGGTGCCCTTGGCGACTCCTGCCTCGTCGGCGATCGCCTGCATCGTCGCTCCGGCCAGGCCCTTCTCGGCGATCACCCGGACCGCCGCCGCCTCGATCGCCTGGGTCCGGAACTCCTGGACGACTTGTTCTTTCGTCTTGCCAACGGGCATGTCTTGATCGAGCGTTCGCTAGTTTGACTGCCCGGTCAGTCTATTGAGACGGCGCGCCCTGTGTCAACGACGCCCCAGAACTCTACCCGCGTCCAGCGCAACCGGGACGATGCACCGGCCCTATCGGGGGCCATCCGGGAAGCTACTGGGTGACGCGGGCAGACGCGTCGCCGGTCACCAGCGGTAGCCGAAGCCGACTCCGACCGCGGTGTGATCGAAGTCGAGGTCGAAGCGGTCACCGTTGCCGTTCGTGCCGTCGAGATTCGCCTCGACGTACCGGACGCTGGGGCACACTCGCCAACCACGCTCGCCAACCGGTATGTCGACTCCGAGAATCGCGCCCCAGCCGAAGTCGCCGCCGATCCTGTCGTGGTGATAGCCGACGTCGGCGCGATCGGTGAAAGCCAGGAACGGTCCGAAAAAGAAGTCGGCCGGATGGTCCGGTGTCAAGTGAATGTCCGGACCCACGATGAGGGTGTAGTAGCTCGATGTGCCGGCGCCGACCACAGCGCCATCCCGAACGCGGACGCCCACGAGACTCGAGGTCGCCAGGATGCCGACCTCCAGACCGAAACGGGGCGATAGCCGGCACTCGCCAGCGATGCTGATCCCGACATCCTGCAACTCGACTCCGCTTACCGTCGTCCCGTCGTCGTAACCGACCACGAAGCCGCCGCTGTGGATCGAGTCGATCCACGTGGGGCTGACGCGCAACACCCAACCGCGCGCGCTGTCCTCCTGCGCCGCCTCGCCGGCACCGGGCCCGGCGGTCAGAAAGGCGATCGCGAGAAACGTGACGGGAAGAACCCTGATAGACACTCTGGTTCGCATCTTCTTGCCTCCTCGAGCAAGGGCGACGAACGGCGGAAGTCATTCCCATGTCGCTCGTCGCATGGGTTGAAGTCCGGAACTTCCGGACGACTTGCACTCTTGGATGTCTCTTCGGCCATAATTATGACTTAGAATTCTGTAGCATGACCCTACGGTCATTTTACGAGCCGTCCACGACGGATGTCAAGGCCTATGGACACACCCGAGCGAGCGGCTGGGAAGGCCCGCCGCCTATACTGGCTGCAATGGTTCCGCAACGTAAGCTGACGGCCACCGACGGCGTCGACCTGGCCTACTGGCTATGGCGCGCAGCGAACGGCAGCGATCGGCTTCTGGTTCTTATTCACGGCGCCGCCAGCAATCACACGCGCTGGTCGGAGTTCGTCGAGCACACCCGTCTC
>CALZKB010000172.1 GCA_945787575.1 Thermoanaerobaculia bacterium | reverse complement strand
CCGCTCTACCCCGCCGTCTCCGGACTCCTGATCGAGCGCGGCAGCATCCTGTCGCACTCGGCCATCGTCGCCCGCGAGATGGGCATTCCGACCATCGTCGGCATCCCCGGCCTGAGCGCCGCCCTCGAAACCGGCCAGCGCGTGACGATGGACGGAACCGCGGGCACGGTCGAAAGAGAGATTGGGGACAGGCACGTGCCTGTCGCCAATCTCTCTACGGCGTCGGACTCCACGCCGTAGCCAGACCGAGGATCTGAAGCGCCAGCACGAACCCTCCGGCCGCCAGCGAGAGCAGCACCCGGCTGGCGCTCCAGGTAGTAAGCGGCACCGCCGCGGGCCGCGCCTCCCAGGCGGTGAGAATCGAGGTCGCCCCGAAGATCACCGCAAGGTGGACGAGCAGCGTGGCAAAGGGCCAACCAGGCTGTTGCATCCAGGAGAAGAGCGCCGTCGCGGCGGTCGTGATCAAGGCCACGAGCGCAACCCGCGCCAATCGAGGGCCGAGTTGCAGCCTTTCGAGCCCCAGCACCGGGTTGGCCAGGCTGAAAGCCAGCACCGACCCGCACGCGGCCAGATACGGACCGAAGAGCATCCGGTACTGGCCGAAGGCATTGGCCACGACCAGAATCAAAAACAGGGGAATGAGGGCTCGGGCCACCGTGCGGACGCGCAGGCGCGGCGCCCGGCCCCGCGCCAGCCGCATCGAGGCCACGAGGTAGACCGCAACACCCGCCAGCACCGGTATCGCCCACACCCAGGACCCGAGCGACCAGTTGGCGTAGCTGAAGAGGACGACCGCGATCGCCGCGCCGACGTTGAAGAATGGATAGCGGCGCACGAGCAGAGCCATGACCACGCAGATCGCGACCAGGCTGAGGTTCTGGAACACGATCTCGGGGACCGGCTTGGTGGTGATCTTGCCGAGAACGAAGACCACCGCCAGCGGCACGAACAGGTTGTCGGCGCCCTCGAGTGAGATCGCCTCGAAGCCGGTCACCAGCAGCGCGACCAGGAGCGCGGCCAGCACGCATACCTCCCGGGGCAGATCGGTCAGCAGAAGCATCGGCAGGTGCAGCGCGAGAAACGAGACCGCAAGAAAGGTCGCCGAGCCCTCGAGGCTCTTGGTGCGCTCTTCGACCTCGTAGAGAACACTGCCGTAGCGCTTGCCGGCCAGAGCCGCCGACGCGTCGCCCAGCGCCAGGACCAGAATCGCCGAGAGGTAGAGCCAGGGCCGCCCCTGGGTGAGGAAGAACACCAGGAAGACCGCGATCGGGTAGTACTCGACGCCGCGGCTGCGACGCTCGACCGCGTGCAGGCTCGGTAGCAGCTGGGTCCTCGCGGCCAGGGCGAAGATCCCGGCAAGCGCCAGCGCCATGCCGCCCACCACCCACGGCGACCGCACCAGGAAGGGAAAGGACAGACAGGCGATCCCGCCGCCGATGTGCACGAGCTTGCGGGTCGACTCGGTCTTGGGGCTGCCGAGACGACGCCAGAGCTCCGCCGCGACCAGCAGGCCGAGAAAGACCGTGCTCAGGATCACCGCGCCGGCGAAGTCGTTCGGGGTCACGCTCGGCTCACCTGCTCGACGACGAGGGTACCGTAGAAAAACGCCAGGTCTCGAGCGTAGAGCTCAGCCGCCCGTTCGTCGAGCGAGCTCACCCGCTCGGCGACGGAGTCCGGCCGGCGCCTGGGCACGAGCATGTTCCAGTACGCCAGCCGGGCGTCCGGCCGGCTGTGCTCGACCAGGGTCTCGTAGATCGACCGGCAGAGCTCCGGATCCAGGTACTCGAAGACGTCGGAGAGGTTGAAGCCGTCGAAGCCACCGTCGGCGTGACTGGAAGCCACGTCGGCGATCGAGCCTAGGACCAGCTCGAGCCGGTCGAGGCGGCCCTCGAGCTTCGCGAACGGCTCGGGGCGCAGATAGCGGGGCAAGGTGCGGAAGTTCCCGGTCAGAATGTAGTCAAGATAGGGATTGGCATGGGTCGGCAGGTCGGTCAGCCCATCACCCAGCGGCTGAAGAACAGCCGGAAGAGCAGCCGCCAGCGCCAGGTGTCCCAGCGATCCCGGTAGAAGCGCTCTCGCTCGGTCGGCGTGCGCTTCTCCAGCACGGCATGCACCGTCTTGCGGCCGTGCACCAGCGGCAGGATGCGGCGCCGGAGGATTCGAAAATACGACTCGAACTTGCCGGCGTGGATGACGCCCGCCTCGAGGATCTCGGGCCGCTCTCGCCAATAGCGCTTCGCACCCGCCGAGAGCGATCCGGCCAGCCGCCCGAAGACCTCCGTCCGCGGCACCGGCGAGTCGCGGAACCCGAGAAACTCGAGGGTCCCCCCGCGGTCGAGGTGGCGAATGGCCGCCACCTTGAGCTCGACCACCGCCAGTTGCGCCGGGCTGAGATCCGCCGCCACGACGTCCGCCCCCTCGGCCAGAAGAGCCAGCGTGTTGTCTCCACCCGAGGCGATCGAGAGCAGCCGTTTGCCGGGCGCCGGCGCGAGAGCGGCACACAGAACGTCGGCGTCCTCCCAGCAATTGGCATAACGAATGATCTCGAAGCTGGCGCGATCCTGGATCGAGACCTCGGTCATGGCTGCCGCCGAGTTTAGCGGCACGGCTCTCCGGTTTCGATAAGCTGGCATCAGATAGAAGCAAAGCTCAGCGACACGTCTCCCGAGGCTGCAAGGATCCAGCTCGAGGTCTACCGGAACATGCCGGCGGAGCGAAAGCTCGAGCTCGTCGAGGACGCCAATCACACCGCCCGCGTTCTCGCGCTGGCCGGCCTCGCGCAACGGTATCCGAACGAGCCGCGCGAGCGTCTGCACCGTCGGCTCTTCGACTTGGTTCTCGACCGTGAGCTTGCCGAGCGCGCCTACGGTCCTCTGAAGTGACTCCGGAGCGGCCCGAAGCGCTGCCGGTGGCGAATCGGGGAGCGACCTTCGACTTCGACTATCTCGAGCGGTGGGCGACGGAGCTCGACGTTGGCGACCTGCTCGAACGAGCCCTCGCCGAGGACTAGAAGAAAACCGCCTGGGTTTCAGCGTCGTCTGCGGCCTTCCCCAGCCAGCAGCGCCGGCAACAGGAAGAGATCGCCCGCCAGCGCCGCGACGACACCGGCCGCCGAGAGCGCGCCGAATCGCGAGAGCGGCAGGAAGTCCGAGAACGCACACACCGCAAAGCCGGCGGTAAGCACCAGCGAGGTCAAGACGTGAGCCGGGGCGACGCGCTCGAGCACCGCCGCCAGTTGGTCCAGGCGGTCGGGAGCGACGCCGGGTCCGGGTCTTCCACCCGCCCCGAAGCGCAGCTGGGCGAGCGTGTGCAAAGTGTCGTCCACCGCCAGCCCCAGGACGACGGCGGCGATCATCACCGTCGTGCTGTCGAGCGGCACCCCGGTCCAACCCATCACGCCGAAGACCGCCAGAACCGACCACAGGTTCGGAGCCAAAGCGCGCGCGGCGCCCGCGGCCGAGCGCGTGATCACGGCCAGGATCACGCCGATCACGAGCAGGGTCAGCGCCAGCGACACGCTGAGCGTCCGCAACAGGTGCCGTTGGGTTCCCAGGAGGAGCGGCAGCTCACCCTCGATCGAGACCCTCGCCTCGGGGAAGGCGCGCTCGGCGACACGGTGCACGGCTTCGAGCACCGGGTCGAGCTCCTGCGGGCCGCGCTGCGGCAGCAGCACGCTGATGCGCGCGGCGCGCGCGGCGTCGGCCAAGAACGTGTCGAGGCGCGCCGCGGCGTCCTCGTCGGCCTGCATGAGACCGAGCACCATCCAGCGCGCGGTCTCGCTGGGCTCGCCCGCGACGAGCACATCGGCGAGCGCGGCGCGATAGAGATCCCCCGCGCCCACGGCACCGCGAACTCCGGGCACGGCCCGCAGCTCGGTGGCCAGATCGCCCAGGCGGTCGAGGCCGGCCGGATCCCGAAAGCGTCGCTCGACGGGGACCTCCGGCGGCAGGTGAACGAGGAGCTCGGCCGCCGCGCCCGAGAGGCCCGCCGCCTCGAGACCGACGACCGCGCGCCGGGCCGGATGGTCGACGGAGAAGTAGGTCAAGAGGTTGCTCTCCCGGCGCAGCCTGAACACTCCGGCCACGGCGACGAGCGCGAGCAAACCGAACGCCGCGAGCACGCGAACGCGGTGCGCCGCCGTCCAGCGCGCGAGTCGCGGTGCCCGGCGGCGGACGGCCCGGGCGAGGGAGCCGCTGGCGGAGGCCGACGCGTTGCGGTCGCCGCCCTGGCTTCCGACGCCCGGAGCTTGACCGATTCCTCCGGCTTCCCTGGCTGCCCCGGCTGCCCCGGCTGCCCCGACCTCCCCGGCTTCTAACACTACCGGGTAAAAGCCGAACGCCACCACCAGCATCCAGCCGAGCCCGGCGGCGAGCCAGAGACCGAGCGAGCGAATCGGCGGCACCGGGCTCACCGCGAACGAGCCGAACGCGATCGCCGTGGTCAGCGCGGTCCAGACCACCGCGCGGCCCTTGCGGCGCAGGGTCGCCGAGACCGCCGCGCGCGCCGAAAGTCCGGCGTCGAGCTCGTGACCGAACCCGGCCTGGAGGTGGACGGCCGTAGCCAGAGAGATCACGAACAGAAGCGGCACGAAGACCACCGAGATCATGTTGAGCGAAGCGCCCGCGTAACCGACCACTCCGAGCATCACGAACACGACCACCGCCACGAAGGCGAGCGGCGCGGCGGCGGCGCGGAACGAGCGGAAGCCGAGCCACAGGAGAAGCACCGCCAGAACCAGCAGCCCGGGCAGGTAAACCGTCACCAGCCGCCGCTGGCTCTCGTCCATGGCGCGCTCGAAGACCGGGAGCCCGGCGAGGTCGACAGCGAGCACGGTTGCGGCCCCTGCGCGCACACGCCGCTCGAGCTCGTCGATCTCGGCCGATCGGGCCTCTGCTTCCAGCTCGACGAGCACGGTCGCCGTGTTCCCGGACGGCGAGATCCAGCCCGCCGACCGGCCGAGTGGATCGGCGAGTGCCTGCTCGCGAAAGAACTCGACGTCCTCGGGCGGCCACTCCGGCAGCAGCCAGCGATGGCGGCTCCACAGACCGCCGGTGCGGCGGACCGCTGGGGACTCGGCGGCAGCGCGCTCGACCGCCGCCAGCGCCTCAAGGCCCGCGCGAGTCCAGAGCCCCTCACCCTCGAGGACGATCCGCACCCGCCGCTCGCGCCCGAAAAGCGCCTCGAAGCTCGCCTGCCGCTTCAGGCTCTCGGCGTCGCGCACGAAGAAGCCATCCGGCGTGTTGTCGAGGCGCAGGCGCAGCAGCCCGGGCCCGGCGGCAAGAAACGCCAGGGCAAAGAAGGCCAGCAGGACCCTCGAACGAACCGGCAGCCGGCTCACGACAGCCGGCTCCGACGCCTGCGCGCCGTCCGAATCAGCGACCGCCGCCGCTCACTAGTACTGCTGGTCACAAGTACGGTTACGTAGGGTAGCGTGATGAGCGGTGCTGGCAAGGCGCGGTAACGAGGCATAGCCATAGCTATGTCGCAGGGAGCGCAACGCCGCCAGCGCCGACGCAGCGCGCTTCAATGCGTGACTGTACTTGTGTCCAGCAGTACTAGCGTGCAGCAGTTCTCGATCGGCCTCTGGTTGAGCGCCAGGATGGTGAAGCCCTGGCCGCGGCGCAGGTTGCGCACCGGGGCCCGGAATCGGTAGCCGACGAAGGCGTCGGGGTCGACCTTGAGCTTGACCGTCGAGCCGTCCGAGCCGCGAGCCGTCACCACCCAGCCCTGGGGGTCGAATGACTCGACCCGGTATTCCATCGGCCCTCCCCGCTCGGCCTTGAAGCCGTCATCGGAAGGAGCGCGCGGCGGGCGAGGCGCGTAATCGGGGGCGCTCGGCGGCCGGCGGCCGGGGTCCCGGCTGTAGTCCGGGCGGCGCGGGCGGCCCTTCTCGCCCTCCGCTCCAGCCCCGGCTCCCGACGTACCCAGGGGCGCATCCACCACCAGCTCATCGATCGTGACGTTGCTCTGACCACGCACTTCGATCGGCTGCCCCGCACGCGCCGCGCTCAGATCCACCGTGAAGCGCTGACCCTGAAACGACTGCGGCGGCATGCGAAACTGAAACTCGTCGCGGCTCTCGACGTCGCGAGCCGAAACGATCCACTGGCGCGGATCCACCGAGACCACCTCGAAGTCGAGCATCTGGGCGCCTTCCTGTAATCCCCCACCGCGCTGGTAGGGCGGCGGCTCGTCACTCTGGGCGAGCGCGAGCGAAGCGGTCAACACAAGCGCTGCGGCAAACATCGAGGTGGTTCGTCTCATCGTGAGGTCCTTTCGGCGGGCCGAAATCGGTCGCGAGCCCGGTGGCCGGATTCTAGCGGATCGCTCTTATGGTTCGCACTCCGGAATAGGCCGCCGACAGCGGCCTTTACCCAGGATACCGAATTCCTACTCCGGCCCCGGTTCAGGGTTGGTTCGAGAAAGGCCTCACGGCTTGGGTCTGGCGTCCGCGCTGCGGAACGAGCACTTCGTCGCGGGACCGGAAGTAGTCGATGATTACGTCGGAGACCTTGCCCATGCTCCTCACCGCATCTCCTTCGGGGAAGGCCTCGTAGAGGTCCCCACCCTCGGTCAAGAAGGTCGGCGCTGCCACCTCGAAGGTATCGCTCGGCTCGACGATCCGCCCCTTGTGCCGCATCGATACGAGCCGCTGACCCGGTGGCTGCTCAAGGTCGTAGACGATCTCCAGACCAGAAACCTGGAGAAGGCCCCGCTCGAGTGTCAGAGACCGCTCCAGAAGCCGTCGCAGTTGTTCGCCCGTGACTTTGACCACCTCGACCCGGTCGACGAATGGATAGGTGTCGAGGATATCCACCAGCGCGACGTCGCCCCCGGGCAGATCCTTGCGCAGGCTGCCGCTGTGGACAAAACCGATATCCGCCTCGGCATGCTCGGCAAAGATATCGGCGACCAGATTGCCGAGGTCTGACTCCTCGATATAGCGGCGATTCATCCTGGCCCGTGTCCGCCCTACCCGCTCGCTCAGTTCGGGAAACGAGCGCCTGTACTGATCCAGCTTGGCCTCGATCAGGGGATCCGGGGCCAGTCGCTTGGAGTCGACCGGAATGAGCTTGCCGTCGAACGATGAGATCTTTTCATTCTCGGCGTCGAGTGTGAGTTGCAGGTAGCCGAGGTGAGTGGCCTGGCCGTACGTCTGCATGATCAGCGTGCCCGTTGTTTCATGAACCACGGGCTCGGGAGTCCCGGCGTCGGCATGGCCGGCGAATAGGACGTCGATTCCTTCGACCGCACCGGCGAGTCGGATGTCGGCATCGATGTCTCTCTGCAGGCGCGGATCGGCCTCCGCGTCGGTCTGCATCGGTGCCGTCTTGCCCTGGTGGGTCAAGAGAACCACCAGATCGACCTGGCCCCGCAGCTCCTCCACCGAACGCCGGACCGCCGGCACGGGATCGCGCACATCCAGCGGAGCGATGAACGACGGAATGATGGCGGTGGCAGCATCCTGTCCCATGATTCCGATCACGCCGATGCGGATGCCGTCACGCTCGATGACGGTATGGGGCGGGGCGAACGGGTGGTCCGTGTCCTTGTAGAACAGGTTGGCGCCGAGCACCGGAAACGGAGCCCGGTTCTTCTCCCAGGCGAGTGTGCCCGCGCCGTACTCGAACTCGTGATTGCCGATGGCCATGGCGTCGTAGCCCATCGACATCATGAGCTCGAACGCGAGCTCACCCTCGGTGAGCTTGGCCAGCGCTCCGGTGAACACGTCTCCCGAGTCGAACAGGAACACGTTCGGCTCGCTGCTGCGCAGCTCCCGGATGAGGGTCGTGATCTCGGCGATGCCGCCGATAATCTCCAGGTCGTCTAGCCAGAACGCCGGAATCGGATCGTAGGCGCTCTCGACGTCGTTGGTGAACAGCAGAGTGACGACCCTGTCCTCGGTCGAGCTCGCGGAGACCTCGGCCATTGCGGGCATGGACGTCAGAAAGACAACGAGAGCTAGTAGAGCAACGTTCCGCTTCAGTCTCACGACGGGTCCTCCAACGGCGGGATCATACAGCCGGCCACTCGTATCGGCGCCTCCACTAGAGGCCAGGAATGAGGTTCTACCCTTTTCGCTCTTGAGGTGCGGCGGACGGTGGACAGGGTTCGTTCGGCCCACCCCAACGGGTGTTGTCGCGACGATCGCGGGGCTGGTAAGCAATTCATGCCACTGACGATCTGGTCGGGAGGTTGTGTCGATGACCGCTCGTCAACGCTGTATATCAGCCCATCTGCTGTTGGTGCTGCTCCTCGTTCAGCCGCGGCCGCTGGCGCCGGCGGTCATTGTCGCCGACGGCTCGATCTGCAACCTCAACGCCGCCATCCTAGCCGCGAACGACGATGCCCCGAGGGGCAGCTGCCCGGCGGGCTCGGGGGCGGACACGATCCAGCTTCTCAGCTCACGCACGCTTTCGGTGGTGGACAACGACGAGCCCGAGACCGATGGGCCGAACGGCCTGCCTTCGGTAACTAGCAGGATCACCGTCGAGGGCAGCGGCGAGACGGTCGCTCGAAGCTCCCTGGCTTCGACGCCGGACTTCCGGATCTTCCACGTCGGCGATGCCGGCCGTCTCACGCTCAAGGACTTGACGGTCAGCAACGGCGTCGCCGAGCACGGGGGCGGGATCTTCAACCGGGGCCATCTCGTACTCCACAACACCACGGTCAGCTCCAACCGGGCGATCGGATCGCAGTTGGTCAGCTCACCCGCTTTCGGCGGCGGAATCTACAACGGCAACTACGCTCGAATCCGAGACAGTTCCATCATCGACAACGAAGTCTGGAACCGCGTCGAGTCCTACGACGGCTACACATACGGCGAGGCTTTCGGCGGCGGCATCCACTCGGAAACCGATACCGTCTTGAAGGTCGAAACCAGCACGATCGAGGACAACAAGGCACTCGGTGGAAGAGACGGATTGTTCTTTGATGGCGAAGCTCTCGGTGGCGGGATACGAGCCGAAGGCTATCTGAGGATCTCGTACTCGACGATCTCCGGAAACGAGGCCAACGCCTACAGTCCTCGTGGGGGCGGCATCAGTGCGACCACCGCCAGCATCAGCCACAGCACGATCTCGGGAAACGAAGCCAACGCGCCATTCTGGAGCTACTCGGGTTCCGGCGGCGGCATCAGCGCCGGTACGGTGGCGATCAGCAACAGCACGATTTCCGCAAATACCGCCAATTGGGGAGGAGGCATTTCGGCCAAGGGAACCGTCGATCACTCGACCCTTCATGGAAACGAGGGCACCTATGGGGGCGCGTCCGTGAGCAGCTTCAGTGACGGCCTGACCATCAAGGGCTCGATCTTGGTCGCTCGTGTCGGAGCCGACCACTGCTTGGGGCCCGTCATCGACGGCGGCGGCGGCAACCTCGCCGACGATGGCACCTGCCTGCCGAGCTTTGGCTCCATGACCGGGATCGCCTTGGCGCTCGCCGACAACGGCGGCCCCACGATGACGCACAGACTTCTTCTCGGCAGCACGGCCGTCGACACCGCTCCCAGCGGCTGTGGCCTTGGCACCGATCAACGTGGAGCGGGAAGGATGGGCGCCTGTGACAGCGGCGCGTTCGAGTACCTGGGCGATGGCTGCAGTCTGCGCGAGCTCGAGAACATGACGATTCTCGGCTCGACCCCGGTGCTCGCCTGCCATACCGCTCTCGCCGGCCCGGGCTTCGTCGTGCAAGGACCGCTCGGCGACGCTTCTCTCTTTGCCGGGTTTCTCGTCACCCTCAGAAACGGCGTCGAAGTCCGCGAGGGCGCCGAGATGACGATCGGGACCGATCCGTCGCTTCTGCCCTAGACGTCCATTCCCTTTGAGGTGTTCGTCCCGATCCCGCGCAGGACGGACTCACTGTCGCCACACCCCGGCACGCCCGTTGTGGTGGGTGCGACGGCTAGGATAGGCGCCGAGCCGGAGTCATCGCCGTGTATCCTCCCGATCGACCGCCCGTCGCCTACTGGACTCTTCCGGCCTTCGTCTCGGTGTTGCGGGCCCTGCCCTATCTGAAGACTCTGCGCGCCGAGCCCTCGGCCGGTCACACCGTTCTCCAGATCGGCTACAACCCGCCGGACTGGCTCGCCTACCTGGCCGTGATCCGGCAGGTTCCGGACCGCGGTGCGTTCTTCTTCGAGAACCCGTTTACCACCGAGCTCCAGAGCGGTCGTCTGGTGTTGCTGTTTCACTGGCTGATCGGTGCGATCGCTGCGCTGACCGGAGCCGATCCGAGCCTGGTCCTCGAGGTCAGCCGAGTGTTGTTGCTTTTCGTCTTCTTCGGTGTCTTGTGGTGGTTCACGCGGC
Organism: Thermoanaerobaculia bacterium; assembly: GCA_945787575.1. Taxonomy (GTDB): domain Bacteria; phylum Acidobacteriota; class Thermoanaerobaculia; order Multivoradales; family JAHEKO01; genus CALZKB01. Next base: position 358 of record CALZKB010000172.1, on the reverse strand, counting down.
CGATTCTGGCGTCGCGAGCCGAGCGTCTCTGGGCGGCCGCCCTGGTCGGGCTGGGCGGCGGTCTGGACGTGTACCTTCGCCCGTTCGCGGACGCTCTGCCGGAGGCGCCAGCGGACCTGTTTCGGGCAGCCACCTCCTCGCTCTACGGCTGGAGCACTTTCGGGGCCTTCTACAACCCGCTCTGGATCGCCGCGCTCATCGTCTTGCTCGTCTTGCTGCGCCCGGTTCTCTCGGCGCGCGAGCTGACCAAGGCACAGATTCTGCTCCTCGGGCTCGGGCTCGCCCTGCTCTGGTTGATCCATCCCTACAGCGCCATCGCCTTCGTCGCGATCACGACCCTCGACCGGGCGGCTCGAGC
>CALZKB010000171.1 GCA_945787575.1 Thermoanaerobaculia bacterium | reverse complement strand
TACCTTGGCTAAGCGATCTTGGTCCACTCGAATTGGACCACCAGTGGACCACGAGGGGTGAGTCGCCTCCACTCAATATGCCCAAACTGGCGGAGGGGGCGGGATTCGAACCCGCGGACCGCTTGCACGGTCGCTGGTTTTCAAGACCAGTGCTTTCGACCACTCAGCCACCCCTCCACGGCGGCCAAGCATACCGGGGTGGAAGGCGCGGCGTGGCGCACTTCGTCAGCGGACGACGAGCCCTTCTCGCAGGGCTGCGGCATTCAGCCGACCGTCGCGGGAGACGAACTCGAGGCTGGCGGGGCGTTGTTCGGATGCCACTAACGCGGCGGCGAGTTGGAGGCTGTCAGCGGCACGGAGGTCGTGAGTACGTAAGAGCCGGGTCGCGGTTTGTTTGACGAGGGTTCCCGGTTCGACGAGGTGCCAGCCGTCGGCGAGGGCTCGAAGGCGAGCGAAGGCGAGGGTGGCGCCCTCGGCTGTGAGGGCACCGGCGCGCTCGACGCGGACAAGGGCCGAGGCGCACTCCACTTCGGTGGCCCACCAGGCGAGGAGTTCGGCTTCGGGGTAGAGCTCCATCAACTCGTCGGTTTCGTGCTCTTCGACGAGGAGCGGGACGAGAGCCGAGCTGTCCCAGAATCTCACCTGCCGGTCTCGCGGTCGTCGAGCAGTGCCCGCAGGGCGCTCGCATCGCCTTCGAGTTGCGGTGGCCGGCCCTTGGGCAGTCCGCTGCCCGGTTTGCTTGCCCGACGCACCAGGCCTTTGCGTTCGAGCCGCTCGAGCCTGCCTGGCGGAGCAACCTCGTCGCCGACGACCGACTCGATGCGAGCGACCGGGCGACCGCGATCGAGCACCAGGATCGACTCGCCTTCACGCACCTCATCGATGAGTGCGCTCAGTCGATTCTTGGTTTCGGTCAAACTGGCCTTTTTCATCGAGCTATAATAGCTCGATTGAATGACAAGTTCAATTCCCCCTGGCTGGCGCCGGAGCGATCGGGGGAGCCGGATTCTGCCGGTGTGGGGAATCCGCTCAGTCGTTGTCTTCGAGGACCACTTCGAGCTGATTATCGACGTCCTGGACTCCCTTGGTGCCGCGGGCTAGCTTCTCGGCTTCGGCCTTCGCCGTGGCGCTGCGGACGCGGCCGGTGAGCAGCACGTTGCCGTCCTGGACGTCGACGTCGATGTTGAAGGGATTGAGCTCGGGGTCGGCGGCGAGCTTGGTCTTGATCTTGGTTGCAATGCCGGCGTCGGAGAAGTAGCTGTCGTCGGATTCGTTCCGGCCGACGACGACGATGTCGTTGGTGACGCTGCGCACTCCCTGGGTGCTCCGCGCGTGCTTCTCGGCTTCGGCGCGGGCGGATTCCTTCTCGACCTTGCCGCGCAGGACGACGTTGCCGTCGGTGGTGTCGACGTCGATGTTGAAGGGGTTGACCTCGGGGTCGGCGGCGATCTTGGTGGTGATCTTGGTGGTGATCGCGCTGTCGCGGGCTTGGTCTTTGACCGGGCGGGTGGAGGAGCAGGCGAGGGTCAGGGCGGTGAGGGTGAGGAGGAGGGTGAGGGTGCGGCCAGAGGTGTTGGGCATTGGGGGTCTCCGTGGGTGGGGTGGTTGGTGGGGGAAGAACGCCGGGTACAGGTCCCGCCGCCACTTGGGCGGAGGGTGGTTCGAGGTCGGGAGTTTACCGTCGCGATACGATCTCGGGATGGGTCAGAAACCAGCCGTTGGGAAGTGGCTTGCGGCGTGCGTTCTCGCGATAGCTTTCGGCTGCACGAGCGCGTTCGAGGCGCCGCCGGTGGAGGTTCAGTACCGGGATTCGTTGGTGGGAATCGGCAAGATCGTGCGGATCACCAACCAGCACAGCGAGGCGCTGACCGAGGTTCTGGTCCGCATCGAGAACCCCAACGGGGACGTCAAGAACCATACGATCGCCACCCTCGATCGGGGTGGGACGATCGAGCTCGGCTGGAAGAAGCTCGACGGCTTCGAGGTCGAAGTCGGGGCCGAGGTGGCGCTTCGCTGCGTCGGCTATGCGCTGCCGTTGATCGTCGAGCTGAGCGGCGAGGAGTAGGGAAGGGGCAGGGAGTATGATGCCCGCCTCGTTTGGAGGAATCCCATGCGTCGAACCGCTCTCGTGCTCGCTGTCGTTCTCGTAGCCGCGACAGCTCTCGCCCAGCGTTCGCAGCAAGAATCGGACGTCCCGCCGATTCCGTTCTACGAGTACGATCCGCCGTCCACGCTGGTGGTGCCGGCAACCGAGATCACCCGCGCCAAGTTTCCGTTCATCGACGTCCACAATCACCAGTTCCGGATGGGCGACGGTCAGGATCTCTCTGAGGTCACGGCGGAGATGGACGAGCTCAACATGGCGGTGATGGTGAACTTGAGCGGCCGCGGGTTCCGCAGGATCGAGAACCCGGACGGGACGACGACCTTCGACCTCAACTCGCCGGAGTATCTGGCGGCGGCGGTCGACAACGCCCGGAAGAACGCTCCCGGACGATTCGTCGTCTTCACCAACCTCAGTCTCGTGGGGATCGACGAGCCGGGGTGGAGTGACCGGGCGGTCGCCCAGCTCGAGGCCGACGTCGCGGCCGGCGCCCAGGGTCTCAAGATCTACAAGGGGCTCGGTCTCGACAGCAAGGACTCGGCGGGCAACCGGATCGCGGTGAACGATCCGCGCATCGACCCGGTGTGGGCCAAGTGCGGCGAGCTCGGCATTCCGGTGTTGATCCACACCGGGGAGCCGGCGGCGTTCTGGATGCCGAAGGACGGCAACAACGAGCGGCTGCAGGAGCTCCACGAGCGCCCCGGACGTTACCGGTCGCTCGACGAGTACCCGAGCTGGGAGCAGGTGATGGGCGAACAGCACGACGTGTTTCGCAAGCACCCCGGCACCAACTTCATCAACGCCCACCTCGGCTGGCTCGGCAACGACCTCGCCCAACTCGGCCGGCTGATGGACGAGCTGCCCAACATGTACACCGAGATCGGGGCGGTGCTCGCCGAGCTCGGGCGCCAGCCGCGGTTCGCCCGCGAGTGGTTCATCGAGTACCAGGACCGGGTGATGTTCGGCAAGGACAGCTGGCGCCCCGAGGAGTACCCCACCTACTTCCGGGTGCTCGAGAGCGCCGATGAGTACTTCCCCTACTACCGGCGACGCCACGCCTTCTGGAGGATGTACGGCCTCGACCTGCCGGACGAGGTGCTCAAGAAGCTCTACTACGAGAATGCGCTGCGGGTGATCCCCGGGATCGACCCCAGCCTGTTCCCGGGTTGACCGGAGTGCGGATAACCGGCCGGCTTTCCTAGTCGACGCTTCCGGACCGGTTGCCATCGGCGAGGACGGTGAGCGACTCGACGCAGAGCTTCGCTCCGCCGGGAGCTTCCAACCAGACGGTGTCGGCGGAGGGCACCTCGATCTGCGCCCAGCTTCCGAAGGGAAGCTCGGCGGTCACCAACGGCGGCCCCGCAGGGCCGCTCGGCGAACCGCCGTACACGACGAGCGATCCGCCCGAGGCGACGAGGGAAGTTCCCTTGACGAGAGTCCGTCGATCGGACACCGGGACTCCCAGCAGGCGGACGATCGGACGGCAGCCGTGGAGTGTCTCGCCGTCGCCGTCGTCGAAGGCCAGGGCGAGACTCCACGGGCGGACGCGCGCCAGTCCGGGAAGCCAGCGAGCCTGCCAGCTCTCCTCGTCCGGGAGGTGGCCGAAGTCGAGGCCGGGGCCGCGCAACGCCGTGCCAGCGAGCAGACCGTTCTCGACGCGGGCCAGCACCGTGGCGTTCTCCCGTTCGGGAATCAGCCGTTCGCCGAGCAGCCGCGGCAGATGGAAGTTCTCGGGGTTGACCGCGGCGAGGGTGGGCGTTCGCGGCTGACGGGCGAGCGCTTCGACGGTGGCGCCGGCGCCGTGGCGGTGGGCGTGGGCGAGGCTCGGGGTGCCGAGGCCGTGGCTGTCGATCGCCGGTCCGTCGTGGGCGACCGCCAGCCAGCCGGCGTCGTTGAGCAGCAGGGTCTGCTTCGGGCTCTGCTCCGAGAGCCAGCCGGCGACGGCACCGTGGCGCTGGGCGAGGGTCCAGGCGAGACGAGTGTGCTCCGCCAGCCAGAAGGGGACCGCCAGCACCAGCAGGAGGGGGATCAGGAAGGCCACGCGGCGGAGCCGTGGAGCCCAGCGCTCGAGGGCGAGCGCCATCCCAGCCAACCCCAACAGCCAGGCCAGCGCGAGTCCCGAGTGGTGGTGGCGCATCCACTGCCATCTGAGGTGGCTCGACAGCGGGCCGGCGAAGACCAAGCAAGCCCAGACCACGGCGGCGGGCAGCAGGGCGAGCGCCATCTGCCGCCGGTTCTTTGCGAAGCCGACGAGCGCGAGGAGAGCGGTCACCATCCCGGCCAAGCCGATTGGCGGCCAGAGGACCTGGGGCTCCAGACCGCCGTAGACGGGCAGTATCGTGTCCCTGAATCCGCCCCAGCAAAGAGCCCAGAGACCGGCGAGATCGAGGAAGGGGGTGGCGAGCCACGATTTGACGATCGCCCCGGTCGGTTCGGTCAGGCCAGTCAATGCTCGATTGAGCGCCGCCAGCAGCAGGCCGGGCGCGAGCACCACGGGAGCGGTCCAGCGCGGCACGCCACGGATCCACCCGGCGAGGATGGCCACCGAAGCGACGCCGGCGACGAGCGCGTTCTCGGGACGGATCAACGGCAACGCGGCGACGAGCGGTAGCCACCCCGGTTGCCGGACGGCGAGCATCGGGTGCGACTTCTCCGCGCGGCTCGATTCGACGCCGAGGGTGCAGGCCGCGACGAGCGCCGCGGCATTCCAGGCGCCTTCCATGCCGGCGATCGAGATCAGCCCGATGGGACCGGAGAGCACGAGCGCCAGGCCTCCGGCGAGCGGCCACGGGTCGGGGAGCGGGAGCTGTCTCAACCACCGCGCTCCCGCCAGGCCGAGAAGCGCGAGCCCGACGGTGCCGACGAACCGCGCCCATCGAGACCAGCCGGCGACGGTGTCGGCGAGCCAGTGCCCGGGCAGCAGCAGGAGGGGGTAGAGCAAAGACGAAGACCCGGTCGACAGCTCGCCCGGTGACCATTCGAAAGGCCTGCCGCGCGACAGCTGCTGGGAATAGCGCAAGAAAATGTAGGCGTCGTCGAGCGGCAGCAACCAGGCGGGCGGCACCGACGAGGCGTCTACCTGTTCCATTCCCCGAGGCCGGCTGCCGGTCGCCTCGCCGTAGGCGAGCGGCCAGGTCAGCGCGGCCCCGAAGGCGACGGCGGCCACGATGATCAGGCACGCCTCGAGCCAGCGCCTTCCTGTTGCGGGGGCCACTAAAGGTACCCGAGCGATCTCAGAAGCTCGAGCATCTCCTCGCTGGGCGGCTCGCTGCTTGCCGAGGCGGCGAGCGCTTCGAGCAGCGCCTCGAGCTGTTCGACTTCGGCCTCTCCGTTCCACGCCAGCGGCTCGAGCTCGAGCGGGTCGGCGCTCAAATCGTAGCGGAGGATCTCGCCGTCGTGGTGCACGGTCTTTGCGCTGCCTTCCCAGAGCGCGGCGCTCGGGTCGTCGCCGACCTCCGGCCCGTACCAGACTGGCCAGGTGTCGCTGGCGTAGGCGGTCGCCCGTAGCGGCCGGCGCTTGATCTCGCCTTCGAGAAGCAGGTCGTAGACGTTGAGGGCCGGCATCTGGTCGGGGAGCGGCTTGGCGCCTTCGTTCGAGAAGAAGGCGACCGGCACCCGAGTCATCTCCTCGTAGAGGTAGGGGCCGGCATGCCCCATGAGACTGCGTTCACCGAGGTGCTCGCCGTGATCCGAAGTCAGCACCAGTCGGAAATCACCCTCGAAGATGCCGGCGTTGCGGAGGATGCGCAGCGAGCTGCCGAGCGTTTCGTCGGCGCGCCAGACGGCGTAGTCGTAGAGGTCGTTCAAGCGCTCGAGAAGCGCCTCTCTCTCTTCCGCCCCCATCTCCCCGGTGACGAATCGGCGGCGGGTCTCGTTGGGCTTCCCCGGCTCCTGTTTGAAACTGAGGTACTCGCGGGCCGGCAGCCAGTCGTGCTTGCCGGGGGGGATCCCGAACCACGGGCGATGGGCGTCGCAGATGTTGAGGAAGAGAAACATCGGTCTCTCCTCGTCGCGTTCCTCGAGCATCTGTTCGAGGCGCCTGAAGAGTCGCTCCCCGTAGAGCTTCGCGAAGTCGCGGGCGTGGTGCTCGACCTCGAAGCCGCGGGTCAGCCCCGAGGCCGGCGAGATCAACGGGTTGCCGGAGAGCGAGATCGTCTGGTAGCCGCGCTCCTGGAACTCCTCGGCGAGAGTCGGCAGCCGGTCGTCGAGCGGGCGCGCGAAGGTGCCGGGGGCGAGGCGCACCGTCTCCGCGGTGCGGCCGCCCATGCCGGTCCCGTGCTGCGGCACCTCGGTGCCGGTGAAGTAGCTGGCGTGGGTCGGGAGGGTCCAGGTCGAGGGCGCCTGAGCGCCGCAACTGCAGCTGGCGAGGTCGCGGGCGCAGAGCTGGTCGAGGAACGGCGAGGTCGGCCGCTCGTAGCCGCACTGGGCAAGCCGGTCGGCGCGGACGTTGTCGAGGACGATGAAGAGCACGTCCGGCTGCGGCCCTGGCGGCTCGCTGCAGCCGACGATCGCGGCCATCAACGTCGCTGACAAGATGGGGAGGTATGGGTGCCGCATGAACGCCGGTCAGAACTGCAGGTGCTTGACGGTGTGCCCCTGGTTGATGAGCTGGCGCAGTGAGTCGATACCGATCCGCAAGTGGAGGTCGACGAACTCTTCCGTCACGTGCCGGTCGCTGTGCTCGGTCTTGACGCCCTCCGGCACCATCGGTTGGTCGGAGACCAGGAGCAGCGCTCCGGCAGGGATCTTGTTGGCGAAGGCGACGACGAAGATGGTGGCGGTCTCCATGTCGACCGCCATCGTTCGGAGACTTCGCAAGTAGCCCTTGAACTTGTCGTCGTGCTCCCAGACTCGACGATTGGTCGAGTAGACGGTGCCCGTCCAGTAGTCCCGTTCGTGGTCGCGGATCGTCGTCGAGATCGCCTTCTGGAGAGCAAATGCCGGCAGTGCCGGGACCTCTTCCGGGAGGTAGTCGTTGGAGGTGCCCTCGCCGCGCACGGCGGCGATCGGCAGGATCAGATCGCCGAGCGCGTTCTTCTTCTTGAGTCCGCCGCACTTGCCCAGAAACAGGCAGGCCTTCGGCGCGTGGGCGCTCAACAGGTCGAGAATGGTCGCCGCGTTGGCGCTGCCCATCCCGAAGTTGATGATAGTGATGCCCTCGGCCGTGGCGTTGGGCATCGGCCGGTCGAGGCCGGCGACCTCGACGCCGTGCCACTCGGCGAACTTCTCGACGTAGTTGTTGAAGTTGGTGAGGAGGATGTACTGCCCGAAATCCTCGACCGCAGTGCCGGTGTAGCGGGGTAGCCAGTTGGTTACGATGTCGGACTTCTTCTTCATCTGCCGAGGATGCTAGCAGGCCGGCGAGGGTCGCAGAGGCCTAGCCGCCGACGCGGTCAGGTGAGCAGGTCGCGGGCGCGGGTGAGGACGTTGTCGGCGGTAAAACCGTACTGCTCGGTGAGATCCCGAAGCGGGGCGGACGCCCCGTAGCCGTCGACCCCGAGAACCTCGCCTCGCTCGCCGACGTAGCGTTCCCAGCCGAGCGGCGACCCCGCTTCGATCGCGAGCCGGCGGGGCTGAGAGGGGGGCAGGACCCGCTCGCGGTAGTCGCGATCCTGGGCGTCGAACAGCTCCCAGGACGGGAGACTGACGACGCGGGCGGAGACTCCGTCGGCGGAAAGCGCCTCGGCGGCGGCGAGCGCCAGCGACAGCTCCGATCCGGTGGCGATCAAGATGAGATCGGGATCGTCGCCACCCTGGACCACTGTGTAGCCGCCGCGCCGAGCGCCCTCGTAACCGGCGTCCAACGTCGCTTGCAAGATCGGCAGTTTCTGGCGAGTGAGGACGAGCGCCGTCGGCCCCGAGCGATTCTCGAGTGCCGCCCGCCAGGCGCAAGCTGTCTCGTTGGCGTCCGCCGGGCGGATCACCGTCAGGTTGGGAATCGACCGCAGGGAGAGAAGCTGGCTCACCGGCTGATGGGTCGGGCCGTCCTCGCCGAGGAAGATCGAGTCGTGGGTGAAGACATAGATCGTCGGCAGCCCCATCAGGGCGGCGAGCCGGATGGCGGGGCGCATGTAGTCGGAGAAGATGAGAAAGGTGCCGCCGTACGGTCGGAGCAACCCCGAGAGCGCCATGCCGTTCATTGCCGAGCCCATAGCGTGCTCGCGGACCCCGAAGTAGAAGTTGCGACCGGCGCGTCCCCTGGCGTCGAAGACCGGCAGGCCTTCGAGAAAGGTGTTGTTCGTGCCGGTGAGGTCGGCGGAGCCGCCGGCGAGCTCGCGGACGGTTCCGGCGATGGCGTTGAGAACGACTCCCGAGGCCTTGCGGGTGGCGAGGGGACCCGCTGCCGGGTCGAAGGTCGAAAGGTGCGCCTCCCAACCGTCGGGTAGCCGGCTCGCCCGCCTGCGGTCGAGCTCGGCGGCGAGCTCGGGATGTGCCTCCCGATAGAGCACCAGCTTCTCGCCCCAAGCCTGGTGTTCCGCAGCGCCGAGAGCGGCTCGATCGGCGAACGGAGCACGAGCTTCGTCGGGGACGTGGAAGGTGGGCTCCTGCGGCCAGCCTAGGTTGTCTTTGGTCGCCGCCACCTCCGTGGGGCCGAGCG
>CALZKB010000170.1 GCA_945787575.1 Thermoanaerobaculia bacterium | reverse complement strand
CACCACCGCGGTCAGGCCCGCCTCGCTGAGTCCCGGAAGGCCGTCGCCGTTGCTGTCCAGCCAGACCGAGTTCCCGATCGTGCCGGTCTGCGCGTCCCGTACATAGCCGAAGTCGATGCCGGAGACTTCGGCGTCCGAGACCGTGATCTCGATCGCTTCCAATCCACTGGTCAGCTCATAGTCCCTCAAGGCACCAGCCGTGTCCGTGACCTCGACCCGATAGTCGCGCGGGACAGCGACGCTGCCCTGCACGTCGGCGAAGAGATAGTTACCCTGCGCGTCGGTAGCGGTCGTAGTAACGACCACATCGTCGTTCGTCCCGAAGAGTGAATCGGGTCCGGGATCGATCAGCTCGACGGTAACCTCAGCCAAGCCCGGCTCGGCCGCTCCGTCGTCGAAGCCATCCGAGTCGAAATCCTCGAACACGTTTCCTGACACATCGAAGAGGCTCGTGTTCCGGTAGCCGAAGTCGGCGACCAGGAAGCTGGCTTCACTCACCAGCAGGAGTGCTTCGATCTGTGTGCCGGAAGCGTTCGGTCCGGTCTGCTGATCCACGGTCGTCGGCGTGGTGTTGGTCAGGGCCGCCTGACCGTCGTCGATGCTCACGAAGTAGCCGTCGGCTATGAGCTCGGTGAACAGATAGCTGCCGGCGGCGTCGGTGGTCGTGGAGGACTGGAAGAGATCGACCGTGGAGTCGAAGACGCCATCGCCGTCGTCCAGCCAGAGCTCGACGGTAACGTCCGAGAGACCCGGCTCGCCGGGATCCTGGACGCCGTCGTTGTCTTCATCGCTCCACACCCGGTCGCCGATCGCGCCGGGCTTGGAATAGCCGAAGCTTTCCCCCGTGTGGCTGGGTCCGGCCGACACCGCGATCTCGAAGGCCCGTGCCGGTGAGGAGGTGCCGGCCAGGCCGACGAGGACGGCATCGACGTCGTTCAAGACGACCAGATAGTCGCCCGCCTCGAGACCCTGTAACGAGAAGTCTCCGTTGGCGCCGCTGACCGCGCTCGCGATGGTCGGCTCACCGGTGGTCCACGCTCCGTCGCCATTCGAGTCGTCGACAAGGAGCACGGTCACGCCCTGGATGCCCGGCTCGGCGGGGTCCCGCACACCGTCGTCGTCGTCATCGAGAAAAACAGCCTCGCCGATCGAGAACAGGCCGGCCTTGAAGTAGCCGAAGTCGGCCCTCAGATGGACTTCGTTGCCCGAGACTTTGATCGAGCCCGTCGGGTCGTCGCTACTCTGACCTCCTGCTGCCAGGGTGTAACCGGCCAACGCCCCACCGGTGTCGGTGACGTCGACCCGATACTTGCCGTTTGCCACGTTGGCGAACAGATACGAGCCGTCAGCGCTCGTAGTGGCAGTGGCCACCCAGGCTTTCATCTTCGCGTCGATGAGATCGATCGTCACGCCGCCGATCCCGGGTTCTCCGAGATCCTGCAGACCGTCGTTATCGGCGTCGCTCCAGACATAGTCACCGATGACGTTCGTGTCCGGCGCCGGGATGTAGCCGAAGTCGACGTCGCGATAGGTCTCGGTCGCCGTCACCGGCAGCGCGGCGCTCGGGTTGACGCCGCCCGGCGTGAGGACCAGATCGCCGGGTGACCCGGGAAGCGTCGTCTCGTCGAGGCGCACCTGGTAGCTGCCCGGGACCAGGTGGCTGAAACCATACCTCCCGTTGGCGTCGGTGACCGCCGTGGAACAGTCGACGCCCTGGGTGCACGAGCCCGTCAGAAGCTCGACGGTCACGTTGGCCAGACCCGGCTCACCGAGGTCCCAGAGTCCGTCACCGTCACCGTCGAGCCACACGAGATCGCCAATCTGGCCGCCTGGGCTCAGCGGATCGATGACCTGGTCGGTCACTACGACTCCGACATCGGGACTCGTGGCGCCGGCGATATTCAAGATCCGCGTCAGGTTCGGGTTGGGCGAGTCGACCACGCGGACCTGGAAGGTCACCGTCAGGCTCTCACCGGTGGCCAGCTGGAACCCGTCGGTGGGCAGCACCAGATCCGGAGGCACGCCGTCGACCAGATCGGGGTTCGCTCCACCCGGAACGTCGTCCTTGGTGGCGGGTCCGCCCGGAGTCGTGCCGGTCAGCGAGAGGCGGCTGCGATTGTAGGTACCGCTCCGAGATGCCGGGTAGACATCACAGATCTCGATCGTCCAGGTCCCCTGGGAGTCCTCTCCGTCGAAACCGCTCAGAGCCGTGCTCGGCGCGGCCGTGCGGTCGTAGTACGGAGACGAGGTGTTGTCGGCATTGTCGTCGTCCAGAGGATTCGCGGAAACATCGTCGAGCAGGAGGTCGTAGTTGTTGTCACCATCCGCGTTGGCGGGATCGGTGATCACGGTGAGCCGCGTCCCGGCGGGAGAAACGAGATCGACCTGGATGTCGCCTCGAAACGAGTGCGTGGCGTTGAAGCCGAAGTCCACATCGGTCAACGTGAGCGACTCGGAAACATTGAGCGTCCGCACGATCGGGCTGCCTCCGCAGGTCGTCGAACCGTTGATCGCTGCCGAGCCCGTGTCCTCGTATTCCACAGTCTGCGCTGCTGCGGCCACGACGCCCGAGGCACTCGTGCTCTCCGCCACGTAGGTCGTACCCGGCGGCAGCGGGTCCTGGACGGAAACCTGGCGCGCGGTCAGGGTCGACGGGTTCGTCACCGTCACCGTGTAGGTCAGGATCTGGCCGGGAAAGACGGGTCCGACGGCGTCCGAGAACTTGCTGATCCGAAGACCCGGAATGGCAACCGTCGTCGGACTGATCGCCGAGGTCGAGCCGTCGCCGGCGTCGACGGTGGCCGTGTTGTGCACCGACCAGACCCCCACCGGCAGCGGATCGGCGATCGTCATCTCGTAGGTGATGACGACCACCTCCCCCGGCTGCATCGTCGCCAGCGTGTAACCGTCTTCGTCGAGTGGGAAGGGAGTCGCCGGTCCGGCGTCGTCCGCGATCGGAACGCCGTCGATCTCGGTCGTGCCGGTCTCGTAGCTCGTGTTGACGTCGGGCGTGTCGACGACCGTCGGCGTGGGCAGCACGGCGGTGGCGACATTCTTGAGTGTCAGCGTGTAGCGCAAAGTGTCGCCAGGATCGACGACGCCATTGCCATTCCGATCGACGAGCAGATCGCCCTCCTTGATGAGGATCGGGTTGACGAACGGCAGCACCGTGGTCCCGAGATCCAGCGACGGGCTCCCGGCGGAGGCGACTCCCGCCTCCTGCCCCCAGGCGGCGGCGATGCGGGTGCCATCCTCGGTCCAGATCCGCATACCCGTCTGGTCGTTGTCAGTGTCTCGAATACGTAGCGACTGCAGCCGATTGAGAACCGACGTGGTGTCGCTCGTGCCGTCGCCATCGTAGTCGATGTAGAGCGTCGTATCCCTCTCGGCCGTCACCCAGACCGGACTGCCGTTCTCGCTCAGATCCTCGCTCCCGGGGGCCCAGCCGACCACCGCCGCAGTGGCAAGAAAGCTCTCCGGGATCAAGCTGAAGCCCCAGTCGTTGGTGGTGTCGTCGTAGTCGATGGTCGAAAGAGCGTAGAAGGGGGGTGAGCCCGTGTCCGCCTCGATCTCGACGTTGTCGGCGTAGAAGTACTCCTGGGGACCACCGTACGCGGCCGAGACCCGGAATCGAACGCGTGTGTTCACGCTCAGGAAGGCGGAGAGGTCGTAACTTCGCGCTCCCGAATAGCTCGGTCCCAGGTCCAGCGTGTCCAGAACCGAATAGTCGGTGCCGCCATTGGCCGATACCTCGACGACGATGTAATCCTCCGCCAATTCCACTCCGGTATCGGTGCGGACGTCGAACCGAAGTGTCGCGGCGCGCGCGCCGGACAGGTCGGTCTCGCGTGCGGCGCTGGGATCGTCACCCGATGGCGTGCCGTTGAGCCGCAATTCCCCGGCGACGATCTGGACTTTCCCTGCGTCGGGGTCGGGGCCGGCCGCATCGATCTCGATCCACGGACTCGAGCTCCAATCCAGCGAACCGTCGCTGTTGTTCCAGACGTTCGAGCCGAAGCTGTCCCGGTAGGTCTCGGTGCCCCCGCTGTAGCGGACCACCAGTACCGGGCGGTTGGCCGCGGTCGCGTTCTCCTGGCTCGCGAACCATTGGTCGTAATCCGTCCCGCCCTCGGGATCGGCCTTGACCATGAAGCCGTGGTTTGCGTGGGTGCCGTCGATCCAATCCTCGACGAGGGCGGCAACGTCCCACCTGTAGACACCGTTTCCGAGAACGGAGACCGTATCGATTGCCGTGCCGTCGAAATCTCCACCCGGAGTCGTCCAGGGGATTCCCGATTGGCGGTCGTTCCAGCTCGCCGCGCCATCGACGTCGCAGAGAGAGCCCTCGTCCCAGGCCGAGGTCACGCGAAAGGCCGAGATGTCGATGCCGCTGCCACCGGAGGTCTTGGTCAGGGCGAGCTCAGCAGAGTGGATCGTAGCCCCGGACGGGATGCTAGAGAGATCGAATTCGAGGAGCGAGCGCTGTTGCTTCGGTGAGATCTCGCGGTCGACCTGAAGGCGATCGCAAGAGCCCCAGTTGCGGTTGTCCCAACCGCTCTGCTCGTTGAGCCAGGTGTCCTTGAAGGGCGGCAGCGTCGTTTCCGTTTGCGAGGTGAACCGCGCCCCCGAGTTGGCCGGCATGGTGAACTCGTAGATCCCGCCCGCCGGCACAGTGAAGGCGCCCGAGGCGGCCAGGGTCTCGTAGTCGACGTTGATATCGCTCGCTCCCGGGTTGTATGCGATCACCGAGACCGGCGCTCCCGCGTCGGTCTCCCCGACAGGCGTGTAGTAGGCGCTGCTCCAGAGCTCGACTGGTTGAAGCGCGAACCAGCGCGCCTCGTAGGTCGTGTTCATGTCGCCGGTGAGCAGATCCGCTTGCACCGGCTTTGTGGCGAGCACTTCTCCGCCGACGTCGACGCCCTCGGCAAGCAGGCTCTCGCCGCGATCGAGCGTGGCGCTTTGATCGATCACGCCGTCGCCATCGAGATCGACCGACACAAGAGTCCCGTCTTCGCCGGCCATGATCGAGAACGCCGTGTACTCGAACATGTCATTGGGGAAGGTGGGGTGGGAAGCGACGTCCTCACCCACCGGCGACAGATAGCGCACTCCCCAGTCGGAGGTCATGTAGACCTCGACCGCGCCAGCCAGGACCACTCCCGAGAACGCACCCACGGTCACCGGCCAACTCGCCCGGGTGACCGCCAGGACATCGGTCGAGGCCATCAGATCGCCGCCATCGAATCGGACCTGGGCCGGACTCCTCGGATTCGCGGGGACGTCGTTCTCGAGCGCCACGACATCCCCGGCGCCGAGCACGTCGTTGGCGTCACTGCAGGCGAGCGGCGCGCCGTTCTTGGTCGGCGGGCAGCCGGTCGAGGCGAGACCGTCACCCCACGTCTCGGTGCTGCCCTGGGTCGGGCTCGTGGGATCGGCCTCGAGGCCGTCTTCCCAGTGATCGTAGTTGACCAGGGTGCCGTCGATCGTGACGGTGAGCGAGACGACCGTTCGCATGGCGTCGCTCGGGGGATAGGCCCCCTGATCGATCGCCACGGCCCAGGTGCGCACCTGCTCTTCGGGAACGGGGACGAAGTACTCGTGGATCAGTGCGGTGGCCGGCGTGGCGCCGAGGGCGAGAAGCACGACGAGGATCGTCGCTCGCCAAAGAGCCGAGTGCGAGTTTCTTCCGGTCGGTGTGTTGGTTGGTGTGTACATGACGGTCACGGTGCGGATAGGCTTCTTCCCCTCACTATGATCGGCCGTTGGCACCTGGCTGCCTAGCGGCCCGACACTCAGCCGGCTGTAGGTCAAACGCTGACATTGTCGGCATCGCCGAGCTCAGAGGCGCGGGGCGTTTCCTGCTTGAGGGAATGTGTCGGCGATTGCTGAAGGAGCGATGCCGCGCGGGTTACAGGGGCTGCTTGTGGGTTCACCCGCCAACGCGATCGAAGCGTCGTCGTAAACGAGCAGCTTGGTGGACAACGCTGGCAGGTTCGCTCGTTGGGAGGAGTTCAGTTGCGCACACACAGCACGGCTGAGCCTCAACTCCTGGGTGACGGTTCCGCCGACTCGCTCGACTGCCCGAGCGGCTGCCTCGAGAGATTCAGCCTGAACAACGACGGCTTCGGTCCGGGTCTCCACGCCGAAGAGGAGCACCGCGAGCGAGAACATCGCGATGACGGTCGCGCCGAGGGTCGTCGAGAGCGGATTTGATGCTTTCATGTTGACCTTCTCTCTTGGGGTCTTGCACCTTCCCCGAGGGGCAAGCCGTGTTCCGTCGAGCTATTCGAATGCGCGCATAAGTGCGGAGTCGAGGGGACATCGAATAAGTTCCTATCCTTGAGTGACTTAGAAGATTAGATTGCTCGACAAACGGCTCGATCTCGTTCCTACGAACCGCTTCCGGACCAGGGTGTTTTTCCCGGCACTGAGAATCGAACCGGAGAAATGGGAGGGCTGCGCCTACACACGGACCTACCCCGTCCTACAAGAGCTTGGGCGGCAGTCTTCTGGTCGGTCGCGGGCTCCGCTCCTATTCTCTGAGTTGAGGTGCCATGAAGCCCATTGAAGCGCTCATCATCGACGACTGCCCTCTGGTCCGGACCGCAGTTGCCGAAACCCTGAAACGAGACGAGTTCGTCCTGACCGTCGCTTGCACTGGCGAAGAGGGGCTCCGGGTCGTCAAGCGCCGGCGGTTCGATGTCGTCCTGCTCGACCTTCACCTTCCGGGCATGCAGGGCCTCGAGGTGCTGGAGAGATTGCGCGAGTTGCCCCAGGCTCCGGAGGTCGTGGTGCTCACGGGCCACCCGGATCTCGACACCGCGGTGCAAGCGATCAAGACCGGCGCCTGCGACTACCTATCGAAGCCGTTCGACGCGTTCAAACTGACGGCCACGCTCCGGAATGCGGCAACCAGGTATCGCCTTCGCAGGGAGGTGGTCGCACTCAAGCACACGGCCTCCAAGAACTACACTCAGTCGGGCGGCACCGTCATTGCGGAGAGCCCGGCGATGAAGGGAATCCTCGGGATTGTCGACCGAGTTGCACCTTCGGACGCCTCGATTCTGATCCGGGGTGAGACCGGCGCGGGCAAGGGCCTCGTAGCCAAGCTCATTCACGGCCGAAGCTCTCGGTCTCACGAACCTCAACTGCATATCAACTGTGGCGCGCTCAACGATACTCTGCTCGAGAGTGAGCTGTTCGGTCACGAGAAGGGCTCATTCACCGGCGCGGCGAGCGCCAAGCCGGGCCTCTTCGAGGTTGCGGACGGAGGGACCCTCTTTCTGGACGAGGTCGCGGAAACCAGCCCGGCCATGCAGGCCAAGCTCCTCCAGGTGCTCGACAGCGGCGAGCTGCGCAGGGTCGGGGGTACGTCCTTTCTCAAGGTCGACGTGCGCGTCATCTCGGCGACCAACAAGGACCTGCAGCGGGAGATCGCGGAAGGTCGTTTCCGCCGGGATCTCTTCTTCCGCCTCAACGTCGTAGGCATCGACCTGCCACCGCTGCGAGAACGCCGGGAAGACATACCAGGCCTGATTCAGCTCTACCTCGATCGATATCGCTTACCCGGCGAGACGACCAAGACACCCACCGAAGCGGCGGTGAGAGCGCTGTGCAACTACTCCTGGCCGGGGAACGTTCGCGAGCTCGCGAACGTGATCGAAGGCATCGTGCTGCTGGCGCCCGGCGAGCGGCTCGATGAATCCGATATACCCCAGAACATCCTGAGCGCTCAGGACAACGAGCCGCGACCGTTGAGCGATGAACCCGCCTCGCTCGCGCAGATCCAAGCCGGGCACGTCCTTCGCACGTTGCGCTACACGGGCGGTATCAAGGCTCACGCCGCGCGGCTTCTGGGCATCGACGTCAAGACGCTCGGTAGCAAGATCAAGAAGTACGGAATCGCGCTCTGAGGCCGATCGCCTGCGCTGGCTCGAGCCGGGGTTGACCGACACGAGCGGGGCAAGAAGCGTGCGGCTTAGCCTGTCAGCGTGTCGATGAGCGCGTCGAACCAGGGAAAGGCGGTTCGGATATCCGTCCAGAGGAAGCCGAAGGTGAGCGCCAGTGCAGAGATGCTCACAGTCCACCTTTGCCTTGTAGATGTTCTCACCCGGTCGCTCATTGCATCAACTCTAGAAGTCTCCGTAGCCGGCTTCGAATCGAGCCCCTATTCCTGTTCGACCCAGTCGCCGACGCTCATGACATCGGCAGCACCGTCGTTCCAGAGGAGGCCGTCGTTCCACAGGAAGCCATCGTTCCAGAGGAAGCCGTCGTTCCAGAGGAAGCCATCATTCCAGAGAAAACCGTCGTTCCAGAGAAAGCCGTCACTCCACAAGAAGCCGTCGTTCCAGAGGAAGCCGTCGTTCCAGAGATAGCCGTCGAGGCCGGTGATGTAGTAGTTGCCGTCGGCGTCGACGTTCGCCCGTCCGCCGTAGTGCTGGATGCCGGCCAGATCCAGGTCGACGTCGATGCCGTTGTTGGCGCAGCCGCTGGCCGTGCTGGCGAGAGCGTCGGCCACGTCGATGTGAGCCAGGGATCGGCCTCGAGCATCAGCGCGACCGTGCCCGAAACCACGGCCGCCGACTGCGATGTACCGGACATGTGAAAGTAGCTGTCTCCGAAAAGCCAGCTCATGAACATCTGCGCGAGCCAGCTCCAGGGGTCGATCTGGGCGAGCACATGACCGCCCGGCGCGACCACCTCGGGCTTGACGAAGCCTTCGAAGGTGGGACCGGCGCCGGAGAACGAGGTCAGGAAGTCGTCGGCCGGGCTAGCGGTCACCGCATCCGAGACGGCTCCGACCGTAATGACGTAAGGGACGTTCCCGGGAACGCCGATCGTCATGGCATCGGGCCCCTGGTTCCCGGCCGAGGCGACCACGACGATGCCGGCCTGCCAGGCGGCCATCACCGCCTGGTTGAGGGGATCGTCCCAGTAGTGAGACTGTGGGGTACCGCCGAACGAGAGGTTGAGCACGCGGATGCCGTAGGCGTCCTTGTTGGCGACGACGAAGTCGATGCCGCGGATGACGTCCAGGTAGCGGCCCTGACCCTCGGCGTCGAAGGCCTTGACGATCACCAGATCGGCGTCGGGAGCGACACCGTTGTAGCTGCGGGGTTTGGTTCCGATGGACTTGCGGCTGCTGGCGAGAACGTTGACCACGTGGGTGCCGTGGCCGTTGTCGTCATGGATGTCGGCCCCCGCGACGCCCGTGATGGCGTTGAAGGTCGCCAGAATGCGGACCTCGCGCGTGGTGTTCTTCTCGATCCAGTTCCAGCCCGAACCTCCGGCGGAGAGGCCGCTGTCGACCACCGCCACGGTTACACCCCGTCCCAGGCCGCCCTGTTTGTGCAGGGGGGCGGCTTCGACGACGGTGGGGTAGACGGTGTCCTGGTACGAGGTGTCCGCGCTGTACTCGTTTTCGATCAGGGTAGCCGGGCTCGGAGACGAGCCTTCGTCGGAATCGCTGTCCGCGTCTGAGTCATCGTCCTGGGTCTCGACCCGAACGTCTTTATAGACGCGAATGCCGTCGATCCTGGCGACCTCCGTCCGCTGGCTGTCCGTCAGCTCGGCTCCGACGGCCCGGATGATCGCGAGCTCATGGGTGATCTTGCCGCCGACCTCTTCCACCGCGAGCGTGGCCGCCGAGAGACTCGCTGCTTGGACGATCACGCTGTCGGTCACCGGTTCCGCGCTTGCCAGAGGGAGGGCAACCAGGAGCGTCATGAGAGTGCCCGCGCCGAGCGCGGCAGGGAGGGTCTTTGAAGCCTTCATGTTGAGTTTCCTTTTGACGGTTGTTGCCGGTCGATCCGATCGTCCACTTCAATCACGTCTCCGAAGAGGCAAGGCGGGTGCCGTGGCCTTATTGGCATGCGCGC